>DLKK01000026.1:934-28651 GCA_002478955.1 Treponema sp. UBA7590
TGCTCTACCACCTGAGCTAATAGCCCTTGCATTTCGTGAATGCTTCATTAATATATAAAATATAAAAAAAAGTGTCAATAGCCAAAATGCAAAAATTTAAAAAAAAATGATTTTTTTTAGTCAGCAAATTTACTGGAATCTTACTTATTTTCTTTTGCCTAAAAAATAATTTTCAGTGAAAAAAAAATCTTAAAAAAAACTGAAATTTTTCTTTTTCTTGTTGACACGTTTTTATCTTGGTGTTATATTAATATCAGCTTGTAAATAAGCTGATAAACTCTCTCCGATGACCGTGAAAATCGGTCGGCGAGGCTTCTGGAAACGTTGTTCTTCGGAAGCCTCGTTTTTTTTATGTTGTTTTTTTTGATATTCTTTTGTTTGACGTTAAAGTTTAATTTGTATATAATGGAAATATTATTTAGCTTTACGCAAAAACTTTAAAATTTTCATTTAATTGAGGTGGTAATAATGGATACAATTTTTCCTTTGGAGCAGTTGATTGGTTTTAAAGATAATATTTATATGATTACAGTTGCGGCAAGCCGCCGTGCTTATCAGATGTCAAAAATCAATGACCCAGAGATTGAAAAAAATGCGGGAAAGGCAGTTTCTTTGGCCGCACGCCAATTGTTCTGCAATAAAGTAACTTATAGAATCGAAGATACATCAAACAGATAAAAAATATGCGGATACCAGTTGTTGTTCTATTCGCGCCAACTGCATCAGGAAAGACTGCTTTAGCCATAAGACTTTTTGGAAAAAGCAGTCTCTCTTGTTTTAAAGACAAAGCTGAGCTTATAAGCGCGGATTCAATGCAGGTTTATAAAGGGCTTGACATTGGAACAGCAAAGCCTGACGAATCTGAAAAAAAAGAGCTGAAACATCATCTTATTGACATTCTTGAGCCAAGCCAGCAGTTTTCTGTGGCGGATTTTGTCTCTATGGCGGATTCCTGCTGTCCGGAAATTTATTCGCGCGGAAAAATTCCTTTGGTTGCAGGCGGAACTGGTTTTTATATACGAAATTTTATTCTTGGGCTTCCTGAAACGCCTGTCTCTGATGAAAAAATAAGAAATCAATTAAAAGAAAGAATAAAAAGGGAAGGAAAAGAAGCTCTTTATGCGGAGCTGAATTCTGTTGATCCTGAAAGTGCGGCAAAAATAAACAAAAATGATGAGTATAGGATTTGCCGGGCGCTGGAAGTGTTTTATTCAACAGGAAAACCAAGGTCATTTTTTAAGGTTAGCTCAAAAATGCGGGAAAATTACGACTTTAAGGTGATTATTCTTGAGACAGAGCGCCAGAAATTGTATGAAAGAATAAATCTTCGGGTTGAAAAAATGTTTGGAAACGGGCTTGGGCATGAGGTCCGTTCTCTTTATGAAAAGGGATTCGGAAAAAACTCTCCGGGAATGCAGGCTATTGGCTATAGGGAATGGTTTCTGGAGGATGGTACTTTGCGGACTGATTCGGATAAAGTTTTGCAGGAAATTCAGCACGACAGCCGGAAATATGCAAAGAAACAGTATACTTTTATGGCGGATATTCCGGGCGCAGTGAAAATTGATGCTTCCGACAGTGAAAAGATGTTTTTTGAAGTCCAGAAAAATTTAAAGCAATATTTTGAAGAAATTCAGCTTTGAAGTATTGACCTAAGCGGTTATTTGTAACATAATAAATCTACTTTACTAGTAGAGGGGTGCCATCGTGCCTTGTGGAAAGAAACGAAAACGCCAGAAGATGGCGACACATAAGCGTAAGAAGATGCTTAGAAAAAATAGACATAAGGCAAAGTAGTTTACTTTGATATGTCTTGAGAGACCGGGTCAGAAGTTTTTGTCCCGGTCTTTTTTTTAAGTGAGAGGTTATTTTGCTGCTTTCATCAATTCATTCGCCAGACGATATAAAGAAATATTCACAAAAACAGCTTAAGGAACTTGCTTCTGAAATCCGCAGGACAATCATTGAGGTTGTCGGAAAAAACGGTGGGCATCTTGCAAGCAATCTTGGCGTTGTTGAACTGACAATTGCGCTTCACCGGGTTTTTGAAAGTCCGAAAGATGCGATAATTTGGGATGTCAGCCATCAGTGTTATGCACATAAGCTTCTTACTGGGCGTTACAGCCAGTTTTCAACATTGAGGACTGCGGATGGACTTTCTGGTTTCACTAAAAAAGAAGAGTCGCCACATGATTATTTTGACAATGGTCATTCTTCTACTTCAATTTCATCGGCTTTAGGACTTCTGGTTGCGCGTGATATTCAGAAACAAGATGGAAAAGTCATCGCGGTTATTGGCGATGGTGCGCTTACCGGCGGAATGGCTTTCGAGGCTCTTTCAAATGCAGGTCAACTTGGAAAAAATCTTATAGTCATCGTGAACGACAACCAGATGTCGATTGATCACAACACGGGCGCGATTTCCAGTTATTTGAGCCGGATTACCATGACTTCGCCGTACCAGTCTTTTAGGCACAACGTTGACCGTTTTATCCAGAAAATTCCTGGAATAAATAAAATTCTTACAAAATTTGTTTTCAGGTTTAAGCGCGGGCTGAAAGGGCTTTTGCTTTCAAATAATCTTTTTACAGATTTTGGCTTCGAATATGTCGGTCCTCTTGACGGACACAACGAAAAAGATCTTGAGACAATTTTTTACCGGGTAAAAAATATGAAGCGTCCTGTTGTGGTCCATGTGATTACAAAAAAAGGAAAAGGCTACAGCCCGGCGGAAGATCACCCTGAACGGTTCCATGGCGTTGGACCTTTTGCAATCAGTGACGGAACTGTTGAAAAATTTGACAGCCTTAGTTTTACGGAAAGTTTCAGCAATGCGTTGATGGATCTTGCGTTGAAAAGAAACGATATTGTTGCTGTTACGGCTGCTATGTCAAAGGGAACCGGGCTTGACACTTTTGCGCGCCACTATCCGGAGCGTTTTTTTGATGTTGGAATTGCGGAGGAGCACGCTGTTACTTTTGCAGGCGGGCTTTCACGTGGAGGATTGCTTCCGGTTGTCTGCATTTATTCAACATTCATGCAGCGCGCGGTGGATCAGCTTATCCACGATATTGCGCTTCAGAATCTTAGAGCTGTAATTGTATTGGACAGGGCAGGAGCTGTTCCGAATGACGGGGAAACTCATCAGGGTCTTTTCGATATTTCTCTTTTCAGGCCGGTTCCTAATATAAAAATCATGTCGCCTGCAACTGCAAAAGATTTGTCCATCTGCTTGAATTATGCCGCTAATACTGATAAGGCTGTGGTTATTCGTTTCCCAAAAATGTCTTGCCCGACGGAAATTCCTGCGTTTGGCAAAAATATTGAGGAAGGGCGCGGCGTTTTTGTTTCCGCGATGGATTTCGAGCCTTCATTTGCGGTTCAATTTGAAGATTTTGCTCAGGATTCAGTCAAAAAGATTCTTTTTGTTGCAACAGGAGGAATGTACTCTGAAGTTCTTACGGCTTCACGTTCTCTTTCTTTTGACAATATACTTTGCGACATTTATTCCTTGCGTTTTATAAAACCTTTCGATGAGAAATATTTTCTGGAACTTGCAAAAAATTACGACGGAATTGTTTTTGTTGAGGATGGAATGAAAACCGGCGGAATAAGCGAGGAACTTGCCCGGCTTTGCGCTGAGAATGGAATTGAAAAAATTGCGGTAAAGGCTTTTCCGGAGGAATTTTATCATCAGGGAACAAGAAACCAAGTCCTTGAGCAGGCTGGACTTGCACCTGAAAATCTGCGGAAAGCTGCGCTTGAAATCTTGGAAAAATAAAAAGAGGAAAAAATGATTGAACTGAAACTTCGCGACAGAACTATCGGCACAAAACTTCCTGCGTTTGTGATGGGAATTGTGAACGCCACAAATGATTCGTTTTGGGAAGGAAGTCGTGGTGGAGCTGATGAGGCGTTGAAGCTTATAGACGAAGGTGCGGATATAATCGATGTGGGCGGTGAATCAACCCGGCCCGGAAGTGAATATGTTGCCGAAGATGAGGAAATCCGCCGGATTGTTCCAGTAATTGAAAAAATCAGGAAATCTTCAGACATTGCGATTTCTGTTGACACAAGAAAAAAGAATGTGATGAAAGCAGCTTTTGAAGCTGGAGCCGATATTTTGAATGACATTTCTGCGCTTGAGGACGATTCTGAAATGCCAGCTTTTTGTGCGGAAACAAAAATTCCTGTGATTTTAATGCACAAGAGAGGAATTCCTTCTGAAATGCAGGCGAACACAGATTATAAAGATATTTTTAACGAGGTGAACAGTTATCTTTTGGAACGCTGTGCATTTGCTGAGAAAGCGGGAATTGAACTGGAAAAAATTATTGTTGATCCGGGAATCGGTTTCGGAAAAAATCTTGAGGGAAATGTTGCGCTTATAAAACATATTGGCGAGCTTTGCGGAAAAAAATACAAGATTCTTATGGCGCTCTCCAGAAAAACTTGCATCGGACAGATTACCGGACGTGATATTCCGAACCGCCTGGCTGGAACTTTGGCCGCGGACTTGATTTCCGTGATGTATGGAGCGGAACTTGTGCGCGTTCATGATGTTAAAGAAACTGTAGATACTTTGAAAGTCTTGGAGTATATTAATAGATAGCGAAAACTAGAGGATACAGAAATGAAATCAATTGATATTGACAGCATTCTTGCTGTTTATAATTTTGTGCGTCCAGTTCTTGACATAGGTTTTATTACATTTGTCTTGTATAAAGCTTATCAGGTCATGGTAAAAACAAACAGCATCCAGATTTTAAAAGCTGCAGTGATTCTTTTGATTTCTTATTTTGTTGCTTTTCTATTGAAGCTTGATACTTTGCTGTGGATTTTTCAGACAGCGGCCCCTGTGATAATTATCGGGCTTGCGATTGTCTTTCAGCCTGAGGTCAGAAAACTTTTTCTGCGACTTGGGCAAAATCAATGGTTCGCGTTCGGACACCGTTCAAAGCACACTTATGTTGACTCAGTTCTTATTGCGGCGGAAATGCTTTCAAAGCAAAAACGTGGAATGCTTGCGGTTTTTTTGCGGCACACAAAACTCGATGACATAATTCAGTCTGGAACAAAGCTGGATGCAGATCTTTCCTCAAGCCTGCTGGTTACAATTTTTGGGATGGATACGCCTTTGCATGACGGTGCTTGTATCATTCAAGGTGGAAAAGTTGTTGCCGCCGGCTGTTTTTTGCCTTTGAGCGAGCAGTACGACATCAAAAAGACATTTGGAACGCGTCACCGTGCGGCGCTTGGTCTTTCAGAAGTTTCTGATGCGGTTGTTCTTGTCGTATCTGAGGAAACCGGCGCATTGAGCCTTGCCTACGATTCAAAGCTTCATTACGACCTTTCAGTGAAAGAGCTGACAAAAATTCTTGAGAATCTTCTGGAAATCACACCGGACTCATTCAATATGGAGGACACAATCGATGAACATAAACAAGTTGATTGACCGGATTTCAAATAATTGGGCTGCAAAAGTTATATGTCTTATTCTTGCGTTCTTTCTTTATATTTACAACAGGACAACTTCTCTTCAAAAAAAGACCTTCACAGTTCCTCTTGCGGTTGAAGCCGAGGGACTTATGATGCCGGCGGCAAATCTTCCGAAATTTGTAAAAGTTATTGTCACAACAACAAAGGAAAATATGGCTTTTATTCAGGAAAACGATTTTTCTGCAAAAGTAGATTTGGGCAATTTCACTGAGCCAGGTGAATATACGGTTCCTGTATCGGTTTCAGTTTCAGAAAAACTTGAGCTTCTGGATACTTTTGAATGTCGCGTAAAAACTGAGACGGTGAATGTTCTTCTGGATGAAAAAATATTGAAATACATTCCTGTAGAAGTGGCGGCGTCTGGAACTCCTGCTTACGGATATAAAATTTCAAACTTTGATGTTTCTCCGGCATCTGTTAAAGTTGTTGGGCCTTCCCGGATTGTGGAGAAGACAAAGCGGATTTACACAAAAAAAGTTATCGTTGATGGCGCTGCAACCAGTTTTTCCGTTGATTCCAAACTTGACAGCAGTTTTAACTCAAAAATAAAAATTCTTCCGGAAGGAGACTTTAAAGTCACAGTGAAGGTTGAGCCGCAGGAAGAAACCCGAAAATATTCAAAAATTATTCCAGAAATTTTGAATCTTGATGAGAAATTTGAAATTTCAACGGAACTTCCAAAAATTGAAATCTCTGTTTCTGGCGCACTATTGACTCTGGATGCGTTTTCTCCGGAAACTGGGGTTGTTTTTGCAAACCTGAAAGATATTTCAGAGCCTGGAGAATATGAAATTCCTTTGGAATATTATGTTCCTGATGGAATTAAAATTGAATTAAAATCTGCGGACTCTGTGATTCTGAAAATTTCAGAAAAATCCACGGAAAATTCTGTTGAAGAGACAGAAACTGAACAAAAATCAGAGGCTGAACAAACTGACGGTTCAAAAAATTCTGACTCTTCAACTGTGGAAGAAAAAACGGAAAAGAAGGCAGAATGATATACGGAATCGGAATTGATATTGTAAAAGTCGACCGCATAAAAAAATGGCTTCAGGACGGAAAAATGGTTCAACGCTTTTTTAATCCTGCGGAAATGAATTCCTCTTCTTCTCTGCAGGCTTCTGCTGAACATTACGCGGCGCGCTTTGCGGCAAAAGAAGCGTTTGGAAAGGCGATTGGAACCGGGCTTGCAGAATTTAAACTTCAGGATGTTTTTGTAAAAAACGATGAATTTGGAAAACCTGAACTGATTCTTCAGAATGAAGCTGCCGATTTATTAAAAAAAAAATGCGGAAATGCGAAAATTCATATATCATTAACACATGAAAATGAATATGCGCTTGCATATTTAATCATTGAGAAAATCTAGGAGCGGAAATAAGTGTCTGTCGTAAAAAAATCAACTGCTGCCGGCGAAAAAAAGAAACCCGCGATTTCATATTGGTCAAAAGAAAAATGCACTTGTCCGGTCTGCAAAAAAACTTTTGAAAAAGAAGTAATGCTCAGCGGAAACGGACGAATGATTGCAGGAAAACTTTCTGACGATTTGCACAGGACTTTTGAGCCTTCTGCAAAATTCGGCCGGATTTATCCTTTGATTTATGAAATTGGAGCTTGCCCGAACTGTTATACAGCATTGATTTGGAGCGATTTTAAGGAACTTCGTGACAAAAACACAACAGATTCTCTGTTTGATTCACGGGAGGAACGCCGCGAAAAGTGCGAGACGATTTTTCCTCATTTCAATCTTAAAAAAGAGAGAACTTTGTATGACGGCTGCGCAATGTATTATCTTGCGCTTCTTACGTACAGCAAAATGCCGGCGGACAATCTTCCTACAATGAAAAGCGCATTTCTTTCTTTGCGGATGGCTTGGCTTACACGCGAACTTGACATGGCTGTTCCTGGGCACAATTTTAAATATATTTCTGATGTCATGTACCGAAAGGCGTTGTTTTTTTATCAGCAGGCGATTGTCTGTGAAACTGCAAGAACCGAAAAAAGTTCAACTTTAAGCAATTTCGGACCTGATATGGACAAAAACTATGGCTGGGATGGAGTGATTTATCTTTGCGGACTTCTTGAGTACAAATATGGCCAGCAGGAAGATATGCAGCTCAGGCTGAAAAAACTTTCAGAATCCAAAACTGCAATCGCAAGAATTTTCGGTCTTGGAAAATCTTCTAAAAATAAGCCCGGACCGCTTCTTGAAAAAGCTAGAAATCTTTATGATTTGCTTACAAAAGAACTTAACGATGATGAATTTTAATACAAGGGCAGATTGTGCGTAATATTCTTCTTACAATTTCGTATGACGGAACTGATTTTTGTGGATGGCAACGTCAGGATTCCGCTGATAAAAAAAATGTATTCCGCACTGTCCAGGGAGAAGTTGAAAATGCCCTTGAAAAACTCCATAAAATGCCGATTACGCTTTATGGTTCGGGCAGAACTGACAGTGGAGTCCACGCGGTTGCTCAGAAAGCGAATTTTTTCTCGCCGATTGACTCAATTCCTGTTGAAAAATATGTCTGCGCGCTGAATGCATTTTTGCCTCAGGATGTCCGCATAACCGACTCTTGTGAAGTTCCGGAAGGTTTTAACGCACGGCTCAGCGCGACCAGCCGAATCTACAGGTATTTTCTGACGCCAAAAAATATTCTTGCGAACAACAATCGATTTTCGTGGTTTGTGAATTATGAGCCGAATATCGAGCGCCTTAACAATTACTGCAAATGTCTTTCCGGGGAAATTGACTGCGCGTCTTTTGCGGCAAGCGGTGATAAAAGCCTTTCAACTTTCAGGTATCTTGAGGGAGCCCGTTTTTTTCGGCAGAAATCTTTTCCGGATGGCAAGGATATTGTGGTTTTCGAGATTGAAGCCAACGCATTTTTGTGGAAAATGGTCAGGACAATAACCGGAACTCTGATAAATCTTGATAAGATAAACGCGCCGGCAGAATCTTTCCGTGAAATTCTAGAGGCAAAGGACCGCGCGAAAGCTGGAGCGACTGCGCCAGCAAAAGGGCTTTTTCTGTATGATATAAAGTTTGATGGAATCCGCCGGCATATTTAAGAATTACAAAAGCGAAACAGGATCAATGTCAAATTCAATGTAGACAGAAGCCGGGTGGGTGTAGTTGTATACTAAATTTGCGATTGCCTGTTGCATTGCCCTGATGTCCATACCACGAAGAATCACCTGATATCTGAAATTCTGGCTGATTTTTAAAATAGGACATTCAGCTGGTCCGATCAAGTCAGTGTTTTTTCCGCAGAATTTTTTTAGGATTTCAACTGAGTCATTTGCAAATTTTTCCGCAAGGGTTTGTTTTGCGCTTCTGAACACAAGTCGCGCAAGCCTGCTGAACGGCGGAAATCCCAAAATTTTCCGGGTTTCCAGCTCATAATTGTAAAAAGCCTCGATTTCGCCAGAGCAGGCATATTTTATAGGCTCTTTGTACGGATTATAAGTCTGCACAAAAACTTTTCCGTCTGGAAAGTATCTTCCGGCGCGTCCCGCAACTTGAGTAATCAGGCTGAAAGTGCGCTCGCTTGCCCTGAAATCTGGCATGTGCAGCCCAGTGTCTGCAAGCAAAACGCCAACAAGCTGAAGTTTCGGAAAATTCAGTCCTTTTGCAACCATCTGCGTTCCGAGCATTATGTCGTATTCACCATTTCTGAAAGAGTCGAGCTTTTCTTGAAGTTCGCCTTTTTTTGTCAAGGCATCAGTGTCGATTCTTATGATTTTTGCGTTTGGGAATTTTGCGCGGGTTTCTGTTTCAATGTATTCAGTTCCAAATCCGCTGTATCCAACGTCAAGGCTTGAGCATTTTGGGCAGGAACTTGGAGGTTGAATTGACCATCCGCAATAATGACATCTGAGGCGATTTTCAGCCTTGTGATATGTCATTGGAACTGAGCAGTTTTTGCATTTTATCTCGTAGCCACAGGAATTGCACCTGAAAAAATGTGTGAATCCGCGTCTGTTCAAGAACAAGATTGTCTGTTTTTTGTGTTCAACTGTTTTTCTGATTTCATCAGCAAGTTCTTCGCTTATGCAGCCCGAATTTTCTGTCTTTGAAAGATCTATTACGTGGATTTTCGGCATTGCTCCGCCCGCAAGTCTTTTTGTGAGCGTGTGCCGGATTAGCCGTCCGGTTTTCATGAGTTGCCATGCTTCAACGCTCGGCGTGGCGCTTCCCATGAGCAAAGGAATTCCCAACGCACTGCAACGGTGCATCGCCGCCTGTCTTGCGTGGTATCGGGGTGTTTCTCCTGATTTGTATGAACCGTCATGCTCCTCGTCAATGATTATCATTCCTAAATCTGGAACTGGTGCAAAAACTGCGCTTCTTGCGCCAATCACAATCCGCGCCTCTTTGTGCATAATTCTTCGCCATTCGCTTAGTTTCTGGCTTGGCGTAAGCCCGGAATGCAAAACTGCGGCTGTGTTTCCGAATCTTGCTGTAACAGCTTTTACAACTTGCGGGGTCAGACCGATTTCTGGAACAAGATAAATAACGCCTTTTCCTTTGTTCAGGAACCATTCCGCGCATTGAAGGAATACTTCTGTTTTGCCGGTGCCGGTCGGGCCATAAAGATAATGATATGAGACATTTCCTGTTTCTGCGGACTTAAGGACTGAATTCACTGCGTTGATTTGCTCGTCGCTGAGCTGGTTTGCCGTTTTTGCGGTTATGTCATCCTCGAATGAAAATCCCGGGCAGCTTACTTCTCTTTTTGCGCGGGAAGGAATTATTGAGAAAACCGCCTCGCCGATAGAACAGATGTAATACCGTGAAATCCACACGGCAAATTCATAAATTTCCGGTGTGAAAAGAGGTTCTTTGTCTATAATTTTTGTTACAGAACGTATTTTTTCGGCAGAAACCGGGCAATCTTCTGGAATTTTGTCGCTTATGGAAACAATAAATCCTGTCATCTTGCGGTTTCCGAACCGGACTTCAGCTCTTTTTCCTGTTTCAGGCGTTTCTTCTGGAAGGAGTTTTTCGCTGGCTTCCCATGAGTATGTGAAAGTCTGTTTCAGAGGAATGTTCAGTACAATCTGTAGATATTTCATTTAGGCAAAAAATCCTTCGCGTAATCCGGGGAAAGCGTAAGCAGCTTTGATTTGAAGAATTTCAAGTCTTCCCAGGCTGGCTTTTTGAATTCAATGTTCCGCAGAAGCGCGCTCGGATGATAAGTTATAATCAGCGGAATCTTGTTGTATTCGTAGATTTTTCCGCGGTAACGGTTCAGGGAAAATTCGCCTTCGATTCTTAAAAGATTTCTGACCGCGACTTTCCCGACTGCAAGAATCATTTTTGGCTTTAAAATTGCAATCTGCGCATCAAGAAATGAACGGCAGGTTTCCGCCTCGTCTTTTTGAGGATCTCGGTTATACGGCGGTCTGCATTTTACTGTGTTCGCGATGTAGCAGTTCACAAAGCGGTCAAGTTGGATTGCGTTCAGCATTTTGTCCAGAAGTTTTCCGGCTGGTCCGACAAACGGAAGCCCCTGTTTATCCTCTTCTCCAGGACCTTCGCCAATTACAAGCACATCCGGATGTTCAACACCTTGCCCAGGCACGATGTGGGTTCTTTTCTGGCTTAGGCGGCATTTTGAACATTCAAGGATTTTTTTGTTGAGAGCTTCAATTGTCATTCCGTGGGCTTCAGCATTTTCTGCATTCTGAATTTCTGGAATTTTTTCTGCCTGAATATTTTTTGCGTTGCTTTCAGTTACGCTTTTCTGACAGGAATTTTCATTCATTTTTTGTGAAAAATCTGTTTTTTCTGGTGAATTTCCATTTCCGGTGCTGAATTTTTCATCCTTTCCGTCAATTTTTAGTTCTTTGTCGTCCGCGAACTCAGGTTTTTCCATAAATTCCGGTGAAGTGTAACCGTAAAAATTGTCGCTTGCCGTCTTTAAAAGATTGAAAATTAAATTTTTTTCCTGAGCATTCATAAATCTCTTGTATCTTATCACTTAACTTGTAAATCATTCAATAAATAAGTAAAATAAGAATAATGTTGATTTTTTCAAAATTTGAATTTTGAGAAGATTACGCTATAAAAAATTGTCTGGAATTTCTGATGAAAAAAAATATTTTAGTTTTTTCAATTGTTTTTCTCTCTGTTGCGCTTGTTTTTTCACAGGTCAGCGTAAACCCACGGGAAGAATTCTATTCAGATGCTGTCAGCTGGTATCAGAAAGGTTATGTGGAACGACTTCCTCAGCTAAAGCCTTATCCATTGAATATTGTAAAAAATATGCTTGAGAATGTGATTCAAAATGGCGAGCCTGCGGAGCAGGAAAGGGCCTCTGAATATTTTAGTGAATTCTTTGGAAAACCTTGGCGGCTTCAAACTTCTGGCGGTTATTACGGAAAAATCTATTCGCTTGAAAATACAGAAAACAAGGATGCTGACCGTTTTGACAATTTTCATCAGGCGGCTGGCGACCTGAATTTTTCTTCTGATATTTTATTGAAAGATTTTTTTGGATTCGGTTTTTCTGCGGAGCTGCAGGGACAGAGTTCGTATATAAATTCTTCAGATGTGCTTCCGCGTTATATGACAAATTCAAGATTGTCTGTGATTGAGCCTTTTGATTTTAATGCGGGCGACATTGATTTGCTGATGGATTTGTCAGGAAATATTTCAGTCGGAAACAGCGCTTTGTACGGAACTTTTGGGTTCAATTCGCTTGGTTATGGGCTTTTTCCTGAAGATAATCTGATTCTTTCTCCAAATTCAAAGCAGATTCTGAACGCTACGTTTAACTACGAGGGAAAATCATTTCAGTATGCGCAAGTTTTTGGTGTGACTGGTGCTTCATATAAATTCAAGGGAAACGAATCTGATTTTTCTTTTGATAAATTTTTTGCTTTTCATTCTGTGAATGTTCCTTTTTTGAATGGAAAACTGAACATTTCGTATTTTGAGGGCGCAGTTTTTGGCGGACAGTTCAATCCTTCGTTTCTTACGCCTGTCCCGTGGGCAATAGTTTCTCTTGCGGATGGAAATTCCGAGTCAGTTTTTGCCGGCACAAAAATAGAAGTAAAACCGATGCAGTGCCTTACATGGAATACAGAATTCCTGCTGAGTGATTTGCAGGTAAAGAATTTTATCAAGTTAAAATGGAATGATGCCGCAATCCGCACAGCGTTAAAAACAGGCTTTACTTACACGCCGTTGGATTCAATCGCAAGCCTGATTTCTGTTGATTACACTCTTGTTACGCCTTACACTTTTAATGTATACGACACGGTTGACAAAAAGTACAATTACCGCACTTATTCAAACTATGGCACACCGATTGGAACAGATTTGCTTCCTAATTCAGACCGCGTTTCAATGACTTTGAATTTTAAACCCACAAAGAATTTAAAGATTTCGACTATTTCTGCATATTCAAGACACGGAAACCAGTATGAGGATTGGGATTACGAGGATATCATCTTGCTGGACGGAACTACGGAAACAGGCACAACTTTAGCTCAAAATTCGCAGAATCTTGATTCAGCCAAAGACCAGACAGGATTTCTTATTCAGGATGACTTGATGTATACAATGCAGGCTGGAATTGATATTGAATACACTTTTTATTCAAAGAAATCTTCCTCGGTTTCATTTGGCTTTGGCTACACGTTTGAATTCATAAAGAATGATGGCGTAGACGATGGAATTTACACAGGAAATTATACAAATTTGAAATATTCAACGGATGAAGAAAAGAAGGCCACAGAAGATTATCTGGACAACGAAAAATTAAAATGGCAAAATCATCTTCATAATTCATATAACCACTATTTTAGGGCAGGAGTAAAAATCAGTTTTTAATGGCAAACAGGAAATTTTTATTTCTATATTTAAATACGGGCGCCGGGCATAAATCTGCCGCAAAGGTGCTTGCAAACTCAATGAAGCAAATTGATCCGGATGTTGAAATCAAGATGGAAAACGGATATAGCCGGCACGGACTTGGTCATCTTATTTTTGAAAAAGGATACAATTATTCGTTGAATTTTATCCATGGCCTTTTTCCTCTTGTTTACGATTTAGGGCAGCACAGATGGCTTCAGAGTCTTTTGAACTACATAATCGGGCCGGAAGCTCGCCATCATCTTAGGAAAATGATTTTAAGGGAACATCCGACTGATATTGTCTGTTTTCATTTTGGTGTCACTCCGTTTGTAAAAGATGTTTTAAGAAACATTCCGTGGAATATAAATTTCACAGTCATTGTTACAGATCCTTTTACAGTGCCACACTGCTGGTTTTATGAAAAAACTCTGAATTATATGGTTTATTCACAGGAAGCAAAGCAGATTGGCGTAAAGGAATGTGGTGTCCCTGCTGAAAATATTACAGTGATTCCATTTTTGATGAATGAAAAATTCAGGAATCATAGCCAAAATAAGGATGAAATCCGGCTTTTAAAGATAAAACACGGTTTTGACCCTGAAAAAAAGGTTCTTCTTCTTGTCGGTGGAGGAGAAGGGCTTCCTGGAGCTACAGAAATTGTGAATCAGTGCATTCTTCATAAGTCAAATTTTGCCACGGCGATTATATGCGGAAGAGATATTGTAAAAAAAAGAAATATGACGCTTTTGCGGATTGCACATCCAAAATTGGATTTGCATGTCTTTGGTTTTGTTGACTATTTTGATGAGCTTGTGAAAATCTGCGACTGTGCTGTAATAAAAGCTGGTCCTGCAACTTTGATGGAAGTGCTTTCTTTTAGAAAACCGGTTATTATCAGTCGCTACATCCATAATCAGGAACTTGGAAATATGCGTTTTGCGGTAAAAAACAATGTTGGTTATTTTATTCAGAATGCAAGAAAAATCTATAAGAAAATCAATGAAATTCTGAATGATGAGAATTTTTCTTCTGATATGCAGAAGAATTTTGACAGCATAAGCATTGATACTGATGCGTCAAAAGTTGCGGCTAAATTTCTTTCCCCAGTTCGAAACGCTTGATTTCCCGCTTCTCGTAGGATTCCTTGATTAAAGCTTCCGCGTCAAGTTCATTGTAAATACGTTCTGCGTCTTCAATTCGTCCGCGTAAAACTGGATGTTTTGGACTGAATAAAACACAGCAGTCTTCATATGGAAGAATTGACGTGTTGTATGTGCCGATAAATTCCGCGGTCTGCATAATTTCTTCTTTGTCCAGACCAACAAGAGGTCTTAGCAAAGGAAATTCTGCAAAATGCTCAGTGATATTCATGTTTTCAATTGTCTGGCTTGCGACCTGTCCAAGGCTTTCTCCGGTAACAATGCAGTCTGCCTCAATCCGTTTTGCAAGCATATTTGCAACTTTCATCATACAGACACGAAGCATAAGCGTTGACCATTCCTCTGGCGCTTTCTGTTTTATTTTCATCTGGACATCAGTGAACGGAATTATGTTCAGATATGTTTTTAGCCCGAACTGCGAAAGTTTTGAGGCAAGTTCCTCTACTTTTTTTTGCGCCTCAATAGAAGTATAAGGGTAGGAATGGAAGTAAACGCACTCGATTTTCATTCCTCGGCGCATCATTCTGTAGCCAGCTACCGGCGAGTCAATTCCTCCTGAAAGCAGCAAAAGCCCAAGCCCGCTGCAACCTGCCGGAAGTCCGCGGTTTCCTTTTTTTGCATCGCTGTAGACAAAAGTTCGTTCCCTGACTTCAACAAAAATTCTTATGTCCGGGTTATGTACATCGACTTCCAGAAAATCATCATCACAGACGGCCGCTCCACATTCACAGTTGATTTCAAATGAGTTAAATGGAAAACGCTTGTCTCCACGTCGTGCCTCAATTTTAAATGTCTTTATTTTTGGATTTTGCGCTTTTTCATCCTCTGCGATTTTTCGTACGCATTTTTTTATTTCATTCAGAGCGTTTTCGCAGGTAAGAGTTTTTGCCCAGCCCGTAATTCCCAGCAGATGACTTAATGTTTCTTCAACAGTGGCAGAATCTTTTTCCTCGCAGTCAATGTAAAGTCTTCCTGCATGGCATTGAACATTTAGATTCAGGCCTTTTAAATATGTTTTTGTGTTTGTGTAAAGCAACTTTTCAAAAGTTTTTAGATTTGAGCCTTTTAGCATAAGCTCGCCGATTTTTGCAAGATACGTAATCATATTCTAAAAAGTTTACTGTTTTTCAAAAGCCGTGAAAAGTGATTTTTATGCCCGGAAGTTATTTTTGTGTGTCGCCCGGGCGCGGTCCGAAATTCCTCTGTCTTTTACGGACTTCTTCTATTATTTTGTTGCCTTTTTCAAGTTGATTTATAAGATTCCAGTGCCAGTCAAGTTCTTTTTCCGGAAAAAGCGGTGCTGGATCTTTTTTACGCCTTGAATTTGCCTGTCTTACAATTTCCATAAGATTTTCAGCAGAATTTTCTCCTTCAACCCTTGAAATAAACGGAGCTCCTAGCGCAAGAATTTTTCCGCTTTCATCCATTTTGTATTCAAAAGGAAAATCCGCATATTTTTCAACATTCCTGATATTGCTGCCTTTTCCGCTGACGCAGGTATAATTTGTTCCTGCTGAAAAAATCTGTTTGTCGATTGTGAAAAGCGTGCTGTTGTCCGCAAAAACAGCTTTTGAATCTTCGTGAAGCATTTTTGTGCTCCAGAATCTAAGCTGGTACGCTCCATTTTCTGTTATATACCATGAAATTATGTTTTCTTTGCTGTTTCTTGGATTTATTCTGATTGAATTTCCGCTGTTTATGCCTTTCCAATAGCCGTTCAAAGGATTTTTTTCATTGGTTTCCGAATCGGGTTCAGATTTCACAAGAAAATCCAGATAAATTTTGTTCTCAACCAGTGCAACTGGAATTGTTGATTTTGTCTTTTCATCAATAAAAATAGTCATTTCCCAGACATCTGCGCTGTTTTCAATCTGTTCAAAACTTACTTTATAGTCGTGTGCAGTTTTTTGTGTTGCCGCGTTTCTTTTTCGTTCCTGGATATTTGAAAATTCATTTGGTTCAACAGCCCGGTCGTAATACCAGCCATAATATTCCTTTAAAATGATTGAAATTTCATCTTTTCCGCCCAAAAAAATAATTCTGTCGTTTCCTGACCAGATTCCTTTCAGTTGTTCTGGAATTTCAGAAAAAATTGCCTCTGCGGCAAAAAAAAATAAAAAAAATAAAAAGAATTTTTTTAGTTTCATATTTATAAAATAATCGGAAAAAAAAATAAGTTAGTTTATGCTAACTACTTGAATAAAAATAAATTTTCTTATATAAATAAGTTAGTCTTAGCTAACTAAAATTTAAGAGGAATTTCTGATGAGTTTTGAGCAAGTTTTAATAAAATGTGGTGCGCCTGCGTTCTGCGGAATAAAACCAGCAAACTTGTTTTCCATAAATACAGAATCTTATGGAAAGGAATTTGAAAAACTTGCAGGACTTTCGACTTTTTTTTCTGCGGCAGGAATTTTTATTGTTCCGATTCAAAAGACAGAAAAAAGAATTCTTTTGTTTGTCTACAATAAAAAACTTCTTCAGCAAAAATGTGAAAAAAAAGAAGCTCTCTTGTATCTGGGGGAAAAAAATTATCCGGTCGAAAAGGGGTTTGACTCAATTCTGCTGGAACTTATTTCCCGGCTTCTTGTGGATGGAAATTTTCCGCATGAAGTTGGATTTTTTCTTGGCTATCCGTTGGAGGATGTTGTCCAGTTTGAACTGAATAATGGCTCTGGGTTCAAATTCTGTGGAGACTGGAAAGTCTACAATAATATTGAGTCAGCGTTGGTTCTGATGAACGAGTATGAAAACTGCCGGATTTATTGTTCAGCTCAGCTTGAAAAAGGACTTGATATTCCTCAGGCTGCAAAAAACTATAAAATTTATAAAAATAATTCAAATATTTGAGGTAAAAAAATGAAAAAAGCGATTATTTATTCAACAACAACCGGAAATACCGAAGCAATGGCGAATGCCGTAAAAAAAGGCGCGGAAGCTTCCGGAGCGGAAGTTTATTTTTCGACTGCGGATGCCGCTGATTCTTCTGAAGTTCTTTCAAGCGATGTTATAATTCTTGGAAGCCCTGCGATGGGTGCCGAGGAAGTTGAGGAATCAATGGAAAATTTTTACAGCTCAATCGAGCCGAAAATTTCCGGAAAGAAAATTGCTCTTTTTGGTTCTTACGACTGGGGAGACGGTGAATGGCTTCGTTTATGGCGAGACAGAATTGTTTCCGCCGGAGCTACTGTAATCAATGGAGACGGTCTTGCCGGCCATCTTTTCCCTGATGAAGAAACATGCGCCGCCTGTGAAAAACTTGGCAAAGAAGCATAATCAATTTGAATTTATTGGACTGCAAGTCATAAATTATAAAAAGTAAACCCGACTTTTGCGCAGGATTTAAGCGAATCGTTCTCCTTAAAAAAAAGCTTGAATCCTGTGTTTTTTTTAACTAATTTTGCATAAGGGAGGTCGTTTTGATAAATATTTTTTACATCCTGATAATTCCATTCCTTGGAACTACGCTTGGAGCGGCTGTTGTTTTTTTTATGAAAAATGAACTGAACAAAAGCCTTCAGAAACTTTTGCTTGGTTTTGCTTCCGGCGTTATGGTCGCGGCTTCCGTATGGTCGCTGATAATTCCTGCGATTTCTCAAAGCCGTGCAATGGGTCGGTTCGCTTTTATTCCTGCGGCTGTAGGAATTCTTTTTGGAATGGCATTTCTTTACACTCTTGATATGGTTGTTCCGCATCTTCATCTGGATGCTCAGCGTGCCGATGGACCAGCTTCAAAATTCAAGAGAACTACAATGCTTTGCCTTGCTGTGACGTTGCATAATATTCCTGAAGGAATGGCTGTCGGCGTTGTTGCGGCAGGATTTCTTTCAAATTCTGTTGAGGTCAGTTTTGCCGCGGCATTTGCGCTTTCAGTCGGGATTGCGATTCAAAATTTTCCTGAAGGTGCAATAATCAGTCTGCCTTTAAAATCTGAAGTAAACGGAAAGCTGAAATCCTTTGTGTACGGAACTCTTTCTGGCGTAGTTGAGCCAATTGCCGGCTTTTTTACGATACTTATTTCAAGTTTTATCCAGGGAATTCTACCGTATCTTTTGGCATTTGCGGCTGGTGCAATGCTTTTTGTTGTTGTGGAGGAGCTTATTCCTGAGGCGAGCGAAGGTGAACATTCAAACAATGGGACAATCGGATTTGGGCTTGGCTTTATTCTTATGATGGTTTTGGATGTCGCTTTGGGTTGAGCTTTCATGAAGTTCAAGAATGCTCATTTCAAAAATAGAATTGACATTTTTATATAGTTAGTCTATGCTAACTATAAAAGTTGATTTTTTTTCATACTTTAAAATTTCAGGAGGTGGCCTATGGACGAGAAATTTAATCAGATTGTGGGTGCATTCAAAATGAAAGGATGCCGGATTACTGAGCAGCGCAAGCAGCTGGTTTATATAATCTTAAAAAATCCCGGATGTTCGTGCAAGGAACTTTATTATCTTGCGCGCACAAAAGATGGGGAAATCGGAAGGGCAACTGTTTACCGCACAGTTCACTTTCTGGAAGACTTGGGATTTGTAAAAAAAGACAATGTTGTGATTTGCTAGCATGATTTTTAGGCAGGGTGAAAAGCCCTGCATTTTTGTTTGAATTTAATTCATCTGCAAAAAAAATGCTGAAAAATTGTTGAAAAGTAGAATAATTGTTTGATTTGCGTTATAATTTTTTCCTATATACGATTTTTTTATTCAAGGAATTTATAGAATATGTATAAACCAGTCAATCCAAAAGCAGATTTTCCAAAGCAGGAAGAAGAAATCCTGAAATTTTGGAAAGAAGACGATACTTTTAAAAAATCAGTTAGCCAGCGGGAAGGGGCAGAGGAATATGTTTTCTTTGATGGTCCTCCTTTTGCCACAGGACTTCCTCATTTTGGGCATTTTATTCCTTCAACAATCAAAGATATTATTCCGCGCTACCAGACAATGAAGGGCAAGAAAGTTGAGCGTCGCTTTGGTTGGGACTGCCACGGACTTCCTGTTGAAAATCTTATTGAAAAGGAGCTTGGCATAAATTCCAAGCATGAAATCGAGGCTTACGGAGTTGCAAATTTCAACGAAAAATGCAAGGCTTCGGTTCTAAAATATACTTCAGAATGGCGCCAGACAATTACCAGGATGGGACGCTGGGTTGATTTTGACCACGACTACAAGACAATGAATCCTGATTACATGGAATCAATCTGGTGGGTTGCAAAATCCTTGTGGGACAAAGGTCTTATCTATGAAGGAAAATATATTCTTCCGTACTGTCCGCGCTGTTCAACAGTTCTTTCAACTCATGAGCTTGCCCAGGGATACAAAGAAAAGCAGGATCCTGCTGTAACAATCCGTTTCAAGGTTACAAAAGCTCCACAAGCAATAAAAGATGCTGAAATGACAAACGGAAAAACTTATTTCCTTGCCTGGACAACAACTCCTTGGACATTGCCTTCAAACCTTGGTCTTTGTATGGGTCCGAAAATTGAATATGTAAAAATTCTCGACAAGGAATCAGGCGATTATTACATTCTGGCAAAAAGCAGGCTTTCTGCATATTACAAGAATGAAGCCGACTATGAAATCATTTATGAAAAACTTGGAACAGAATTTCTGGGCGCAGAATATGAGCCTTTGTTCCCATATTTTGAATATTTGAAAGATCCTGAAAAATGCTCGGAAGAAACCCATCAGCCATGCGAAAAAGGTGCATTCCGCCTTTTTAATGCGGATTATGTTTCCACAGAAGACGGTACAGGCATCGTTCATATTGCTCCGGCTTTTGGTGAGGAAGACAACAAGGTTTTTGCAGGAACTGGAGTTCCGAATGTTGAGCCAATGGATGCGGAATGTAAGTTTACAAAAGAAGTTTCTGATTACGCAGGACGTTTTGTAAAAGATTGCGATAAAGATATTATGGACCGCCTTAAAAAAGAAGGAAAACTTGTTAAGCGCGACACAGTTGTTCACCAGTATCCGCATTGCTGGCGTTGTGGCTCACCATTGATTTACCGTGGAATCGGTTCCTGGTTTGTAAAAGTTGCAGATCATCACGAACAGCTTTTAAAGGCAAACAGTCAGATAAAATGGCAGCCGGCTCATATAAAGGAAGGCCGTTTTGGAAAGTGGCTTGCAGGTGCTCGTGACTGGGCTGTAAGCCGCAACCGTTACTGGGGAAATCCAATTCCAATCTGGAAGTGCGATAACCCTGACTGTAAAAATAAGCTTTGCGTTGGAAGTCGCGATGAACTAAAAAAACTTTCTGGTGTTTACCCGGACGATTTGCACAAGCAGTTCGTTGATAAAATCACAATTCCTTGCGAAAAGTGCGGTGGTACAATGCGCAGAATTCCGGAAGTCTTTGACTGCTGGTTTGAGTCTGGAAGCATGCCTTATGCGCAGCAGCATTATCCTTTTGAAAACAAAGAATACTTTGAAAAACATTTCCCGGCAGATTTCATTTCGGAAGGTTTGGATCAGACACGCGGATGGTTCTATACTTTAACAGTTCTTGCTTCTCATCTTTTTGATAAGCCAGCTTTCCAGAATTGTATTGTAAACGGACTTGTTCTTGCTTCTGACGGACGAAAAATGTCAAAATCGCTCCGAAATTACACCGATCCTGTTGAGGCAATCAATAAATTCGGTGCGGATGCCCTTCGCCTTTTCCTTATCCATTCTGCAGTTGTAAAGGCTGATGACCTTCGCTACAGCGATGAGGGCGTTCGCGATGTAATCAAAAATATTATTCTTCCGCTTTGGAACTCATACAGTTTCTTTGTTACTTACGCGAATATCGATAAAATTCAGCCTACAGGTCATCTGTTCGATGAAAAACTTCCTTCAAATCCGCTTGATGCATGGCTTTTGTCAATTACGCAGAAACTTATAAAAGATGTTACAGCCGGACTTGATGACTACGATTTGAGCGGTGCGGTTGATCCTATTGTTAAATTCATTGATGAAATGAACAACTGGTACATCCGCCGTTCACGCCGCCGCTTCTGGAAGTCAGAAAATGATGCGGACAAAAAAGAGGCATACGAGGCTCTTTACATTGCCTTGAAGACATTCAGTCTGGTTGCGTCTCCGTTTATTCCGTTTATCACAGAGCAAATCTGGCAGAATTTACGGACTTCAGAAGACAAGGAATCTGTTCACCTTTGTGATTATCCGCTTTACAATGAAAAATGGCGCAACGAGGAGCTTGAATTCAAGATGGCGACTGTTCAAAAGGCAGTTTCTATGGGACGCTCTTTAAGAAATACATTCAATCTTAAGAATCGCCAGCCGCTTGCTTCTGTCGCTTTGGTTACCCGCAACGAGAATGAAAAACGTGTCCTTGCTGAAATGGAAGATTCTATCCGCGAGGAACTGAACGTTAAAAAGGTTGAATTCCACGACCGCGAGGATGAGCTTGTTGAATACAAATGCAAGGCAAACTTCAAGGTTTTAGGAAAAGAGCTTGGCCAAAAGATGAAAAAAGCTGCTTCAATAATCCAGGAACTTACATCAGAGCAGATTCAGTCTATTTTGGAAGGAACAAATCTTTCTATTGATGTTGATGGAACTTCTGTTGAACTTAATGCTGACAAAATTCTTGTTGAACGTCTTGAAAAAGATGGCTTGAAAGTTTTGAATGAAGGAACTTTGACAGTCGGACTTGATTCAAAAATTACAGATGAGCTCAAAAAAGAAGGCTATGTCCGCGATTTGGTTCGTGGAATCCAGAATCTGCGCAAGGAATCAGGATTTGAGGTTACAGACCGAATCAATCTTGCTGTTTCCGGCGATGATGAGTTGAAAGCTTCTTTTGAAATGTTCAAGGATTTTATTTCATCAGAGACACTTGCTTCTTCAGCAGAGTTTGTCGATTCTCTTTCAAATGGAACAGAAGTAGAGGCTGATGACAAAAAATGGAGAATTTCTATTGATAAAGCGTAGTAAATGGCTTTATGTGATGCTTGGGGCTTTCGTTCTGATTGCCTCAGGCATTTCACTTGCCTGTAAATCAACACCTTCTGTAAGCGAGGTTGATCCGCTTGATCTTCTTGATTCAAGGAGCGCATTTTATATCCGGATTCCAAAAGATGTTGATTCAAAACTGATTTCCCGGATGCTTCAGAATAACCTTGACGGGCTTTCTGACGCCGATGCCCAAAAAGTTGCCGAGCGGATTGATACGGTTTACCTTGGACTGAAAAAATCAAAGAGAAATGTTGATTTCCAGATTTCGTCGTTGTGCAGTTTTCCTAAAATTGCTATTGCCTCCGTTTTTTCCAAAAAAAATGGATGGACTTCCGACAAACTGATTCTGGAAGATGCTGAAAAAAAGAATATTTCTTATTCAATCTACAATAATTCTGGAATTCTTGCGGCTTTTCCATCAGAAAATATTGCGCTTATTGGGAACTCTGTTCCATCAATGGTAGAGCGTTACCACAATATTTCCCAAAAAATTGAATTTGAAGATGATTCTTTGCTTGATGAAAATATTCGTGGCTGGCTTTCGTATGAAAACGGTCTGCATGATGAGCAGATTCGTTTTTATGCTTCAAAACCTCAGTCTTTTCTTACAACATTGATTGGCGCGAATCTTAATTTTAAGCTGATTTATGTGAAAGGTTTTCTTGTGAACGATCTGAAAAATGAAAATCAATACGTTTCAGAGCTGGAATTTGAATTCCGTGATCCTCGCGTTGTTGTGGCGGCTCAGGCTATGCTGGAAGTTGCTTTCGGACTTACAGATTCAAGTGTAATAAGAACGTCCGATACTCATCTTGTTGTTTCTGGAATAAGGATAAATAAAAATCAGCTTTATAAAATTCTTGTAATTTAAGTGAAATAATCAACGATGAAAAAAATATTGCTTTTGTTGTTTCCATTGCTTTTGTTCTCTTGTGCGTCGTTTCATGTTCCTGTGCCTGGCGAAACTGTTACGAAAAAAAACAATATTTTCGCCGAATATATGAACATCGCCGATGCCTATAACGATTTGGGAAAATACGATAAAGCGATAATTTATTATAAGATGGCAAAATCTAATAAAACTTTGCGCTGGAGCGCGAATTATAAGCTTGCCCATGCGTATGCAATGAATAAAAATTGGGACGAAGCGCTGAAACTTTATCTTGAATTGTATAAACGCGATCCTGAAAATACGTCGATACAAATGTCTGTTGCATATATTTATGCAATGAACGGAAAACTTTCTTCAGCGGAAAATATTTATGCTTCTTTGGTTGAAAAAAATCCCGAGAATGTCGATGTCCTTGTGAATTATATAAACGTTCTTTTTGCGATGGAAAAATATGACGATGTGGAAAAAAATCTTGCAGCTTTAAAAGAAAAATTCAAGGACAACACAAATATTTCTTCCTTTGAAAAGAAACTTGAAGAAATTAATTCTGCGGATGATGAAACCGATAACGAGTCTGACGCTGCTGTTGAAACTGAACAAAGCCCGGAAGCTGAAAATCCTGAAAAAAAATAAGTTTATTTTCTGTTTTGCAGGATTTTCAGCTTTTTTTTGCAGATTTTATTTTAGTTATTTTCCTGATTTTTAGAATTTTCCATAAGCTCACGGTATTTTTCAATATCAACATGGAATCCGACAATTTTTGAATCAGGCTCGCTATTTGCGTGGTTCAACGCTTCCTCTGCTTCTGCAAGCAGTCTGTCTGCGGTAATGTTTCGTATTGAGCGGCTGGAAATTCCAATTGTAAGATTTGGCTCTTCAAAAATAGTCCTTATATTGTTCTCAATCAGCGCAGCTTTGTCTTCCGCTTCGTCGATATTTGTATTTTCCTTTAAAAGCGCGAACGTATTTTCTTTGTAATTGAAAACATTTTCTTTTCCGTAATTGTCGATAAGAAATTTTTCGATGTCCGCAAAATGTGCTGAATCTTTTATTTCGAGCAGCAAAACAGAAAAATCCTGTTCGTTGGAAGCAGCTTTTGTGAGTTCAAAATTTATTCTTTCCTTTAAGCTGTATTGATTTTCTGCAGAATTTTGCGCGTTCTGCATGACTTTGTGCTCATTGTAGAAAGCGTCGCTTGGAATTTCTTCTGAGTCATCAGTGTTTTCAGCTTTTTCGTTTTGTTCAGAATTTTCTGTTTTTGTTTCAGTTTCGGAAATCTGCTCTTCTTGTGGAATTTCTATTTCTTCCTGAAAATTCTCATTTTCTTCAATATTTTCTGTTTTTTCCGCAGGCTCCGGTTCTGTTGTAATTTCTGGAATCTCATTTTCTTCTTTTTCAGTGGGATTTTGATCAGAAATTTCTTCTATATTTTCAATGGAGAATTCTTCTTCTGAATTTTGTTTATTATTCCCAGGTTCTGCTTCATCATCATTTGCAGTTTTTTTTGTTTTTACGGTGACAAAAATCAACATTCCGATTGTTACCAATGTTGCGACCAAGATTGTTATGAAACTATTTCTTGCGGCGCTATAAATTGTATTCGGACGCAAAATATATACCGCAATTTTCAGTTCGTAAGTGTCTTCGTTGGAAACAATAGTCTTGTAAAAAACTTTTACGAGTTTTGAATTTATAACCTGCGAACTGGTCTGTTCGTCTGGAAATGCAACCAGCGTCTTGTTGTTTTTTGAATATTTTGCAGAAAGAATTCCATTTTGCCCAGAAAACATTTCAGCATTTATCTGTTCCGGTGAATTTTCTGCAAGTGTTGAAATTTCCTTGAATATTTTTTCGGAGCGGGAAATTCCTTTTTTGTAATCTGTATGAATTGTGTTAAAAAAATAAAAGATTGCGCCTGCAAAAACTAGTAAAATAAAAATTGAAAAAAAGTTGATTCCGTTGTGTTTCATATCTCTAAATTATATCTTAGTATAAAGTTGAGTGCAAGTTTTGTGTATTCATTAAACGGAATGTTTTGCGCATTTTTTGTATTGTTTTTAAGCCACGAAATATATGGCAGAAGCGCGGTTTCAACTTGAGTGGAATTTTCCATGTTTTTAAGCTGCCGGAAAAAAAATTTTGTGTCGAACGGCATGTTTTTCACTTCTTTTTTTTCTTTGCTGAAATTTCTGATTTTGTAGGAATTGTCATATTTTTCAATTCTGCAGGCATTTTTTTTGCACCACAAGAAAAGATTTTCCTCGTAGAATTTTAATGTTCCGGTTGTTTTTTTGTTTTTTGAAACGTTTATGAGTTCTGTCCTGAACATTAATTTTGAAAATTCTTTTTCTGCGGAAGAAATTCTTGTTCCTTTTGAATAATTTATTCTGTCAAGATAAGTTCCTTTTGCGTACGCTTTGTTGTTCAGATAGCCAAAATCTGCACCAAAAATTTCTATATCCGCAAAGCCCGCGTTTTTTGCAAAATCCAGCGCCGCGATTGTTACAGTTCCAGATGTGGAGTCGGTCTGAAAAAATGCGTTTTTATCGGACAGAGACAAAATCTGCTCAAAAGGGTGGGACGAAACCGTGAACAAAAAGTTTTCCGTGTGTTTTCTTACTTTTTTTACAGCCGAATGGTTTGCCATAAGCTCAAAGATGAACAGAGTTTTTGGATTTATTTTGCCAGTGAAATGGGAATAAGAAATCATCTGTCCGTCAATTGAAATTACCGCATCTGAAAAAATATTTTCGGCGCTCAAGGTTTTGAACGCAGTGTCAGTTGCAAGAATGTAATATTTTCCGCGATTTTTTTTGATGAATTCAATTTTTTCATCCAATGATGGGCCTGCCGCGCAGATTAAGCAGATTTTTTCTTCTGGAATAATGAATTTTTTTTCGCTGTTGGCAAATTTCAAGTTATTTAAAATATTTGTCTGCCAGATTTTCCCAAAATGCGCCTGAACCGAAAAATCTGCGGAAATTTTTTCAAGCGCTGAATTGATTTTTTTTAAAAAAAGATTTTTGTTTATTTGAAGGAGCCAGCTGTTAATTGCAAAAACTGAAAAAGTTGAATATTTTGCAGGCAGATAGAATTTCTGCAGATTTTCTTCAAGATTTTCCAATGTGCAAATTTTTGTATTTTTATTGAAAACATTTTTTGTGCCGGAAATTGATTCCAGAAATTCAATGTCGTTTTCTGAATTTTCCACAACGAGAATGAAAGCCTCTGGAAATTTATTCTGAAGTTCTTTTACGTGAAATGCCGCACCAAGCCCTGTAACAAGAAAAAAATCGCTTTTTTCCGTGTTTTGAACAAGCTGGCACGCTTCTCGCTCTGGGTTATATTTTGAGTGAAATGATTTTCCATCCGCAAAAACCGGAATTTTTGCGCCATTTTTTGCTTTTATGATTTCTTTGTATATCATTTTATTAAATTTTCAATTTTCTTTATGAATTTTTTGTTTTTTATGCAAATTTCTTCACGAATTTGTTCTCTATCATTATCGCTGTTTTTGTTTTTTAACGCAAACGTTTCCGCAGAAAAAAACTCCTCTGTCCATTCTTCTGATTTTGATTTTTCTTCTATAAAATTGCGTATCTTTTCCAGAAAATATTTTTTTTCAATGTTGATTTTTTTTATTTTTTCAGCTTTTTTTTCAGTTTTTGTCTCGGTTTTGCGGAAAAAATCAAGATTCACGTCTTTTATTGTGTTCAGGTTATTTCTGAATGGAAAATTTTTGGAAAGCCTGAAAACTCTGCCGAAAAAATTCCGATTTCCGTCAGAAAACCAGTTTTCATAAATCTTTAGTGAACCGGAATTGAATTCTGATTTTACTGCGCGAAGTTCGCTTCCAGAAATTTTGTTGTCATTTTTTGCATTGAAAATTTCCAGCGCATTAGGCATTGTGTGCTGAAAACCTTTTGCGCTGTGTAAATCCAATCCGCAGACATAAATGTTTTTTTCCGTCAGTTTTAAGGCAAGCGAAACAGCTGTTCCAGAAACTGTTCCGTTCCGCTCTGCCGGGGCAAATTGAAGATTCATGTTGTCCAGAAGTTTTTTTGAAAATCCGTCGCAATATTCCAGGATTATAATCGGATTTTTTTTCAGCAAAAAAGCGGGGCAGGCAGCTTCTATAGCCAGTGCAATAGGAATTTCTGGAAAATTTTTTAACGCCTCAAGATGTTTTTTTGCCCAGAATCCTCCATCAGTTGAAATCACAAAATCTGGAATTATTTTGTTTTCCAAAAGTACAGCGGTTGCCGAAGAAACGCATACAAGAAAAAATTTGCTGCGCTCATCTTTTAGAAAAGGAAGGCAATTTTCAAGGCTTCTCCCGCT
>DLKK01000117.1 GCA_002478955.1 Treponema sp. UBA7590
GCGCAGTCCGATACCTTGTTACGCTCCGCATGAAGAATTGACGCGCTTTTTCTGGTAGCTTATTCAATTTTTATGCTGAATTTATAAAACTCAACATTTGGGCTATTCACAAACTTTTGCCTTTTTCGCTTTTCTTCTATATTATATAACATTATATAACTATGAAAGAAATAAAACCTTACGAATTATCAGAAAATCCATTTAAGCTTATCGGAGAAGACTGGCTTCTTGTTGCCGCAGAAAAAGAAAACCGGGTCAACATGCTTACTGCTTCCTGGGGCCAGGTTGGCGTTATGTGGGGAAAACCGGTTGCGAATATTTTTATCCGGCAGTCGCGTTTTACAAAAACTTATATTGACTCTAGCGAAACTTTTACGCTTTGCGTTTTGCCTCCAGAATTACGGAATGTCTACAATTTTTGTGGTTCAAAGTCCGGTCGGGATTTTGACAAGGTAAAAGAAACCGGTCTTACTGTTGAGTACGACGGAGTTTTTCCATATTTTAAGGAAAGCCGGCTTGTTATTGAATGTAAAAAACTTTATGCGCAGATAGTTCCGGAATCAGCATTTTTGGATAAAGAAATCTATAAAAAATGGTATCCGACAAACGATCTTCATACACAGTACATCGCAGAAATAACAAAAATTCTTGTAAAATAATTTTTATCAAAGGCTGGATTTCTTGAAATTCAGCCTGTTTTAAATTGCAAAAGTCAATAAATAAGCTATAATAAAACCGTATACGATTATTAAATGTTCTGGGAAACGTGGTTTTCTGGACTTTACTTAAAATTTTATTCATTTGTTATGCGTATGCGCATATACGGAGGTTTTATGAAATCCATAAAGGTTGGCGCAGCCATTTTGATGTTGGCTCTTTGCGCTTCAATGAGCGCTTTTGCAGCAAAAAAAGCAAAACAGACAAAAGTTAAGATTGAGATTGTAAATAGACCGGGAATGGCTCTTGGCAGCGAAACTCCAGCTTGGGTTATGGCGGTTCTTGAAGGTGACAATAAACAGGTTGCAAAAGCTTTGAAGATTGACTTGAAAGAAACTCAGATTTTTGTTTTTTCTAACCAGGGAAAAGACCTTGAATTCTTAAAGACATGGACTGATCAGGTTGATGTTCAGCGTCAGGTTGCAAATTCATTCTCTATGGCTGTTGGCCAGAGCGCAAATGCGGTTTTCCAGGGAATGACTGGCGATGAGGTAAAGCAGAAGCAGGCTATTGACCAGACTGTAAAAGCTCTTTCTGCAATTGAGATTAATGGCTTGGAAAAACAGGCTCAGTATTGGATGCAGTTCAGAAAACCAAAGCAGGGAATCAAAGTAAAGGCAAATTCTCCAGACAGCAGTTTTGATTATTACTACGAATATTATGTTGTTTTCACAATGAGCCGCGATATTTATGACGCTCAGCTTAACGCAGCTTTGAATGGAATTGAAGATAACGCTTCTGAGACAGTTCTTTTGAAGAAAGCCCTTAGCGAAAATCTTCGTGCGCCGCTTCTTGATAAGGCTCCAGACGCTACAGTTGAATATTCTTTTGACGAAGAATAGGAGCTGCTTTAAATGAAAAAGATATTTTCTGTTTTTTTACTTTCATTGATGGTTGTTTTTTCTGTTTCTGCGAAAGCTGTAAAACGGGGTGGAAATGCTGATTTGACTCCATATCTTAGCGAGACTGATTGTCGCGCTATCTGCAAGGATATTGTCGCACAGATTATCCAGTCACCAAGAATTGCAAGGTTTGAAGATAAAAATGGCAGAGCTCCTGTTGTGACAATTGGAAAAATCAAAGATGAGACCGGTGAATTTTTTGACACTCAGATTATTGCAAACAGCCTGAAAACTGCTGTTTTGAACAGTGGGGTTATGGAATTCATGGCAAACAAAGATGTCCGCGAGGAAATGCGCGACGCTGTGATTGAGCAACAGGATCATTCTGCGGAAGAGCTTGCAAAAGAGCTTGATGTGGAAGACGCCGCGGATTATATGCTTACCGGTTCTGTAAAACTTATGGTTCAGAACAACGGAAAAAAGCAGGAACGGACATACATTGTCAATATCGAGGTTACGGATCTTCAGACACATAGGACAGTTGGAATGTTTGAACCGTCAGAAGAGACAAAAGACTATCTGAAAAAAACAGGAAAAGTGAAAAGCAGATAATTTTTAGCTGGAAGCCAATGGAAAACTAACTCTTCCATTGGCTTTTTTAATTTTAGAAGAAATAAAATGAAAAAAAATATACGAGAGATTGTTCTTCTTTTTGTTGCGGTTTTGATTTTAGCTTCTTGTGCCACAACAAAAGGTGCGGAAGGTGCAAAAGATTCTGCAAAAGTAGAAAAAACTAAAAAAATAAAGAAAATAAAATTCAATCAGGCGGCATATGATTCGGCTTATGCTGCTGGCGATTATTCAAAGTGCGTCTCAATGCTTTATTCAAAAAAGGCTGACAGAAATGCGGTGAAAAATTATCTGGACATTGATATGTTGCTTTATTTTACAAGCGATTATGTTGCGTCTGGAAAAGGTTTTCTGGAAACACAAGGGCAAATGCAGCGGCTTTCCGCAGATATGACAAGCGGAAAAACTGTGCAGGCTGCTTTGGCTGGAGAAAATTCAACCACATACACTGGTGCTGTCTATGAAAGACTGTTGGCATATTCTATGCGCGCTGTGAATGCGATTGGTGCTGGCGAGCTTGATGTCGCAAAAGGCGTGATTTACACGTACACAGGCGACTACAAGGATGTGATTGTTCCGCTTCTTGCCCAGCAAAAAGAAATTGAAGCTTCCAGCGATAAATTGCTTGGCGATGAAAAAGTTTCAGGGGCAATTGGCACATTGCAGGCTCTTGGTGTGAATGTTTCAATGGGAAGTGTTTCTGCGCAGACTCCATCAAAGGCAAAATCTGTATACGAAACTTCACCATTCCTTTCTTATCTTGGAACTGTGGTTTTTGCCGCGAACGAAGATTCTGACCATGCGAAGGAATTTTCTTCCATATTAAGAACTTCTGCTCCAAAGGTTGATGTTTCTGAAACTGTAAAAGTTCCTGCTGGAAAAGGCCGGCTTGAAGTTGTTGCGCTTTCTGGAACACTTGGAAAAAGGAAGGAAGGCGTCCAGGAATTAAATCTAGGCGTTATTCCGGGAACTATTTTTCCGATGAAATTCAAGATAGTCTATCCGGTTTTTGATATTTCAAGCCAAAATCATAAAATCACTTCTGTAAATGTAAAGCTTTCTGATGGAACTTCAAGAAAAGCTGTTGTTGTGGAAAATTTTGACAATGCAGTTGCGCTAGATGTTGCGAATAAGGCACGTGGCGCATATAACCGGAGCGTCTTTAGAAACGTCACAAAAAATGCGGCAAGCATTCCGGCTTCAGTTGCGACTTATATTGCGGCAAAAGAAACTTTGGATCATGTTGGCTCAAATACTTTTGCGCGTATTGCCGCAGAAATTGGAATAAATGCGGCGACTCAAGGAGTAAAAGCCGCGCTGGAGGCTATTGTTGACGCGGAAAAAGCGGATGTTCGGCAGGCTTCGTATTTTCCTCATCTTGCAAGTGCTGCGGGATTTTCTGTTGTGCCGGGAACTTACACTGTAACTGTTGAATATTTGAGCGGAAACAATATTATAGAAACAAAAAAGATTGAAAATGTCGTTGTAAAAGAAGGAAAAGTTTCTGTGGAGGTGTCTTCATGCGAAAAATAGAAAATTTTGGCTTAAAATTCTTGTTTTCATTGTTTTTTGTGCTCAGCTTGAATTTTGCTTTTGCTGCAAAAAAACAAAAAGAATCCGTTCCTGAATGGGTGACTTCTCCTGGAACGGTTTATCCTTCCGACAAATTTATAAATTATGTCGGCTCTTCTACAGACAGAAATGCGGCTGAGGTGAATGCGCTGAAAGGTCTGGCTTCTGTTTTTGGTCAGGCGATAAAATCAGAGGCAAATTCTTCTGCGCGGATGGAACAGGCGAAAACTGACGGAATCGTTGCGAAGACTTCAAATGTGCAGAGTTTCAGCCAGGAAGTAAAGCAGGTTGTTGATGTTGATAATCTTATTGGCGCGGAAACGAAAGCTTTCTGGCTGGATTCAGCAAATTCAACTTGGTATGCGATTGCTGTTCTTGACAAAAACCGGGCGAGCGACATTTATTCAGAAATGATAAAAAAGAATTCAATTGCTTTGTCAACGCTGAAGAAAAATTCTGAAAAAGAACTTGATTCTCTGGAAGGATTTGCGGCTTACGATTTTGCGGAGGATATTGCGGTTGAAAATGAAAATCACCTGAAAAAAATGTCAATCATAAATCCTGGCGCGGTTTCCGGGCTGGAGCAATATTGTCCTTCATCGAAAAATATCCACGCAAAAAAAATGGAAATTGCAAAAAATATTCCGATTTGCGTAAAAACTTCCAATGATGAGCACGGAAGATTTAAGGAGGCGTTCAGCCAGGCGATTTCTGAATGTGGATTCAAAGGAACGTCTGATGAGTCCGCGCGCTATGTCCTTAATGCAAAATTTGAATTTGAACGTTCTGACACATCAGACAAAAAAACGGTTCGCTGCCGCTATAACGCGGAAGGTTACATTCTTGACAAAAAAACTAATCATCAGATTGTGCCTTTTACAATTTCCGGCAGGGAAAGCCACGTTGAATATTCAGAGGCAAAAGTAAAAGCGGAAAAGAAACTTGAGTCAAAAATAAAATCTGAATTCAAGGAAAAGTTTTCTGATTATCTGAGAAATTTGGTGGTTGAATGAAAAATTTGATTCTGGCGACTTTATTTTTCTTGCTAAGTTCGTCTTGTTTTTCAGAAATAGTCTCGTGGAAAGGAATGGAATTCGGTTTGGATTCGTGTCCTGTCTGGCTTGAAAAATATCTTGAAAAAAAGAACGAGAGGCCGCTCCGTAAAAAATTCGGAATTGAAAAATCAAAGTCAGTTGTTGTCGGTGTTGCTTCCGGGAAAAATTTGGAAGAGACAAGGCATTTTTCACAGTCAGATGCGCTCAGAAAATATTTTTCATCATTTGACGAAACGCAGGTTGCGCAGGCTCTGGTTTTTGTCTATGAATTTTGGAACGAAGATTCAGAGAACGGATTTACTGTGTTTTCAGTCTACAGTTTCTGATGATTAGAAACGTGTTGAGAATCGTGATTTTTTTGTGTAAACTTATAAAATTATGAAACGATTTTTTGCAATTCTTTTTGGCACGGTTTTTTGCCGATTTTTGTTTTGTCAGACACAGATTCCTGAAAATGCAAATTTTTGGAGCAATTTTCCGAATGAAGAACTTGCAGAATTTATTGTAGACCGCATGACGGATGAAGAGCTGCTCAGCCAAATTCTTATGTTTGGCTGGGCTGGCGCGGAACCGGACAATCTTTTGTTTCAGTGGGTTGGCGGCCGTGGGTTGGGCAGTGTAAAGGTTTTTGGCTGGAATACTGATGACATAAATCTGGTTGCAAAATCGATTTCTTCCTTGCAAAAAAGCGCCGCTTCAAGACGTTTTAAGATTCCTCTTTTTGTTGCGACCGATCAGGAAGGCGGCTGGATTCGTCATGTAAAAGGCGAGACCGCCGTAACGCCGGGAAATATGGCGATTGGTGCGGGCGGCTTTCCTGTTGACGCTTGGTGTTCTGCATATTACATCAGCCGGGAAATAAAAGTTCTTGGGATAAATATGAATTTTGCGCCGACCGTTGACCTTTTCACAAATCATGATTCAACTATTATAGGAACGCGTTCTTTTGGAGATGACCCTGAGCGCGCTGGAATTCTTGGCGCGGCTTGGGCGAACGGCAGCATTGCGGCTGGAGTGATTCCGACTGTAAAACATTTTCCTGGCCACGGTGACACAAGCTATGATTCTCACATAAATCTTCCAGAAATTGATATTGACTGGAAAACATTTAAAAACCGCGAGCTTGTTCCTTTTGAGTATCTTATAAAAGAGAAAGTTCCGGCTGTTATGTCCGGGCATTTGAGTTTTCCGCAGATTGATAAAACTGGTGCACCGGCGAGCCTTTCAAAATATTTTCTGACAGAACTTTTGCGCAATCAGCTTGGCTATGAAGGTCTGATTATCACTGATGACATGATGATGAACGGAGCCACAATGTATGCGGGTTCGCTTTCCGCGGCTTTTAAGATGGCAATCGAGGCCGGAAACGATATTGTTATTTCTTCAACAACTGCGCGCCTTGGCGAAAATCTTTGGACAAGCAATCTTTCTGCAATGAAAACTGATGAGAATTTTAAATCCAGGGTAAAAGATGCGGCTTTCCGTGTTATAAAAGCAAAACTGGAATATTTTAAGGGCGAAAATGTTGCTCCTCTTTATCCGGACGCTTCGTCAATCAGCAAATTTATTCCAGACAGGGAAGGCGATAAATTTTTTCTTCAGCAGGCATGTAGGTCAATCACATTTTATAAAAAATCTGAGGAAATTTTGACCCAGGAAAAAGCTGGCCGAGTTCTTTTGTGCGGTTCGTTGCCAAAATTTTTTACAGAAGGAAAAAGGCGCTATCCGAATTCGGGGGAATTTAAATTCAATTATGAGCTTGGACCGAATGAGACTGCCTGGATGAGCGAAAATATTTTGAAGATTTACGATTCTTATGACACAATCGTGTTTCTTGTGGCAAACCAGCGGAGCGCAAAAATTGCTGAGCAGTTGAAAGGAAAAGGCAAAAAAGTTGTGATTTTTTCAATTATGACACCGACTTATTCGTTCGGACTTGACTGGGCGGATGAGATTTTGCTTGGCTACAGTTGGAGCGGCTACACTTTGGAGGCAATGTTTGGCGCATTGGACGGCGAATTTGAGGCGGAAGGAATTCTTCCGTTTAAAAATTAGGGATTTCCTTCAGCTTTGTATATTTTGCGTCACAACCGTGCGTGTTCGGTCGCAATCCAAGGATTCTTTCATTTTCCGCCTTTAGCTGATTTTTTATCATCTGCTTGAAAACATCCATTAATGGTTCTGGATTTGCCTGCTGGTTTGCAAGACCTGCTCCTTGAAATTCTTTTATAAGATAATAGCATGTTTCGATTGTGGAAACACATTCTGGCCGCGGTTCTTTTTTGAATGTAAAGATGGAGCGATATTCGCCGGCAAAAGAAACTTTTGGAAGCTGCAGAAGATTTGGGTTGTGCTGGATGATTTTTCGGCTGCAGAACCACGTTGCGTCGATTATGATTGCAAGAACCGTGCGCCCATTCACTTTTTCCTTAAAACCAGGCTTGTTCGCGTTCCATGCGTCTTCCCCAGGATACAGCAAAACTGGAAAATATTGCGGATTGTTCAAAAGCTGGTTCAGCCGTTCATTCTTTGAAAAATCAAGTCCTTCCAGAATTTCGCAACCTTTTAATGAAATTCTTGTTATCCATCCAGTTCCTGTCCTATTTTTTTTGACTTCCTTTGGATGCATTAAAAGTACAAATTTTATTCCAGAATCAATTTCTTTCGTATATTTGCAAAGGCAAAACTCGCCTTTTTTCTGGCAGCGCGGACAACGGTAATTCATATAGCTCATTATATAGGATTTTTTATTTCTTGACAAAATATCTCGGGGGGGGGTAAGGTTATTCTATGAAAAAGATAATATTTTTATTGGTTTTTGCAAGTGTTTTTTATTTTTCTGGTTGTTCAAATGAGGGTAATAATGATACTGAGCATGAGACTTCAAGTGTCGAAACTTCAAATGCTGAAACTATCGCGCTTGTTCCTGTCAGAAACGGAGAAACTGTTGTAGATTTAAAATATTCAATTCCAAAATCTACAGTCACAATTTTTCCTTTTAATTTTTATACATCAGAATCTTGTGAGATCCCTGTGACAGATTTTTCTGATGTTGGTGAAGTTTTCTATAATGCAACCGGTGTGGAAGATGATGAAATAGAGAAAATTTTTGGTGAAAAACAGAATCTTACGCGAGCTGCTATTTCCATTGAAAACTTTGAAAATCTTTATATAGCAGGTGACATTGCAAAAAAGGGAAGTTATAGCAATCAAGATACTTCTGAGTCATTCATAACAATGCAAAAAGATTCAAGAGGAACCTTCTATTATTCATTTACATATTCAAATGATATGAAATATTGGGGAAATGGGAAAGGAAATGCGGCCTTTAAATTTTTGAGTAAGCCGGAATGGTCTGATTCAACAATAGAATGGGGAAGTGCTTCTGTTTTATTTACTGGAAAAAATTCTTATTTCATTTCAAAAAATGGTTCAAATCAAAAATATAAGAAACATAATCTTCTTACAGGTTTGGTTGAAGGAAATGAATATAAAATTGTAGTGATAGGAATTTCAAATGATTATATTATGTTCAGAGTTGAAGGAAAACTTTCTAATACGCCGACTCTTTTGCGTGGACCGTTTTTAAGAGGAATTCCTACTATTAATGAAAGTGGAGATTGGAAATATAAGAAATTTGAACAAAATAATGACGGAACTTATTATTATGATTTCACTTATTCTGCAAAAATGGAGGAAAAATTAACGGTAAAAGATTACAGTATTGTTTTTTCAATTTTGCCGTCTAATTCTTATGCGTTAGGTGCTTATTGTGGTGTTAAGGATGAGAATAATGGCGAGTTGAGCAAAACTATTTCGTCTGTTGATGGCTCTGCAAAAACTACTTATTATCCTGATTCGAATCATAATATCATTTTTAAGGATTTAACTGATTGCCACAAATACAGAATAAATCTTTCAAAACCTGTTGGAGCAACTATTGAGGATACTGTTTATACAATCACTTTTACAGATTTAGGACTTGATGAAACGGCAGAACCATTTGAAAGAACTGAATTTTATGGACTTGATGAATGGCAGTGTCTTGGCGGATTCAATAGTTGGTATAGAACATGGAAATATGATGATGGCAGAGTTGAAAAAATTAATGTTTTAACAGAAATATCTGATGAAGAAGGAAAATATTGGGAATATTCTTTTAAGCCTCAAAAAGAACTAGAAGAATTTAAAATCATGTATGGCGAATGGTCCTGGGGCTACAACTATGGCGGTGCAAATCTGTCTGTTGGTGGTGTAACTATAGCCGAAATGACAAAGTCTGGAAAAAATTCAACTATTTCAGGACTTGATATAAATAAATCTTATAAATTGAAATTTACTTGTACAGATACAAAAACACCTTGTAATCCCGGAAAAGTTTATGTAGAACTTTTTGAAGACGTGAAATAATTTAGTTTAATCGGCGTATTCAATAAGAATTCTTTGGTTATAATTTTTCTTATTGCTCAATATGACAAAAAGATGTATTTTGTCATATCTTACTTTTTTATTTTTGTTGGAGCATCTGATGTATAAGCCAGAGTTGTTGAATACGTTGAAAACTTATAATGGAAAGCAGTTTTTGACAGATTTTATTGCAGGCGTGATTGTTGGAATTGTCGCGTTGCCGCTTTCCATTGCTTTTGCGATTGCCAGTGGTTGCAGCCCGGAGACTGGTCTTTACACGGCGATTGTTGCCGGTTTTTGTATTGCGGCTTTTGGCGGAACCCGTTGCCAGATTGGCGGTCCGACCGGAGCTTTTACTGTAATAATTTATGCGATTGTAAACAATCCGCAGCTTGGTGTTGGCGGGCTTGCCACAGCGACTGTTCTTGCCGGTGTTATGCTTATTCTTCTTGGCGTTTTTAAGCTTGGCGGGTTGGTTAAATTTATTCCGTATACAATTGTTGTTGGTTTTACGGCTGGAATTGCGGTTACGATTGCGACTGGTCAGCTTGGCGATTTTTTCGGGCTTCATCCGCAGTTTCCGCTTGCAGTTTTGGGAAATGAATATTCAAAAATGCCTGGAACTTTTACCGGAAAAATTCTTGTGTATGCGGCTTCATTAAAAACAATCAATTTTTATTCTTTTGGAATGGCTGCTGTTTGCCTTGCAGTTATTTTTTTGTGGCCAAGAGTAACAAAGAAGATTCCTGGCTCGCTGATTGTGATTATACTTGCGACTCTTGTAAATCTTCTGGTTTCTCATTTTGCTGGTGAAAATCCTGCCTGGCATGCGGATATTATAAAGGACAGATATTCAATTCCGAGTGGACTTCCAAAGCCATCTCTTCCTGATTTTAGCCTTTCTACAATAAAAACGGTTTTTCCTACAGCGTGCTCGATTGCAATTCTTGCTGCGATTGAATCTTTGCTTTCTGCGGTTGTTGCGGACGGTATGCTAGGAACAAAACATGACTCGAACAATGAGCTGATTGGCCAGGGAATTGCGAATATCGCGAGTCCTTTGTTCGGGGGACTTCCGGCTACTGGTGCGATTGCAAGGACGGCCACAAACATAAACAATGGTGGAAGAACTCCAGTTGCAGGAATTATTCATGCGGTTGTTCTGCTTTTGATAATGATGCTTTTTGGAAAGTATGTTGAATATATTCCGATGGCGGCATTGGCGGCAGTTCTTATGAGCGTTGCATGGAATATGGCAGGAATTCCTTCTATCCGGAAGCTTTTGAAAGGCCAGAAGTCTGATATCGCAGTTCTTGCGGTGACTTTTTTAATCACAGTTTTTGTTGATTTGACTTATGCGATTGGAATCGGGCTTATTTTTGCGGCATTCTTCTTTATAAAAAAGATGATAGATGTAAGCGAAGTCCAGGAGAAACGGAACACAATTGTCTCTGGAATTACAGGCGATGGAACTGAGGAGCAGCTGGATGTTCCTGCCGGCGTTATTGTCTATGAGATTGAAGGACCGTTGTTTTTTGCTACAGTCCAAAAGTTTGAGCTTGCAGTTGAACGTTCTTGCACGGAATTTGACGTTCTTGTTATTCGGATGCGTAACACAATTTATCTTGACGCGGGTGGAGTTCAGGCTCTTGAGCGATGCAAGGCTGCTTGCGACCGTCGCGGTGTAAAAATTGTGATTTCTGGAATCCATACGCAGCCGTACATTTTGTTTGAGAAAACTGGAATGGCGGAAAAAATCGGGCGTGAAAATATTTTTGATGATATTGAAAGCGCAATGAACCGCGCAAAAGAAATTGTCGCGGAAAAACGGAAAAATTAACCGCGCTGCCTGTGCGGCAAATTTATTCTATTTTTTGTATTTCTCCATCTTTAAGGTGGAGAAGCCTTTGGTTTTCTGAGCCACGGAAGCGCAGCATAAGGTTTTTCTTTTCCTGGACAAAGGGGCCGTCCACAAGGACATCAATGCAGTTTAGCATAAGGTCTGTGTATTCAGGAAGATAGCGTTTTCCGCCAGGCTGTAAATCTTTTTCAAAAATGTATCCGGTCCAGCACCATATATCTTTTTTTGGGTAGATTTCTTTGAGTTTTTTTAAGAAAGGAGCAAGAACCTGCTGATTTTCCGGTTCGAACGGTTCGCCGCCCAGCAAACTGAATCCTTGGATGTGAGACGGTTCCAGTGCTTTTATTATTTCGTTTTGGGTTTCTTCTGTAAATTCGTTGCCGAATTTAAAATCCCATGTCTGTGGCTGAAAACATCCTGGGCAGCAGTTTCTGCAGCCGGATACAAAAAGACTTACGCGGACGCCTTCGCCATCGGCTACATCGAATTTTTTAATTGTTCCGTAAAACATAAAAACCTTCAAAAAAGGGGGCTGTTGCGGGGAACTCCCCGCACGGTGGGTAGGACGCAACGAAGTGCGACCGTAGGGCGGTTGTCCGCCCTTTTAAATTTTGAACTATAAGTGAAGAACCCGTTCCTTGATTTCCTGGGTTCGCCCCTGATTCCAGTATTGGGTTCCGATGTAGCCGCAGGTTCGGCGCGCAACGTTCATTGTTGACTGGTCGGTGTTTCCGCATTGCGGGCATTTCCAGATGAGTTTGCCGTCGTTGTCTTCTACAACCTGTATTTCGCCTGTGTAGCCACATTTCTGGCAACAGTCGGATTTTGTGTTCAGTTCCGCGTACATTATGTTTTCGTAAATGTGCTTAAGAACTGCCATTACGGCCGGAATGTTCTGCTCCATATTCGGAACTTCAACATAGCTTACAGCGCCACCCGGAGAAAGTTCCTGGAACTGGCTTTCGAAAGTAAGCTTCTGGAAGGCATCAATCGGTTCTGTTACGTGGACGTGATAGCTGTTTGTGATGTAATTTTTGTCTGTTACGCCCGGAATTTCACCAAATCTGCGTTTTAGAGATTTTGCGAATTTGTATGTTGTTGATTCAAGCGGCGTTCCGTAAAGGCTGAACGCGATGTTTGTCTGGTCGCGCCATTCCGCGCATTTTTTGTTCATGTAGCGCATTATTTCCAGTGCGAAAGGTGTTGCGCTTGGATCTGTATGCGGTTTGCCCTTCATGTAGCGGACACATTCGCAAAGTCCAGCGTAGCCAAGAGATATTGTTGAATAGCCGTTGAACAGAAGCTTGTCGATTTTTTCTCCTTTTTCAAGGCGGGCAAGGGCACCGTTCTGCCAAAGAATCGGGGCAACATCAGAAGGTGTTCCCAAAAGTCGTTTGTGGCGGAGCATCAGCGCGCGTTTGCAGAGTTCAAGGCGATCATCAAAAATTTTCCAGAACAAGTCTATGTCTTTGCCGGATGAGCAGGCAACATCAACAAGGTTTATTGTTACAACGCCCTGGTTGAATCTTCCGTAGAATTTTGGGCGGCCGGTTTCATCGCGGTAAACTGTAAGGAATGAGCGGCAACCCATGCAAGGATAGCAGTTGCCTTCCTTTAGCGCGAACATTTTCTTTTCTGAGATGTAATCTGGAACAAGACGTTTTGATGTGCATTTTGCCGCAAGTTCTGTAAGATAATAGTATTTTGCGCCTTCTGTTATGTTGTCCGGTTCAAGAACGTAAATCAGTTTAGGGAATGCTGGAGTAACCCAGTAGCCTTTTTCATTTTTTACGCCCTTGTAACGCTGCTTTAAAACTTCTTCAATAATAAGCGCAAGGTCGGCTTTTTCCTGTTCGTTTTTGGCTTCGTTCAAATACATGAAAACGGTAACGAATGGGCTTTGGCCGTTTGTTGTCATAAGAGTTATGACCTGATACTGGATTGTCTGAACTCCGCGCTTGATTTCGTCTTTTACGCGCTGTTCAACCATATAATCAAACTGCTCTGAAGAAACCTGAAGTCCTGTGGCTTTGATAAGTTCTGTTGTTTCTGCCATGATTTTTTTGCGGCTTACGTCTACGAAAGGAGCAAGGTGAGTGAGCGTAATGCTTTGTCCGCCGTACTGGCAGCTGGCGACTTGCGCTATAATCTGTGTGGCTATATTGCAGGCTGTTGAAAAAGAATGCGGACGGTCAATTTTTGTTCCGCTGATTACAGTTCC
>DLKK01000089.1 GCA_002478955.1 Treponema sp. UBA7590
CTTTCTGATGGTTCCGGAGTAAGCACAGAAAATCTGAATATTGTCCAGGTGGAAGGCGTTGAGTCGGCTCAGGTTCCGGCGGCTGGAATACTTACTGCGGTTGTTTGCCCTTGGTCAAAGATTGAGATTGGGGAAGGTAGCTATAATGAGGAAATTCTTGCGAAGCTGCGTGATTTTCTTAAAAAGCTGGAGGATGCAGGCGCGTTCGCGTTTATTGTTCCTCAGGCGCAAAAAACTTTTTCAGATGCGGACGAGGCGGATTCGTTCATAAAGGCAATGGTTCATACAGCCAGAAGGGTAAAGGACTGCACGAGCGTTCTGGGGTTTGCGGTTGCCGCTGAGCTTATGGAAAAAGATGCGGGAAAAAAATTAGATGAAAACAGCTGGACGCAGTGGTTCATAAACGAGATGAATGTAAAGCATGCGCATTATGTCTATTTTGCCGGCAAATCAAATATCAAGAAGTATGGACTTGTTCCGAATACTTGTTCTTGCGAACTTGTTCTGTATTAAAGTGTATTGATTGCGAAAAAGCGCAAAGTTTGCAAAATTTTTCAAGAAAAAGTTAAAATTTCTTAAAAAAATAACAGATTTCTCTTGATTACTTCTAAATGTTGTGTCATAGTACAAGTGCTTAGAGAGATTAGCAAAAGGAGTTTGAATGATAAATCAGACTGAAAATTCTGGTTTCCAAAACTCATGTCGCAATTCTTTGGTTTTTTGTGGCTTGCTTCTTGTGATTGCGGGTGTGATTGCAGTTGTGTTGCCAGCTAAGAACAAAGAGGCTTCTGTTCCGGTTGTAAAAGCTGCTACAGAGGTAGAAAACGAGGTTGTTGCTGATTTCAATAACCTGATTGAAGAAGCTGGTTTTTCAGCTGCAAAAATCAAGACGGGCGATGAAGGGCTCTCTCTTTATAGGCAGCCGAATTCAAGGGCGGCAGTTGAATGGTTTTACCTGCACGTTACAGGAAACCGCGAAACTGCAATGGCGATTCTTGAAGAGGCAGAAAAAAATGATATACCGCTTTCGCTTGCGTTTGCGTTGGCTTATACAGAAAGTCGCTACAATGTGAACGCAGTGAACAAGAATAGAAATTCTTCTATTGACCGTGGATTGTTTCAGTTGAATAACCGTTCTTTCCCGCAGTTAAAAGAAGAAGATTTTTTTAATCCTGTTGTGAGTGCAAAATACGGAATGAGCCATTTGCGTTTTTGCATGAATGTTGCAGGAAATGAGGTTGCGGCATTGGCAATGTACAATGCGGGAACTAGCAAAGTGCGTGCGGACAACACACCGCAGACAACATTGAATTATGTTGGAAAAATAATGGCTTATCAGGATAAACTTGACAAGCTGTTTGCGGATGAAGTTCTTTCGTATTACGAAACTGCGCGCCCGGTAACAGGAATCTCCGTTGCATTTTTAGGCAACCGACGTTTCGACCGCTAAAATTGTCCTCCTTATTTAAAGTCCGACCGTTTTCCCATTCTTTATCCGGTCGGGCTTTTTCTTTTTTATGCGCAAAAAATGCGTTATAGTAAGTCTATGCAAAACAAAATTCCTGTTTCCACAAAAAAACGTATGGTTCTGCTTCTTGAACTTCTGCATGAATGGAAGCGGCCGCGCATTACTTCCAAGGAAATTGCGGCTTTGCTTGGAGTAAAAGATTCGCTTGTGCGCTATGATTTTGCCTTTCTGGATTTTCCTGCGGAGCACCGAGGGTTTAAAAATGGATATGAGATTTCTGTCCTGGAGAAAGATATCCGGGCTTCGCTTTTAAGATATGAAGAGAAGAAAGATAATGGCGTGTCGCTGGAAAAACGGCTATGCATTGTGGGGCTGGGGCGGCTTGGTGCGGCTCTTTTGGATGACTCTTTTTTTGAGGGGAGCGGATTCAAGGTCTGCGCTGGATTTGACTCAAGCTTGAACAGGGTTGAGCTGATTCGTTCTACTTTTGAGCTTTTTCCTGCAAGCCGGATAGAAAATGTCTGCACCGCAAAAAAAATTGAGTATGCGGTTTTGTGCTGCCCAGAAAATGAGGTGCAGAAAATGGCGGACAGGCTTGTTAAGGCCGGTGTAAAGGGCATTGTGAACTACACAAGGGCGGTTTTTGCCGTGCCAGATTGCGTGAAAGTGCAGAATATTCCGCCGGCAGTAGCTCTGGCTTTGGTTGATTAAAAATTTTTAAAAATCCAGCGTTTTGCTTGTAAAAAAAACGGTGGTGGTGTACAATTGGCTCATTGGCTCATTGTGGCTGAAATATCGATACATGTTATTATGGAGTTTTCAGCATGTTATTGCCCCTTATTGCGTCCGTAGTTCTTTCGCTTGGCTTTTGTCCTCTGATCATTCAAATCTGTAAAAAATTCAACTTGTACGATGAAGTAGACCCAAGAAAAATCCATAAAGGAAAAATACCTCGCCTTGGTGGAATTGCAGTTTTTGCATCGCTTCTGATTGTCTGGCTTTCTTCCAGGTTCCTGTTCAAGATTGTAAAGATTAATTTCTACGGCTCATTGTTTATTGGTTTCGGGATTATTCTTTTCTTTGGCGTTATGGATGATATATTCAATCTTCGGGCAAAGATAAAGTTTCTTGTCCAGATTGTGGCGGCTCTGGTTGTAAGTTTAAGCCCGAACCATTTCACAAGTCTTTTTATGTGGAAATTTCCGCCTCTTCTTGGCGAACTTGTTACTTTTGTATGGATTTTAAGCATTGTGAATGCCTTTAATCTGATAGACGGAATGGACTGGGTCTGTGGTGGAATTTCGTTCTTTTCGTGCCTTGCGCTTGGATTTATATTTAAATTCCAGAATAACAATATATTTATGTTCTATTTTATAGTATGCGGTTCTCTTGCAGGATTCTTGTTCTGGAACAAGCCGAATGCAAAAATCTTTTTGGGCGACGGCGGAAGCCAGACTCTGGGATATTTGATTTCTGTGGCGCCGTTGTTCAATACCGGGGATTCCAAGTTTGAATTTATTCAGTTTCCGGTGATGCTTTTGCTTTGCTCGATTCCGCTTACGGATGTTATTGCCGCAATCTGGCGACGAACCAGGGAACACAGGAAAATCTTTGCTCCGGACAGGGCGCATATTCACCATAAGCTTTTGAACATTGGCTTTTCCAAGAAGGCGGCGATTTTCTTCTTGCTCATGCTGCAGTTCGCGGTTTGTCTTGCTGTTGTTGTGGCTTATTTTATGACGATAAAAAATGGCGTTACGCTTTTATGCTTCTGCCTTGTCTTTGTATGGGGAATTTTTATAACGTTCCATTATTTGAACAGGGCAGTGAATATTTCTCACAAGGGGCTTTTGGAAGATCATCCTATGGAGGAGCACTAATTCTTGGAATACTACTGTGTGATGGTTAAGACTGGGGAAGAGGAGAAATTCAAGAAAAAAGCTTTAGAATTATTTGAACCGCAGGAAAGTGATATAAAATTCTATTATTTTCAGCGGACATTAAAGACTAGCCATGGAATCCCGTATGAAAAGCCTCTTTTTCCCGGATATCTGTTTTTTCAGATAGAAAATCTTACTCCGCAGGTTGTTCAGGCATTAAAAAAGGTTGAAGGATTTATAAGGATTCTGATTGATACAATAAATCCGAACAAGATTTTAGGCCCGCAGCTGGAGGAGCTACGTCTTTTTATGACCCACGGTGAACATCTTGGCATTTCAAAGGTTGAATTTCTTCCTGGGCAAAACCTTAGGGTAATCTCTGGTCCGCTTATGGGGCTGGAAGGCAAAGTCTACAAGGTGAACAAGAAGCGCGGAAGAATCACAATAATAACTTCTCTTTGCAACGACGACCGCCGGATTGACCTGGCGTTTGAATGTGTCCAGGCTATATAGTGACTTGAAATAGTTGTGGTTTACTAGAAAATCTTAAAATTCAATGGAATAAATTTGTCTTTTTTTGAAAGTTTCATTATATTTATTATAATTAAATTAGCTTTGTATGCCACATAAATATTGTGTTTATGTCTTACAAAGAAAAAAATAGGAGTTGTTATGGAACTCATAACAAGAGCATTGCTCGTAATGGATGGAAATTACGTACGCAAATGGTATTCGCATCTTGTGGAAGACGGATTTGAAGGTAATTTTTATTCAATAAACTTTAGTGCGCTAGTTGATCATATTGGATCAATGATTGAAAAGGATTTTGGAAGCCGTTGCGTATTTACCGCAAAGAAACTTTACATGGGAACAAATTCCAAAGTTGATTCCCTGAACCAGGATTTTTACCGCGCGCTTGATGACGGTGGAATCCAGAAAAATACATTTCCATTAAGAACTCATGATGAGGAAGGGCGCGCCGCATTAAAGGAAGAAGCCTGTGACACCACGATTGTATTCAACACCACAAAGGAATTTTATTCAACAATGCGCGAGAACCGCTTTGACACCCTTGTGCTTTTTGCCGGTGACGGGGATTTAACGCCGCTTGTGGAAGGACTGAAATCAGAGGGGGTAAAGAGTGTGGTTGTATACTATGACTTCAGGTCAATATTCAATAACACCAGGGCTTCTCAAAAACTTCTGGAGTCGGCGGATAAAGTCATAAACTTTGGGGCGTTCTTGACGGAGCGTGTTGATAAGCAGGTTATGGCAATCTTTAAGCCGATTGAAAAACCTGCTGATTTTGATAACAACAGAATTTTTTATGATGCGCCGGTAAAGAGCCGTGTTGTTGTAAAAAAAAGAAGCCCGGAATTTGCTGGAAATGGCTATAGAGCTCCTGTGTATGAGCTGTATACAAAGGAAGAAATTAAAAAAGCCGTAGAAGAAATTCCGCGCCGGGATGCTGACGGCTGGGTTCTTGTAGCCTTGCTTGGAAAATATCTTGAGGCGACAACCGGCAAAGCTTTGCCTATCGGAACAAAACTAAAGGATCTGCTTATGTTGCACAACGACATCTTTGAGACAAAAGAAGTGCCGGCATACAGCGTCCGCATAAGGGGGTAAGTAAGATGAGCCTATAAAATAAAACGCCGCGGAAAAACGGCATGAATCGTAAAGAAAAAAGCTGTATCATAGTGTTACAGCAAGATTTCTTTCCGTCAATACATCTTGAGCAAGACGGCTATAAAAAAGTTATAGCAAGTTCTTGGATTACAAACCGGCAAAGATTATACATCAAGGTTATACATTTTTCTTGCAAGCACGGTTTTACAAAACGCCCAGAATTTACGGGCAAGGGGATTTATATGAATATAAACTCTCTTTCAATAAAAAAGGTTAGCCACAAGTCTGGCAGCCTTCCGGTAGCGCTTTATCCGAACAAGTTGATTCAGGATAAAGATGGAAAAGCAAGCTATTACGCGATGACTATAATCCGCGACACTTGCTTTGATGAGGATATCGCGAATGATATTATTGTTTCTGGCTTGAACGAAGGTCTTTCAAAGACTCAGATTCTTCGAGTCATGGAGCTAGTGCGTAATGCAAAGCTCGCGCGCCTTGCGGATGCGTATGCAGTAGATGACGGTATAAGCAGAATGCAGCTTAAAGTAAAAGGCAGTTTTGACTCTGAGTCGGAAGCCTTTTCCACAGAGAAACATTCTGTAGAGATATCTTTGCATCCAACCTCTGACGCGAAAAAATACTTTGAGGAGCTGCGGCCTGTAATAAGGCAAGGAAACTCAAAGAAACCAGTGATTACCGGAATATATGACGTAAAGTCAAAGTCCGGCGACAAACTGACAAAAGGTGGGTACCTTGAAATCAGGGGCACTTGCATGAAAATTTGCGGTGACAACGAAAATGTCGGGCTTTATTTTGAAAATACAGAAGACAGCTCTGATATAGTGAAAGTTTCTGCTGATGAGCTTGGCCAGAATGTGGGTTCAACCTTGGCCTGTGTTGTGCCAGCTGAATTAAAAAGCGGCACATACAGAATAAAAGTTGTGACACAGTACATGAACGGCAAGTCTTTCAGAAAGACTCCGCAAGAAGCAGTGTTCGGGAATTTTACAGTTTCGTAAGTCCTAGCTCTTGAAACTTGCTGCGCGGTGTGCGGATTTTCGTGCACCGCGCAGCATTTTTTTTGCTCTAGCATTATTCTGCGTGATTCTACTGTACGCTCAACGCTCGTCTACTGTACGTTAGATGAACACTGAGCGTACAGTAGATGAGCATCTAACGGTAAGTCAGACGTGCTTGACTGGACTAGTATTTAGGGATTTACAAGTAGGGTGGCTGCAGGTGATTCAATTGAATTAAATTGCATAAGCACTATAATATAACTAAATGATTTTTGTGCTAAAGCATTTTGATGAAGAAATATTGAAATTCGCCGCAAATGAAAATTCCAGTAATCCTGACTATAAAATTCTCTGGGTAACGGAAAATAAGGCTCTTTTGCCTTTAGGGTTTGAGTGCAGTGAACAAGGTCTTGAAAGCTGGATAAAACACCGTTCTGTTCCAAAGAGCCGGGCGTATATGGATAATCTTCTTTCAAAATGCAACCTAAGCCCGAACAGACCTTTGAGCGTTGTATATTTTTCCAAAGGTCTTTCCTTGAATGACGTGTACTGGGTTGTTCCGGAAGATTTTGGCGGTTCGTTCAATGATGTTAATCTTTATGACAACCGTTTTAGCAGAGTTCTTTCTTATATTGCGTTTACAGGCTACGGAAGTTCATTGAAGTCTTCCTTGTTCAGCAGTCCTGAGTTCACCACGAATGGCATGCTTCCAAAATGCTGGCGCAGGATAAACGGAAAAATCGAGCTTTATAAAGGCTCGACCAGCGGATTTTCAAACGCAGGATATGAGGCATATTCAGAATTCTACGCGTTTCAGATTGCAAAAGAAATGGGCTTTGACGCGGTTGAATATAACCTTAGCAAGTGGAAGGGCAATTTGTGTTCTACGTGCAGGCTTTTTACAAGCAAAGACTACTCGTTTGTTCCTGTCGGAGTTCTTGTTAAAAAAGGCGGATTTGAGGCCGTTCAGAATTTTTATAAATCCTTGGGAAAAGACTTTGAGAACTCATTGAACGACATGCTTGTTTTTGATGCGATAATAAAAAACACAGACAGACACTATGGAAATTTTGGCTTTTTGGTGAATAATAAGACGAACAAAATAGAAAAGCTAGCTCCTTTGTTTGATCACGGCAATTCGCTGTACAGTCTTGCAGGTCTTGAATGTTTTGAAAAAGGCGGTAAACTTCTTAAAAAATATGACAAAACCCTGCAGCCTTGTGTTTATGATGACTTTATTGGAAGCGCAAAAAAAGTCTTGACGGCAGAGCATAAAGAAAGGCTTAGAAAACTGCTGGATTTTAAATTTAAAAAACATCCACGGTATAATGTCTCGGAATCAAGGCTTGAGCATATAAACGAGCAGGTGAGGGAGAGTGTGAGGGAGTTGCTGGGGTAGAATGGTATGCTGTACTTTGTTTGTATGTTATTAATAGAAAAATTTTGAATTTTATGATATATTATTGCTAGGAGAACTGTGAAATGCCATCTATTTCTATGTTTTATGGAATTGTTATTACAATGTATAATAACGGTTCGGAACATAATCCGCCTCATTTTCATGCACGGTATGGAGATTATCGGGCTGTTTTTGACCTTGAGGGGAATCTGACGACGGGTGATTTTCCATCTAAGCAGAAACATTTGATAAAGGCCTGGGCATTGTTGCATGCAGATGAGCTTTTGGCAAACTGGAATTTATGTATGGAGCAGCAGAAATTGTATCCGATTGAGCCTTTGAAATAACAGGAGGTGCAACTATGAATAATCCGGTATGGGTCGTAAAAGCTGTAGAGGCTATGGAAGATTATAAACTCTTGCTTACATTTGAAAAAGGCGAAAAAAAAATTTTTGATTTTAAGCCATATTTAAAATATAAAATTAATGCACCGCTGAAAAATCCGTCATTTTTTAAAAAAGTGTATGCTGACGGAACTTCTGTTGCTTGGAGTGACGATTTAGATTTCTGTCCGGAAACTCTTTATGAAGAAAGTGTGCCTTGTTAGCAAAGTGTTATGTTTTGTTTTTGAACATCTTGACAACTGGAACTTTGCATAATAAAATCTTATCAATATTAAATTGCAGTCTGTTTACGAGGGGCGTTAGGCCCATAAATAAGGGCAATGTCTACAAACTCCGGGAACAACAGGGAGAGAACTGTTCCGCTATGGAAGCTTAGTTTTAGAAATACGGCTTGCCAGAAAGGGAGAGGGTGTGGGTATTGCGGAAAAATGTAAGGCAGGCTGATTTTTTTGTCTTTTCTGAAATAAAATTATCTTGTGTTTTGTAAGTTAAAGTTCTAAGAAAAACGATTAAAAAATAAAGTTTTATTTTTTCTAGCTAAAACATCAACTAACTATAAACTAATCTCTCCTATATTATATGTCCAATACTACACGCATAGCAAAAAACACGCTCGCTCTCTATTTCCGACAGATTCTCATAATGCTTGTGTCTTTGTACACGGTGCGTGTCGTTCTGAATACGCTCGGCGCGGAAGATTACGGAATCTACAATGTTGTTGCCGGAGTGGTTGTGCTGTTCAGTTTTGTGAATAACGCGATGGCTACAAGCGTTCAAAGATTCTTGAATTTCTATCTTGGAAAGAATGACGTGGAAAAGACTCGGAATGTTTATTCTACAAGCCTTGTGATTCATGGGATTATCTGCCTGATTTTTGTTGTTTTGGCAGAGACTGTCGGGCTTTGGTTTATGAATGCAAAGCTGAATATTCCAGCCGGACGGAGCAATGCGACTTTCTGGTGCTATCAGGCTGCGGTCATCACAACTTTGGCAAATATAATGCGCGTTCCGTACAATGCCGTTATTATAGCCTACGAGAAGATGAGCTTTTTTGCAGGCTTGAGCATTGTTGAGGCTGTTCTAAAACTTGCTGTTGTATTTCTTTTGAAAATCACACTGCTGGATAAGCTCGTTTTTTACTCATTTTTGCTTGCTGGTGTTTCGTTTGTTATTCTTGCTATATATAAGTTTTACTGCAACAAGAATTTTGAGATTGCGCATTACAGAATAAATCAAGACAAAGGGTTAGGAAAAGAGCTTGTCTCGTTCAGCGGGTGGAGCTTGTTTGGAGCCGTTGCGAATGTGGCGAACTCTCAGGGAACGAATATTGTCCTGAATATTTTTACAAACGTGACTGTGAACGCGGCGATGGGAATCGCAAACCAGGTGAATGCTGCCGTATACAGTTTTGTGAGCAATTTTCAGACAGCGTTCAATCCGCAGATAGTAAAAAGCTATGCGGCTGGGGAGAAAGAAGAATTCAATCAGCTTATTTTCCGTACTTCAAAATTCTCGTTTTTGCTTCTATGGATTATCGTGCTACCTTTGAGTCTGAATTTAAAGACGATATTGTCATTATGGCTTAAAAATGTGCCAGATTATTCTATTTGCTTTGTCCAGCTGATTTTGATTTATTCGCTTGTTGATGCGTTAAATGGTCCGTTGTGGTTTGCTGTACAGGCGCAGGGAAAAATCAGAAATTACCAGATTATTGTGAGTATTCTGATTTTTTTGAATTTACCGCTGTCGATAGTTGCATTTATTCTTGGTGGTAATCCTTATTCGATTTTAATTATTAGGATTGCACTTGGATTGATTATAACTTGTTTTAGAATTATCTATTTGAAACGAAATTTAGGATTTGATGCGAGAAAATTTCTGTTGAATGCAGTTTTACGATGTGTTTTGATTGCAGTTTTGTCTTTTTTACTTGTTCGGATTTGTACTTTTAAATTCTCTGGGATTTTATACTTTTTTGTTTCGTGTGGTCTTAGTATTTTATTCTGTGGATTGCTTTCATTTTTTTGTGGCTTTACAAAGAATGAACGTAATATGGTGTTTTCCTTTGTCAAGGTAAAGATGAAAAAATGAACGTTTCTGTAATAAAAAATAACAGATGTTTTGGTTGTGGTTCGTGTTTTCAGGCTTGTCCTAAATCAGCAATTACAATGAAAGCTGATTCTGAAGGGTTTTATTTTCCAGATGTTGATACAACCAAGTGTATTGATTGCTCGATATGTGTAAAAAAATGTCCATCACTTTCACCTGTTGAAAAAAGAAATTTTGAACAAAAAACATTTTCCGTTATTTATAAAAATGAAAAAATCTGTTTAAAATCTGCCTCTGGCGGAGCTTTTGCTTCGTTTGCAATGAAGATTCTTGATGAAGATGGAGTTGTATTTGGCTGTGCATATAACGAAAATCTTATTGCTATTCAAACAAAAGTTGAGCACAAAGATGAACTTGTAAAACTCCAAGGTTCAAAATATGTTTCATCAAATACGGAAAAGACTTTTATTGATGTAAAAGACAATCTTCTTATAGGGCGGAAAGTTTTATATTCTGGTCGATCTTGTCAGATTGCTGGATTAAGAAAATTCCTTGAAAAAGACTATGACAATCTTTTGACTGTTGATTTAGTCTGTCATGGAGTTCCAAGTGAGTTATTTTTTCAAAAATACCTTGAATGGCTTGGAAAAAAAACTGGCGGAAAAATAATCTATTATGGATTTCGTGATAAGGATGTTGGCGGTTGGACTTGTGGTGGAAAATTTAAGACTAAGACTAAGACTAAGACATTAGAAGCTTCTTGTGATCCGTATTACTCGAGTTTTCTACGAGGCGAGACTTACAGGTTTTCGTGCTATGAATGTCCTTTTGCAAATACTGAACGAGTCGGCGATATTTCGATTTGTGATTTCTGGGGTGTGGAAAAGTTTTATCCAAAGATAGACACATCAAAAGGTATCTCAGGGATTATCGCGAACTCAGAGAAAGGTGAAAATTTTTTTGAAAAATGCAGAGATAGTTTCGAAATAATGGAAATAAAACTTGATGAATTAAAATTTCAGAATACAAATTTGAATTATCCAACACCGATGCCTGAAAAAAGGAAAACTGTGTATAAGGATTGCATTGTGAATGGATGTTTTGTTCCGAGGGTGGAATATTCATCATATGTGAAACTATATGTTATAAATATGCTTTCAAAGCTTGTTCCAAAAACAGTAAAGAAAATTATTAAAAAAATCTTGAGGAGAGCATAATGAAGAAAGTTGGAATTATTACAATGCATCGTGTTTTGAATTGTGGCTCTGTTTTACAAGCATTCGCATTGCAAAAAAAAATATCAGAGTTTGGATGTGATTGTGAGATTATTGATTATGTTTATCCAAATAAAGAGCATAAAAAATATTTAAATAAAGATAATAGTATTAATTTAAAGAAATATTTGGGGAAAATTATTTTTAATATTCTTTATTATAAGCAGAAGAAAAAAATAAATAATTTTTTACATGAATATTTAAATTTGTCAACGGTTAAATATAGCTCTGCAAAAGAAATTAAAAAATGTCCACCTAAATATGATATTTATTGTACTGGAAGTGATCAGGTATGGAATTCTCGATTTAATTGTATGGATGATGTTTTTTTCTTATCGTTTATTGGAAATTATGAAAATCGATTTTCATTTGCTTCAAGTACAACATTGAAAGATTGTTTAGATAAAGAAAATTTAAAATTTTTGAGAAATTATAATTATTTAGGAGTTAGAGAAAAGTCTTCAGCGTTTGCATTGGAGAAATCTTTGAATCGGAAAGTTACAACCAATATAGATCCGACTTTACTGTTGACAGGAAAAGAATGGCATTCTGTTTTAAAAATAAGTAATAAAAAAATTATAAAGAGACCATATATTCTTTTTTACATATTGACATATTCATTTAACCCTTATTCTGAAATAAAAAATTTGATTTCTGATTTATTAAGAGAAACTGGTTTGTTTCCTGTGTTTTTATATGGTTCAATACGTAATTGTCAAAAATTTAAAGCAAAGAATATTATTAACGCAGGTCCAAAAGAATTTATCAATTTAATTGGAAACGCAGAATTGGTTGTAACATCATCATTTCATGGAACTTGTTTTTCAATTCTACAGCATAAAAAATTTTATTCATTGGTTGACTCTATTTCGAATAACTCTGATGAAAGGATTATTTCTTTATTAAATGAATTAGGGTTAGAAAAGCAGTTGTTAGAGAAATCTGAAAAATTCTCAATTAAGAGTTATTGTAATATTGATTATTCTATAGTAGATAAAAAATTACAGAATTTACGAAATAAATCCATGTCATATTTGAATAAAGCACTTATTGATGATTCAGAGAACAATATTAGTGAGTTTTATTCTGCTCGTATTAAAAATTCTATTAATGATGCTTTTTATGCAGAAAGTGTTTCATGGGAAAGTAAAATAAGAACATTGCGTACTTATGCAGAAATTATTGTCAGATTTATCTTAAATAAACCAAAAGAATATTTAACTCTTGGTAAAAAAGAAAAAGAATTGAAAAAAATAAGTGATAATAATGAATTGCTTAGGGATTCTATCTCTAAAATTTCAGAATATGGGAATAACACTACCCATACAGAAAAAATTACAGAAGCAACCGAAGATGATTTTGATAATGTTGTTGATTCTATTTATGGAATGTATGCTTATTTATTTATAAGTTATTTTAAAAAATATGGGTTTGAATGCAAGAATCGTACATTATCTATGTTTTCTTTGCTTCCACCTATTATAAGATATAAAACACTTGATTATCTTTGGAATAGAGATAAATGTAATTCTGTTTTGGCAGATAAATTAAATCTTGCTATTTTAAAAACTTTTGGTGTTGAAATAGCAACTGAGTGGATAAATAAGAATGCTGATTTATTAAGGAAATTGTCTTGTGTTTCTGAAGAGGCAAAGCAAGATTTGATTCAAAAACTTGGTGTTCAAACAGCAACTGAAATTTTATCTTCTGCTCCGAAAAATATGTATGATGTTTGTATGTCTAAACTGGATGCTTTATCAGAACCAATAGAAAAATATGGTGTTCTATATAGTAGCTATGAAGAAGCTGTTTCTCTCTATAGACAACAAATGCATGAATTGGAAAATAGCAAGGTGTTTTCAAATGAAGAGCTTGAACTAAAAAACATAATGGATTTTTGTTTTGAAGGAAGAAAATCAATCTCTAATGAAAAAGATTCATCTTTATATTGCCTATCGCAATTACGGGTAATTTTAAGAGATATAAATGAGTAGTAAACCATTAGTTTCTGTAATAATCCCTTGCTATAATGCCTCAAAATATGTTGAACAAGCAGTTCGTTCAATAATGAATCAGACTTATAAAAATCTTGAAATTATTGTAACAGATGATTGTTCTACGGACGGCACTTTTAAAATCTTGCAAAGTCTTGCAAAAGAAGACTGTAGAATAAAATTTTACAAAAACGAACAAAATCTAAAAATAATAAAAACATTGAATCAGATGGTTCAAAAATCTAAAGGTGAATACATTGCAAGGATGGATGCTGATGATATAAGTGCGCCAGATAGAATTGAAAAGCAAATTGAATATCTGCATAATCACAAGGAGATTGATGTATGTGGTACAAATGCTGTTATAATAGATGAAAATAATAATAAAATAGGTAAATCGATTTTACCCTCTTCTTTTGATGAAGTTGTTTTCTATTCAAAATATTTTTGTCCGGTATATCATCCAACTATTTTGGGAAAATCATGGGTTTTTAAGGAAAATCCTTATTCAGAAGATTTTGTTCATATTGAAGATTATGAATTATGGGTGCGATTATTATTTTTGAAAAATGTTAAAATATCCAATATTGAGGAGAAGTTATTTTTTTATAGAAAAAGCAGAACACAAATTTCTTCAGAAAATTCTTTATTTCAATTGAAATCAACAGAAAAAATTTATAAAAAATATTTTATGAAAGAAAATTATATTGAGAATTTTGAATATAAAAGAGTAATACTGATGGAAGGATTAGAATGTTCTAGCAAGGATTTTAAGTATATAAGAAATCTTATAAAAATTGCTCCAATCTCAAAATCAAAAATAGTATTAATACAAAGATTGTTGGCTTTTTTGTGGAAAACAAAAAGTTTCTTTAGGTTGTTTATTTTATGTTTTAATCCAGAGTGTTTTTTTTCTTTGCTAGTTCTTATTAGGAAAAAATAAATGTATAAAAACAAATTAAATTTTTTTCATTATCTTCTATTTGTTTATTGTTTTTTTCCATTTTCTTTTAAACCAATGCGTATTTTTCAACTCTTGCTTGCTTATGGGGGAAGTTTTATTTATGTTTTACTAAATTTAAATTTTTTACTTTCAAAAATAAAATCGAAGTTTGCTTATAATTCAATGCAGCTTTTTATATTTATGGTGGTATTTTTATTAATACGACCTTTAGCTACTATGGATTTTTCTTACTTGGTTCATTTTTTGGGATATGTTAGATCTGTTTTTTTAGTTTTATGTGTTGTGATTATTTGCCTGAAACACGAAGTTGAGTCATTTGAAGATATTTCTAGAATTTATATAAATATAATGTGTTTTTATGTAGGTATCTCTCTTGTTTTGATGATTCCATTTTTTAGAATATTATGGACTTCTGTTATATATCAAACTGAAATAAATGCAGAAGCAGCAGAAAGTGTTGTTTATTATACAAGATTTGGGCTTCAAGGTTTTTCTGGTTGGGGGCATACCATATTATGTTCTATAGGAGTATCTTTATTCTGGGTTTTAAAACTTAACAAATCTAAAATTTCATATTTTAGATTTGTTTTATTACTTATTGGTTGTGCTTGCTATGGACGCTCAGGATTGCTAGTTTCATTAGGATGTACGTTAATCGCTTGTATATATTCTGTAAAGCAGCGAAAATTAAGATATATCTTTTTTATTTTGTTTATAGTTTTATTTTTTTTAATTCTTTTGTTTGTATATATGGAATATTTTTCAAAAGAATATAATGCTTTTTCATGGATGCTAGAACCTTTTGTAAATAAGATAAAGGGAAACTCGGCAAGTTCATCTTCAAATGAACTAAAATATATGTATGAAAGGCTTGACATTGCCAATGCGAAATCATTGTTATTAGGTGATGGATATTATACGGCTCCATCTGGTAAGGGTTATTATCAGCAAGTTGATATTGGTTGGGCTCGTCCTTTGCTTTTTGGTGGGTTGGTATTTGAGCTGGCATACTATTTTTCCTTATTATTTTTGCTGATGAGTGCAGTGCAGTCTGCTCCTAAAAAAATAAGAAGTATTTTTGTGACTTTAGTTTTTATTTCAATCTTAATTTTGGAACTTAAAGGTGAAACTTATTTTATGGTTTCAAGAGTTCTTCTATTATTTTGCTTTGTAAAGGAAGAAAAAGATGAATTACTTATTTGTGACAAACCAGTTTATGACAGGTGGAGTCGAAAGAGTATTTTTAAATATTGTTTCAAATATAACGGATAAAAAAGTTTTGATTTTGCCGATTCATCAAAATTATGATGATAATTTAATAAAAGAACTTCCAGAGAATGTTTCTATTATAAAAAATGATAAATACTCGTTAAAAGGTTTTTTATCGGTTTTTAATTTAATTCGTCTTGCAAATTATATAAATAGGGAATTTGTAAACAATTTTGAGGAATTTTGTGTTATAAATTTTTCAGATACTATTTCAACAATAATAGTATCTTGTTTTATAAGAGCAAAAAGATATTTGTCTTGGTGTCATTGTAATCCTAATGCCTATTTGAGTTCAAAATTCTTTTTTTTGTATAAAATATTTTTTAAAAAATTTGAAAATATTATTTGTATTTGTGACACTCAAAAAAAAGAATTTTGTAAAGTTTTTGGGGATTCTTATTCAGATAAAATTATAATATGTTTCAATTTGACGGATTTAAAAAAAATAGATAATTTGAAAAATGAAATTTTAAATTTTAATAAAGAGTATATTCTTATGGTTGCCAGATTTGATAATCGTTCAAAAGATTTTTATACTCTTATAGATGCTTATAAAAGACTTGATGCCGCATTAAAAGAAAAATATTCTCTTGTTTTTGTTGGTGTTGGAGAGGATTTTGAGAAAATAAAACAATATGCAGTTTTATCTGGTGAATATAATCATATTGTGTTTACAGGACTACAGAAAAATCCATACAAATGGATGAAAAATGCAAAATTATTTGTTCTTTCATCAAAAACTGAAGGGTTTCCGCTTGTTATTTGCGAAGCATTAGCAACTGAGTGCCCAGTGATTTCTAGTGATTGTATTTCAGGTCCAAGGGACATTCTTATGGATGGAAAGTATGGTCTTTTGTTTAAAGTAGGAGATTCGGATTCTCTTTCAAAAAAAATGACTCTCTTGCTTTCTGATGAAAAGATTTATAATAATTATGTTTCTACAGCTAGAAAACGTATTGAAGAAATTAATTCTTATGCAATTGCATCAATAAATAAAATATTTTTAAAATAAGGCAAAAAAATGAAGATTACAGCAGTTATTGTAACTTTTAATCGTACTAAAGAGTTGAAAAGATGTATTCAAAATGTCTTGTTACAAAGTAAAAAGCCAACGGATATTGTTATTGTAAATAATGCATCAACGGATTCTACTTATGAAGATTTATGCAATTTTTTTTCAGTGAGTTTTGCAGAGAAGCAATTTGATAAATTGTTTCAATTATGTATTTTTAAGGATATAAACGTTTATTTAATAAATATGTCTAAAAATTTGGGGGGTAGCGGAGGGTTTCATGAAGGGTTAAAAATGGCAAATGAAAAACTTCTCTCTGATTATTTTTGGCTTATGGATGATGATGGTTATCCTAGTGAAAACTGTTTAGAAATGCTTTTTTCAAAAATTTTTAAATATGATTATATAATGCCTACCTCGATAGATATTATTGAGCATTCAAAACTATCTTGGGCAACTAAAAAGAAAAATGGAAAAAAAACTATTTTTTATAAAGAATTGAAAGATTCTTGGGGTGAAATAATGGATTATGTAACACCGTTTAATGGAATTCTTCTTTCGAGAAAATGTGTTAATGAGGTTGGTTATATAAATAAAGATTTTTTTATTTGGGGAGATGAGTATGACCATTATTGGAGATGCAGAGAAAAGAATATTCAGCCTGTAACATTACTTGATGCAAAATTTTTTCATCCTGCTATGAAATTACCTCTTGTAAAGATTTGTTTTGGTTTATTTTCGGTTCCATATGTGAATAATCCTTTACGTATGATTTGCTTAGCTAGAAATTATACTTATATCTATCTACATTACAATCAAAAGTACAAAATTCCAATAAAATGGGTGATGTATTGGTGGCTTTTTATCATTACACGGCATGGAGATTTTGCTGGATGGAAACTTTATAAGAACTCTGTAAGAGATGGTTTCAGGGGTGATTTTACAAGACATCTTCAATATTTAACTAGATAAATGCTTACCAGCAATAAATGGCGCGTTGAAAAATACGATTGCAATAAAAATTGCTAAAATTTTGCCATTAAAACTGATACTAAAATTATTAAAGTAATAATTATTTTCTGATAAAAGGAACTCTTCACTATGCATTATGATTATCTTCTCGTTGGTGCGGGCTTGTTCAATGCAACGCTCGCTAATATTTTTGCGTCTAAAGGTAAAAAATGTCTTGTTATTGACAGGCGACCACATATTGCCGGCAATATTTATACAGAAAATCTTGACGGCATAAATGTTCATAAATATGGCGCACATATTTTTCATACAGATAATAAAGAGGTTTGGGATTTTGTGAACCGTTTTGCAACGTTCAATCGCTATACAAACTGTCCTGTGGCAAATTATAATGGGCAGATTTACAATATGCCGTTCAATATGAACACGTTCAATAAAATCTGGCCGGATGTTATAACTCCTTCTCAGGCAAAAAAACGAATTGAAGAGCAGGCCGCCGAGATGAAAGACAAGATTCCGCAAAATCTTGAGGAGCAGGCTATAAGTCTTGTTGGACATGATATTTATGAACGCCTTATAAAAGGTTATACCGAAAAACAATGGGGCAGACCTTGTACAGAGCTTCCACCGTCAATTATAAAAAGGCTTCCTGTCCGTTTTGTTTATGACAATAACTATTTTAATGACGCATATCAGGGAATTCCTGTTGGCGGTTATACAAAAATGGTTGAAAAAATGCTTTCCGGTGTTGAAGTTCGGTTGAATTGTGACTTTTTAGAAAATCGTTCTGAATTTGAAAATCTTGCCGATAAAATTGTTTATACAGGAATGATAGACCAGTTTTTTGACTACTGCTATGGCGAGCTTGAATACAGAAGTCTTCGTTTTGAAACAGAAAAACTTGATTGTGAAAATTTTCAGGGAAACGCAGTTGTAAATTATACAGATTCGAAAACTCCATATACAAGAATAATTGAGCACAAGCACTTTGAATTTGGCACGCAGCCTGTAACTTATATTACGCGCGAATACCCTGCGACATGGAAAAAAGGCGACGAGCCTTATTATGCCATGAACAATGAGGAAAACAATGCGCTCTATGCAAAATATGCAGAACTTGCTTCCAAACAAAATAAAATTATTTTTGGCGGTCGCCTGGGAATGTACAAGTATTTTGACATGGATGACACAATTGCAGCTGCTTTTGAGCTTGCAAAGAAAATTTGACTTTTAATCAGATAGACTATATATTTGTATTATAAAGTTTGATTTCAGATTGTTGATTACTATAAACTTGGAGGAATAAAATGACATTACGAGTTGTATTGGAATATGATGATGTTGTTGATTCTTGGGCAGCCTATTGTCCTGAACTTCCAGGTATAAATTCTTGTGGAACAACCCAAAAAGAAGCTGCAGAAAATTTCAAAGAAGCTGCGGAACTTTTTTTTGAGCCTTCTGATTTTAATGTTCCGGCAGAATCAAAAGTCTTGCAGATGGTTATTTAAATGCCAGTTAGATTAACTTCAAAAGAAATTGTTCGTATTTTACTAGACAATGGATTTGTATTGCTTTCTCAAAAAGGCTCCCATCAAAAATGGTTTAACTCTCAGACTAGTGCAACAACAATTGTTCCGTGTCATGGAAATAATCAGTTACCTATAGGGACTATATACTCTATAATTCGTGCTTCAAAACTTGACAAATCTTTGTTTGGTTTTTAGGTAGTTTAAAAACTAAAGATAATAAAATTTATCCTTTTTTCTTAATTAAAAAATCAAGAAAACTATATTTTGCATACTGAGGAAAATATGATATTAACTATTCCTGTACTTCCAAAACAAAATAATTTTAACTTTATTCGTCTTTTTTGTTGTTTTTTGGTTATTTCTATGCATGTTTTGGATTTATCTGGAACTGTATCTATTTTAAGGCCTGTTTTTGATGGTCATGTTGCAGTTTGCGTATTTTTTATTTTAAGTGGTTTTTGGGTTACAAAAAGTTTTCTTTCTTCAAAGAGCTTGAAGGAATATTTTGTAAAAAGAAGTATAAGAATTCTTCCTTTGTACTATATTTCTGTCGGGGGGGGGCTTGTAGCATTTGCGTTTGCAAGTGAGTTTCCTATAAAAGAGTTCTTTACAAATGCAGAAACTTGGAAGTATCTTTTTTGGAATTGTATATTCTTAAATTTTATGCAACCAACTCTTCCGGGTTGTTTTGATGGAAAGTTTGTTGCTGTAAATGGGGCTCTTTGGACAATAAAGATTGAAATTGCATTTTATGTTGTTTTGCCAATTTTAATTTGTTTTTTCAAAAAAATGAAATCATTAAAGCAATTGAATATATTATTGCTTGTTCTTTATGTTCTTTCAGTTTTATACACTTTTATTTTAGGTCGATATGCAAATGCTTTGCATTTGCCAAAACAGCTTGCAAATCAATTTCCAGCCTTTGTTAGTTGTTTTGCAAGTGGAATGTTCTTGTTTTTTAACTGGGATTGGATACTAAAAAAGATAAATTTGCTAGTTGTTCCATCGGTGGCTATTTTTGCTCTTCATTATGTTTTTAAAACTGAATTTTTGATGCCCATTTCGCTTTCTTTGATTTGTGTGTTTTTTTCAACTAGGTTTACTTTTTTAGGTTCTATAGGAAGTAAAAAGGACTATTCGTACCCTCTTTATCTTTTTCATTTTCCGCTGATTCAACTTATGGCTCATTTTAATTTTTATACAGATTGTTTTCCCCTTGCGTTATTTTTGACTTTTGCAGGTACTTATTTTATTTCTGTTTTAGCAGTAAAACTCGTTGATGCGTTAGCGCTAGCAGGGGTGGCGAAGCCGTTGCTAAGTGAACGGAGAGAACGACGCAATGGAGCGGTAGCGGAACCCCGGACATAGCGACCCGAAGCGTAGCATAGGGAAACGCCCAAATATAAAATAACCAAACAAATATTCTCTTCTCAAATCAAGCCCTGTGCATTCGCATGGGGCTAAAAATATTGTCTTTAAAAAATTATTTACAAGGAAACTAAAATGGAAGAAAAACTCGTTTCAATCATTACGCCAATGTATAAGGGGGCGGCATTGGTCGGGCAGACCATAGAGTCGGTTTTGGCTCAGTCTTACAAAACTTGGGAAATGATAATTGTTGACGACTGCTCTCCCGATAATGGAGCTGGGGCTGCTGTAGTGCAATCTTATGCCGATAAAGATTCAAGAGTAAAGCTTATTTGTGCTAAGGTAAATCGTGGTTCTTCTGGAGCGAGAAATCAGGCTATGGAAATTGCAAAGGGACAATATTTTGCTTTTTTAGATAGCGACGATATTTGGCATGCTGATTACCTTTCTACAATGATGAAATATATAGAAAGAAATGATGATAAAACGGTGGCGATTTATTTTTCTTCATACAGAAGAATGAATTCAAAATGCGACGCAGAACTTTTAAAGCCTTACATTTTTGAAGGAAAACGAACTTTTAAGCAGTTGCTTCGTCATTGTCCGATTTTTCCATCTGCTGCAATTGTTGATACTTCAAAACTTCCTCAGAAAATCTATTTTAAGGAAGAATTAAAAGCTCTTCGTGATGATTATGCGTATTGGCTTGATATAATGAAAAACGGTTTATGTGCAATGGGATACAAAGATGTTCTTGTTGATTACAGAATGCGAGATGATAGCATGACCGCAAGCAAAACAAAAATGATAAAGCCACAATGGAAAATCTACCGCAAAGTCCTAAAAATGAATGTTTTTTCAAGTGCATGGTACTTGTTCTGCTGGGGAATGAACGGGGTTTTGAAGTATAAAGTGGGGAAAAAATAGATGATTTTTTTCTAGACAGAAATAATATTTATTATTAAATTTAAATTGCTCTTCCGATTGGGGAAGAAGGAAATGGATTAACTTTGAAATTTCTGTAAAGACAGAAATCAAAGTTGTGAAGCAGTTTATCAAGTCTATGATTTGGTTCATTGTTTCAACATCCTTATTATACATTTTTAGTATAATAATACGCAGTAGCAAAAACTAAATTGTTTTTGTTGGTCAATACATGCAGATTTTATGTTTAATCATAGGGATGACTGCGAATCCAATCTGTGTGTGCTATTTTTTTTATGAAAGAGTTCTATTTTAAGTCAAAATCTTATGCGCATCTTGATTCCCATAAAAGTAGTTTCCTATTAGAAAATTTTATAAAAGATAGTAACTGGGTTGCTTCACATGCTTTCTTGCCTTTGATTCATATTTTATTGAGAGTTAAAAAACGAAATGGTTGTCATAAAAGATTTACATTTAAAGAAAGACATATTTTTTATTCTTCTCATACAGATAGTTATATATATCAATACTATGCAAGCCTTTTGTCTGAAAAGTATGAAAGTTATCTAAAAGTGAACAATTTTTGTGAGGTTCCTATTGCATATAGATCATTAAATGGAAAATGTAATATCGATTTTGCAAATGAAGCATTCTCTTTTTTGAAAAATCAAAAAGATGCATTTGTTTTTGTATCGGATTTTCATAGTTTTTTTGATTCCTTAAATCATAAAATTTTAAAAAAGAATTTAATGAAGATATTAAATATGCAGGATGGATTATCTGCTGATTGGTATGCTGTATATAAAAGTTTGATACATGCTACATTCTTTGATCTGGATGAATTGGCTGAATATAAGTGCGTTAAAAGAAAAACTTTGCAGTATAAAGATTCACGACCTAAGATTTTATTGTCTCAAAAAGAGATGAGAAAATTAAAGAAATCGAAATTGCATAAATATGAAGAAATTATAGAATCAAATAATTTGGTTATTGATAAGTCAAAAATTGGCATTCCCCAAGGTACTTCCATAAGTGCTCTTTTTGCAAATGCTTATATGATAGAATTTGATAAAAAATTGTCCGATTATGTAAATAGCGTTAATGGTTTTTATAGGCGATATTCCGATGATATAATTTTAATTGTTCCATATACAGAAAAAGAAAAACTTTGTTCTATTTTTGAAAAGGAAAAAAATGCTGTAGAACTTTTTGTATCTTCTAAAAAAACACGACGTTTTCATGTGCGGAATGGAAACATTGATGAAGTGATACTTAAAAATGGAGAATCTGAAGATTCAAGAAAAATCATTGAATATTTAGGTTTTTCATACGATGGAAATAAAATTTTAATAAAAGATGCGTCTTTGAATAAATTTTATAGAAGATTAGACGAAAGATTGTATTTGTTACGTGATATAAAAATTACTACAGGAAAATTATTAGGTATAAAAAGATTTTATAGTTTGTATACTCATTTAGGCGAGGCGGCAAGAGTTCGTTATGCTCGACATAAGAAATCAAAAACTGAAAATTTTAAACATTCTAATTTTATTACATATGTAAACAAAGCCTCTCGTATTATTGGGAATCTTGATATAAAACATCAGGTTAGTAAGCATTGGAAACATGTTGAGAATTTTATACATAATATAAATAAAATCTAATAACTTGTTTTTACAATGAGTTGAATCTTGTCACTTTTCTATTGTTGCTGAAAAATACTTTATGGCTCTTGGGTAAGAAGTGGTTCAAAATGCAACAGAGATAGTGTTAGTCTCGTTGTTACAGGACTAAAGGATATGTTTAACTGTCTGATTCAGTTCTTACTTTTCTGCAATTTTTTCTGTATCAAAAAGAAGATAGACTGTGCCTTTTGTATTGAAAAAATTAGCATAGCATGATAATTTCCCTCCTAGATAGCCAAAATTTCTTATATAATTTGTGCATTTTGTATTCCAATTTTCTATCATAATCGACGATAAGCAATTCTCGTTTGATTCATCAGACGAATATCCCTTTGTATTAAGAATATGTACAAGTTTGTTCATTTGAGTGCTGTTACACTCTTTTAGAATTTTTAAGGTGGTTTCATTAATCATAAATTTATTTTAATTCTTTTTGGTCAAATTTTAAAGAAAAATTTGATTTAACTATTTGTTGATTTAGATTACCTTTTAGGAACTGTTCTTATATCTTATTCAATTTTTTTAAATACAGTATTTTGCTAGATGCATTAGAGACAGAAGTAAATCTTCTCTTGAAAAAAAATACTTTCAATTCTGCATATTTTTTGCGATACATCCAAATTTTTATTATTCCCCCTCCCCAAACAATGCCTTGTACGGCACAATTATCTCATCCCCCTTCTGCACAAAAATCTCGTTTTCAAAATTTAAATCATCAAGGATTTTATCGGCCTGGAGTTTTATCTGCTCTGTTCCGCGCTGGATGTAGGTGTTTTCAAGGTCGGAAAAAACTGTGAAAAGGTCGCGGTTTCTTCTGAGGAGGGAAGCGTATGTTTCCGTGGTAAAAAATGAAAGTTTTCTTCTATATATATTGTATGCGCGCGCATTGTAGGCATCAGTTTCGGAGTAGCCGTTTGCAGGGTTTTTTATTACGCCTTTTACTTCAATAAATGATTGAATTTCATTTTGATCTGGAATGTAAATTGAATCCATGTCTGCCAGCAAAAAATTCTTTTCTATTGAATTTTTGTCCAGGTAGATAATTTTCTTGTGTGTTTCGCTTTGGTTGCTTGAGTCTTCAAAACGTAGAAGTTGAATTTTAAAAAGATTTGCGGTTTTTGTGGTTCCTTTTGCATAGATGTTGATTAATTCTGAAAGATTTTCATCTTTTAAGAGTTCGTATGTTCCTGCGCGTTCCACTGAGCCGGAAATTGAGACTTTTCTGTCTGTCTTGAAAAATTCAATTTCATCGCCTGGACGCAAATATGGATTTTCGGAAAAATCAGCGTTTCTTTTTGCCTTGAACAAGTCGCAGGTTTTTGTTTTTCCATTTGCGCTTTTTATTTTTACATTCCGTGTTGAAGAAAATTGTGTAAGCTCCGCGGCTGGCAAAATATCAGAAAGTCGTGTTAAAGCCCATGCTTTTGTTGTGTGCGCGGAAAGAACTTCGCCTTTTATCAAGACATTGAAAACGCTTGGCTGGAGCATTGCAAAAGTCACAACGCTCAAAGGGTAGTTGTGCATTACAAGTGTTTCTATGTTTTTTTTAAGTTGAATAAAGGAAAGATTTTCGCAGTTTATCGCGCCAAGATTTGCAATTTTGATTTTGTATGTTGAATCAACGATTATTGTATAGGAATTTCCGGCTCCATTCTGATAAAAGGAAAGTGTATACACATCTCCGGCAGTGACTTTGTAATTTTTTTCTGCCATTGCAAGCTGCGCATTTGCAGAAAAAAACTCATTTTTTATATTGTTTGCTTCTCCCCCCCCCCTTGACAAATTGCGGGTTGCGGTTTTAGGCAGATAAGAATACTGAAAATCAATGCGAATGTGTTTGTTTTCTTTGTGTAATGTGAATTCAAAACTTTATCTCCATGAAATATTTATTTTGTTCAAATATCGAGTTTTTTTTGAATAGTCAAATTGACGTGCTTTTTTCGGTGATTTATTCAATTTTTTTTCTAAACCAATAAAACTCAATATCTTGATTTAAGCTTTCTTATTATTTATACTAAAAAAATGGAAAATTTACAAGATTCGGAAAGTGTCGCTGCTAAAAATGTTGAAAATAATGATGATGAGATTTCGCTTTTGGATTTAGTGGCGGTTCTGCTTCATTACAAGAAGATGATAATTTTGGTTACGGCGATTGCAATGGTTTTTGCGGTTGTTTTTTCTATTATATCAATAAAAATGCCGCCGGAAAAATCTCCGTTGCCAAATAAATATACGCCAATGGCTCATATGCTCATAAAAGAGGAATCTTCTGGTGGCGGTTTGTCTTCTAGTCTTTCTTCGTTGGCTGGATTGGCAGGAATTAGCGTTGGTGGTTCTGGTTCTTCAAGAAGTTCTCTTGCCACTTATCTTAGTTCTTCAAATGAGTATCTTGATGCGGTTGCTAAAGAATTTAATCTTACTGAACGCTACAAGATAGAAAAATCTCCGCTTGCAAGCACCCGCAAGGCGCTGAAAAAGACTCTTACTTCTGATTATGATGAGGACAGTTCTGTTTTTACAATAAGTTTTACTGATATTGACCCGGTTTTTGCAAGAAATGTTGTGAATTTTGCGGTTGACTGGATGCAAACCCGTTTTGATGAGCTTGGTCTTGATACAAACAGAATTGAAAAGAAGAATCTTGAGGTCAGCGTTGAGGCGACTTACAAAGAAATCTTAAAGCTTGAACATCAGGCGCAGAATCTTGGTTCAAATCTGAGCAGCGGAGTTTCAATTTGGAACGGTCAGAATGTTTCTATTGAAATTGCGCGAATTCAGATGGAGCTAAATGCACAGCAGAAAGTTTACGAGCAGCTGAAAACCCAGTATGAGCTTTTAAAAGTAAAAATGCAGAGCGAGCAGCCGGTTTTCCAGATTCTTGAACGTCCGGAAATTCCTGATATGAAAAGCAGTCCAAGCCGTGGTAAGCTTTGTATTATTATAACTTTTGCGGCAATATTTATTTCTATCTTTATGGCTTTTGCGTTGAATGCCTGGCACAACATAAAAAATGATCCGGAAGCGCGTAAAAAATTGAATCTTAAAAAATAGAATATAATAGAAGAGATGTTAAGATGAAAAAAATAAATCGAAGTATAAAATTTTTATCATTGTGTCTGTCCGCATTGTTTTGTGCAGGTATTGTTTTTGGTCAGACCCAGAGCCAAATTCTGAATCAGCTTAAAAATCAGGGGAACTCTTCTTCGGAAAGTTCGCAGGATTCTTCTGGAAAAACAAAAATTGATATTACAAAATATGCAAACGCAAAAAAACTTACTGATTCAGCGAATGAAAATTTAGTTCCTGATGCCCAGCTTGCAATGTCGCGCGCGGATTATCCGGTTACTGCCGGAGATATTTATGCGTTGGCTTTTTCGGTTGGTTCTAGCCCGGTAACTTATTCAATTCCGCTTGATTCTAGTTATAAACTGCGGATTGCGAATCTTGGCGTTATAAATGCAAATGGTCTTACGTTTCTTGAATTAAAAGATCAGGTTACAAAGATTGTGCAGAAAAACTATCCGATGGGCGGCGTACAGTTTGTTCTGACTGCGCCTGCGGTTTTTACGGTCGCTATTGCCGGTGAAGTTATTGAAACCACTGAAAAAAATATTTGGGCGTTGGCGCGTCTTTCTTCTTTTATAAGCGATAATTTTACGGATTATTCTTCGTTAAGGAAAATTACTGTGCAGTCGGCGAGCGGTGAATCCAAGGATTATGATTTGTTCAAGGCGATTCGCTACGGTGATTTGTCGCAGGATCCGTTTTTGCGCCCGGGTGATAAAATTATTGTAAATAAAATTGACAGAAAAGTTTCTGTTGATGGAGCAGTTCGTCGCCCGGGTGATTACGAGTTGCTTGCCGGTGAAAATTTAAAGGCTCTGATTGATTTGTATGGCGATGGTCCTACTCCGTTCAGTGATTTGAGCAGGATTGAGCTTTCGCGTTTTATAACAGAAAAAGAGTCTGCCGGTGAAAAAATTTATTTGAACAAAGAAAATTACGAGAATGACTACGAGCTTCTTTGCTACGATTCTGTGAAAATTTCTACTTTTAGCGATTTGAGTCCGCATATTTTTGTTGAAGGTGCGATTTCTGAAGGTGTTGCGGATGAAACTGTAAAACTTGAGAATTCAAATGTTTCAAAAAAATTGTCATTTGATTTTTCTGAAGGCGAAGATTACGCGTTTTTTATAAGAAAAAACAAGGATATTCTTACAGAAGTTTCAGACCTTGAGCACGCCTATATACTCCGGGATGGCGAAAAAATTGAGCTGAATCTTTTGCCGGTTTTGTATGACGCTTCTTATTACGCAAAGATTGAGATGAAAAACAACGACACGCTTTTGATTCCATTCAAGCAGTTTTTTGTTTCTGTTTCTGGCGCAGTTTATCTTCCGGGGCGTTATCCGTATATTCCGGACAGAACGTGGGATTATTACATTGGACTTGCCGGCGGTTTTATAAAGGAAAAAAATTCCGGTGAAGCGATTGTTATTACTGACGTTAATGGAAAAAAGCACAAGAAATCTGAATTTATTCAGCCGGAAATGCGGATTGAGGCGAAGGCAAACAGCGGTTTGTATTATTTTAACCAGTATGCGCCGATTATAACAACGATACTTTCTGCGGTCAGCACAAGTATTTCTGTGCTGGCGGTTACCGGCGTTATTAATTAGATGAAGTGGCGGTCATTGGGCCTGTCGGAATGACAAATTCTTAAGGTTTCGACAAGCTCAACCACCTCGAGTTTGTTGTAAAAAATCTAACAATAAATAGGTAAAAAGGCTGATTCTGCTGGAATTTGGGCGGAATCGGTCTTTTTTTTGTTTAAATTTGGTTGGTAAATTTGATTTGGGGAATTAATATGAGACTGTTGGCTTTGCAATGTTCGGCTCTTACCTGCGAGCTTGCAGAGTTAGGGATTGTAGGGGCAGCGAAGCTGTTGTTTTGGTGGTGATTGAGCGTGCCGAAATCACCGCCAAAACAATGGAGTGCGAACGAAACCCCGGAAAGCCCGACCGCCGTAGGCGGGAACTTCCAAATGAAAAATTAAAATTTCATCATTGACTTTTTTGAGAGGTATAAATGTCTAGAGTTTACAATTTTAGTGCTGGTCCTTCTTGTTTGCCAGAAGAGGTTTTGGCTGAATGTGCGGCGGAAATGCTTGATTATAAGGGAACTGGTCAGTCGGTTATGGAAATGAGTCACCGTTCCAAGGCTTTTGAACCGATTATTCAGGATGCGGAGGCTATGGTCCGAAAACTGATGAATGTGCCTGAAAACTACAAGGTTTTGTTCCTGCAGGGCGGCGGTTCTACTCAGTTTGCGATGGTTGCGGAAAATCTTGGAATTCATTCTGGAAAAGCGGCTTACATAGAGACTGGCGTGTGGGCGAAAAAGGCTGCGGCTGAGGCTAAGCATTTGGGCGTTGATGTTGATATTATCGCATCATCTAAGGACAAGGGCTATTCTTATATTCCGCGTGTTGAAAAGGTTGAGGGCGACTACGATTACGTTTACATTTGCTTTAACAACACGATTATGGGAACGCACTACGGATATATTCCTGAGACTGGAAAGATTCCTTTGGTTGCGGATATTTCTTCTTGTGTTCTTTCTGAGCCGCTGGATATTTCTAAGTTTGGAATGGTTTTTGCCGGTGCGCAGAAGAATCTTGCGCCGGCTGGTGTTACTTTGGTCATTATCCGCGAGGATTTGATTACTGATTCTCCGCGCGCGGGAACTCCTACAATGTTGTGCTACAAAACTCATGCGGACGCGGATTCTATGTACAATACGCCGCCGTGCTACACAATTTATGTTTTGGGAAAAGTTCTTCATTGGATTGAAAAAAACGGTGGCGCACAAGGAATGTTGAAACGCAACAAGGAAAAGGCTGATTATTTGTATAATTTCCTTGATTCAAGCAATTTTTATCATGCGACAGCTCAACTTGGAAGCCGCTCTTTGATGAATGTTCCGTTCCTTACAAAATATTCCACTGGAGCAACTGACGAGGCAAGTCTTGCGAAAGAAAAAGAAATCAACGACAAATTTGTAAAGGAAGCTGCGGCAGCCGGACTTGTTAATTTGAAAGGACACCGGCTTGTTGGCGGAATGCGCGCTTCTATTTACAATGCAATGAGTTTGGACGGCGTAAAAGCCCTTGTTGAATTCATGAAGAAATTTGCTGCGGAGAATTAGTGAAAGAGGGATTTTTCTTCCCATTGATAAAACAGTGTGGCTGTTTAAGCCGCAAAAAAGGAAAAAATTATGAGTTTTAAAATCCAGACATTAAATAAAATTGCTGCCTGCGGCTTGAATCTTCTTGACCGCGACAATTACGAAATCGCCTCGGAAATTAATAATCCGGACGCGATTCTTGTTCGTTCTGCGGATATGCACCAGATGGCGCTTTCTGAAAATGTAAAGGCTGTTGCGCGTGCCGGGGCCGGAACAAACAATATCCCGATTCCTGAATTGACCGAAAAGGGCGTTGTTGTGTTTAATACTCCGGGGGCGAACGCAAATGCGGTGAAGGAACTTGTGATTCTTGGGCTTTTGCTTGCCAGCCGTCCGGTTCTTTACGCGAACCAGTGGGTAAATTCTCTTGCCGGAAAGGGCGATGAAATTCCTGATTTGGCGGAAAAAGGCAAATCTCAGTTTGTTGGTCCTGAATTGAAAGGTAAAACTCTTGGTGTAATCGGGCTTGGCGCAATCGGTGCGATGGTTGCGAATACTGCAATCAAGCTTGGAATGAATGTAATCGGTTATGATCCGTTTCTTTCTGTAAAAGCTGCGTGGTCTTTGGATCACAACGTAAAACATTCTGAAACTTTGGAAGGAATCTACAAGAACGCTGATTATATTACAATTCACGTTCCGCAGACAAACGACACAAAGGGAATGATTAATGCATCTACAATCAAGCAGATGAAGGATGGAGTTCGCATTTTGAATATCGCCCGCGGTGGACTTGTTAACAACGCTGATATTCTGGAAGCTGTGAAGAGCGGAAAAGTTGCCTGCCTTGTAACAGATTTTGCTTCGGAAGAACTTTTGAACCAGAAGAATATAATTGTTATGCCTCACCTTGGCGCTTCTACTCCTGAAGCTGAAGAAAACTGTGCTTGCATGGCTGCTGAAGAGCTGAAGGACTTCCTTGAAAAAGGAAATATCGTAAATTCTGTTAATTTCCCAAAGACAACAACAGAAAATCCGATTCCTTCTGGCGGAACTAGACTTTGCATAAGCCATAAAAATGTTCCGGATACAATTTCTAAGTTTGCTACAATCTTGGGCGAGGCAAAGCTTAATATCGCCGGAATGATAAACCAGGCGCGTGGCGATGTTGCCTACAATCTGATTGATGTTGATGGAATCGTTCCTGAGGAAATCATCCAGAAATTGGCTTCTTGCGACACAGTAACAAGAGTCCGCGCAATCTTGGGATAAACAAACCGATAGTTTTTTTCTATAATTCAATAGAACCGATTACAGTTGCTTCGTCATCTGCAGTCGGTTTTTTGCTTTTAAAAGTCTTTTGTGGTTCGGTTTTGTTTTCAGGCTTTTCCCGCTTTTCATTTTTTGCCTTTGGCTTGGGAGTCGCCAGGAATGCGAACATGCTTCCGCAGATTCCACCGGCAATATGCGCCAGGGTTGAGATGCTTTCGTTTTTGCCGGAGCCAAGAATTTCCCGCCCTATGTAAAGAATCAAAATCAGAATGAAGGAAAGTGGAATCTCGCTTTTTGAAATCGTGGTGAAAGAAGTCAGAAGAATCATCATAAATGCGATGTCGCTGGAGCCAAGCAGCTGCGAAGGACTAAAGCATACGTTCAAAACTCCTGTTACCAAAGAAGTTATTGTCATCATCAGGACAAGAAGACCGGAACCGTAACGTTCTTCGATTACCGGGCCTAGGAGCAAAATAAACGCCATGTTCCCCAGAAAATGATTCCAGTTGCTGTGGCCAAAAATATGGAATAAAAGCCTGAAATAATCAAGAAAGTTTGAAGGATTGAATGGCGGCTCGGAAGAGGCTCCCGGACAAGTGAAAAATGCCGGAATCAGCGTGTTGTGCAAAATTGTGTCCAAAAAAAGAATCACGGCGGCAATCAGCGCGAAAGTCAATGTTGCCGGGGCGTTATAAGTTATCTTGAAATTTGAAAGAAAATTTTTTTTATTCATGCTATTATTGTAGCAGATTATAAATTTATTGTTTATATTTAAAATATGTCAGAACAAGTTATATCAGAAAATCGTGGAGCAGGAGTTGCGGAAGGTTTTGTTTTTGAGGAACCTCCTGAATGTAAAGTTGTTATCTATAATGATGATTTTACCACAAAAGATTTTGTTGTTGAAATTCTTATGCAGGTTTTTCATAAGCCGGAGCCGGAAGCTGTTCTGATAATGGAAACCGTTCATAATTCAGGAAAAGGAATGGTTGGAATTTACACTTATGATATTGCGGTTACTCGTGCGGGCATAGCAACGGCGCGTGCGAAGAAAAATGGATTTCCGCTTAGAATAGAGGTTGAACGCGCATGAAAATAAGTTCTTTGCTTGGAAAAATTCTTTCAGAAGCTTTGCTTTTGGTCAAAAAATCGAACCATGAATTTTTAACGCCAGAACATCTATTGTTTGCGGCTTTGGAATCAGATCAGGTCTGTGAACTTTTGGATTCGGCGGGTTGCAAAATTGAACCGTTGAAACAGAATCTGGAAGATTATCTTCTGTCAAAAGTGCCGCTTCGCGCTGATACGGCAGAAAATCCGGAGAAAAATCCGATGGAAACACTTGGTTTTCAGTCCGTGATGAACCGCGCGGTTTTTCATTGTGTTTCGTCTAGCCGTACAATTGTTGATGTTCCGGATGTGCTTGTCAGCATGCTTGATGAGAAGAAAAATTATTGCTCTTATTTTTTGCTGAAAAACGGCACAGAGCGTATGAAACTTCTTGAAATTATTTCACGCATGAAAAATGCGGCTGAAGCTATTGAGCAGGAAAACTACAGAAATTCTCCGATGTTTGATTCTTCTAATTCACCAGGAAAAGGGCGGAAATCGGCGCTGGAAAAATTTTGTGTTGATATGACCAAAGAGGCGACTAAAGGAAGTTATGATAAATTTATCGGCCGCGAGGAAGAAATTGAACGGACAATACAGATTCTTTGCCGGCGCGTAAAAAATAATCCTCTTCACGTCGGGGACGCTGGCGTTGGAAAAACTGCGGTGACTCAGGGGCTGGCCCAGCGCATTGTGGAAGGTCGTGTTCCTTCGGAATTAAAAGATAGTAAAATCTATTCGCTTGATATTGGTTTGCTTCTAGCCGGCTCGAAATTCCGCGGAGATTTTGAAGAGCGGCTTCATGCGGTTGTTGATGAAGTTGTCGCAAAGAAAAATGCGATTCTTTTTATTGATGAAATTCACATGATTATGGGAGCCGGAACGAATGGAAACACAAATATTGACGCGGCGAATCTTTTGAAACCTGTTCTTGCAACCGGAAAAATGCGCGTTATTGGCTCTACGACTTTTGAGGAATATTCAAAGAATTTTGAAAAGGACCGTGCGCTTGCCCGTCGTTTCCAGAAAATCGATATTCTTGAGCCGACTCCACAGGAAACATTGAAAATCCTGATGGGCTTATTGCCAAAATTTGAGCAATATCATCACGTTAAATATCAAAAAAGTGCTATTCAGGCGGCTGTTGACTTGTCTGTCCAATATATTTCGGATAAAAGACTTCCTGACAAGGCGATTGATGTTATTGATGAGGCCGGTGCGTTTCTGAAAATCCAGAAGAATGGAGGATTTGAGGGCGTTCATATTTCAAAAATCCAGCTTGCGGATGAAAATGTTCCTGCGGTGAGTGAATTTTCTGTCACGCCGACAGTGAATATCGCCGCAATCCGAAAAGTTGTCGCAAAAATGGCGCATGTTCCGCTTCAGAATTTGGCTGGCGGAGAAAAAGAAAAACTTTATTTGCTTGAAAAAACTCTTAAATCTCAAATTTTTGGTCAGGATAAGGCTGTCGAGGCGGTTGTGAAAGCTGTAAAAAGAAGCCGTGCTGGCTTAAAAAATCCTGACAAACCGGACGCGAGTTTTTTGTTTGTCGGGCCGACTGGCGTTGGAAAAACTGAACTTGCGCGTTGTCTTGCAAGTCAGCTGGGCGTTCCGCTTTTGCGCTATGATATGAGCGAATATCAGGAAAAGCACACTGTAAGTCGTCTGATTGGTTCGCCGGCTGGTTATGTTGGCTATGAAAATGGCGGGCTTTTGACTGATGATGTGCGGAAAAATCCTCATGCGGTGATTTTGTTTGATGAAATCGAAAAAGCTCACCCGGATATTTACAATGTTTTTCTTCAGGTTTTGGATTATGGTTTTCTTACTGACAATCAAGGCCGTAAAGCTGATTTCAGGAACTGTATAATCATTATGACAAGCAATGCCGGCGCGCGAGACCTTGAAAAGTCTCCGTTAGGTTTTACTTCTTCAAAAGAAAATTCCTATGAGACGGACAGCATTGAGCTGAAATCCGCTGTTGAAAAAGAATTTTCACCGGAATTCAGAAATCGTCTTGACGCGGTTGTTGCATTCGGTCATCTTGAAAAAGCAATCGTTCTGAATGTTGTTCAAAAAGAGTGGAAAAAACTTGCGGCTCGGCTAGAACGTAAAAAAGTTCATCTTTTTGTTACGGAACGCTGTGAAGAAAAACTTCTTGAGTTTGGATATTCTCGTGAAATGGGCGCAAGAAATCTTGCCCGCACTGTTGATGAGAAAATAGCAAATCCGCTTGTTGATGAGGTGCTTTTTGGCAAGTTGAGCAAAGGCGGAACTGTTGTTGCTGATGTTATCGGTGATGAAATCACATTTACCTTTGAAGATGGACGCATAGAGCCGCACAAGTTTATTGAAACTCAATTCGAAATGGAGTAAACTTTAAGAATGAATGCTATTATTACAGTTGTTGGAAGCGACAAGGTTGGAATTATTGCGAATGTAAGTTCTTTTCTTGCCGAGCACAAAATAAATATTGCTGATATTACTCAGACAATTCTTTCTGGAAATTTTGTCATGATGATGATGGTGGATTTTGACAAAGCTGATATTGCGATTGATGAGCTTAGAAATTCACTTTCTAAAAAAGCTGAAGATATGGGCGTTGAGATTAACGTGATGTCTGAAAAAGTCTTTAGCGCAATGCACAGAGTGTAGAATTTTCAATTTTTTATTTAGTCTGAATGTCGAGTTTTTTTATTGAATCAATAATTTGAATAAGCGGGAAGAAAAAGAAAGCG
>DLKK01000074.1:0-2271 GCA_002478955.1 Treponema sp. UBA7590
TAATGGTTCCTGGAAATTCTGGTTATCCTGAATTTAAATTTTTCGGGCTTTCGGAAACTTCCTGTCATCTTCTTGCTGAAAAAATTGATGCGCCTAATGTTTTCCTGGGAAACAAGCTGATTCTTTTGGATGAATACGAGCTTGCTGATGCGGAAAAACTTAAGAAACGAACCGGAATTTTCAAGGAAATGGAAGATTTTGACCTTAATTGTCCGGCTTGCCGTGCGGAAATTTCAAATTTCAGGCGGGCTCCTGGAACGAAGGCCCTTTTCCGCGGTTATCATCCTTATAAAAAGTCCCGTGGCTGGATGGACACTGAAAATGAGCGTATCCGGCTTGTCCGCAAAGGAATGCAGCTTTACGGAATAAAATCTGATATCACTTTGTGCGGGTATGAGTCTGTTTCAACGCTGGCTGAAGAAACTCCGTTTGAGATGATTGAGGATATGGAAAAGAAAAATAACAGGCTTTGCGTTAATATTGACTACAATCTTGTTTATTTCCATTCGGATGCGGCGGAATATTTGAGTGCGCTTCAGAAAATTGCGCATTTCATGCTTGAGCATTCTGGACCTTTTTATGTTCATTGCCGGCTTGGCTCGGACAGGACTGGTGTTACGGTTGCGGTTTTTTCTGCTCTTTGCGGCGCAAGCTGGAAAGAAATTGCCGAGGATTATGAAAAGTCAAGCAACTGCGGAATCGGTGAGTTCAGAAGCCGCCGTTTGCTTCAGTACAGCCTTAAAAAGTTGACAGGATTTGATCCTTCTGGGTCAAAAAATCTTGCCCATCTTATGCAGAGTGTTTTTATAAAGGAAAATATTTTAAATTCAAAAGAAATTGAAGCTTTAATCAAAAAGTTGAATACAGAACCTAGAAAAAAGGAAACGGACTTCTTTGATTTCAGCGGAAACCATATTTGTGCAAAAAAATCTGCGAATTAATATGAATTAATTTTGGGGGAACAAAATGTCGGAATCATGCGGACATAACTGCGATTCATGTGGTCAGGACTGCAAAAGCCGTGATATGCATGAAAAACTGAGGGAAGGGAGTTCTGTAAAAAAAGTGATAGGAATTGTGAGTGGTAAAGGTGGTGTTGGAAAATCGCTGGTTACTAGTCTGCTTGCATGCAAGGTCAATAAAGATGGTTTTAGGACGGCCATTCTTGATGCGGATATAACAGGACCTTCAATTCCGGAGAGTTTTGGAGTTGGCATGAGCCGCGCTGAAAGTGATGGAAAATCCTTGAATCCGGTTGTTACAGGTTCTGGAATTCAACTTATGTCAATGAATTTTCTGCTTGAAAATGAAAATGATCCGGTAATCTGGCGTGGTCCGGTTATTGCCGGAGCTGTAAAGCAGTTCTGGACAGACGTTAATTGGAAAGATGTTGATTTTATGTTTGTTGATATGCCGCCGGGAACAGGGGATGTTCCGCTTACTGTTTTCCAGAGTCTTCCTGTTGATGGAATAATCATTGTTTCTTCTCCGCAGCAGCTTGTGCGCGTTATTGTTGAAAAGGCTGTAAAAATGGCGAATATGATGAACATTCCTATTCTTGGTCTTGTTGAAAATATGAGCTATGTGAAATGTCCTGACTGCGGAAAGGAAATCACTGTCTTTGGAAAAAGCAATATTGAGAAAATCGCTGAAAGTTTCAATATTCCTGTGCTGGCAAAAATCCCGATGGAAGAATCAACTTCTGCGGCGGTGGATTCTGGAGATGTGGAAAGTGTGAGCAGCGGATATCTTGACGAGGCCGCCGCAAAAATAGAGGCTTTGCTGAAATAACTGTTTTTTCCGGAATCTATTGTTCTTCTGGTTTTAAACCGTCAACGAGCATATTTTCCGGAATTTTTGAAGGACGGCCGTCTGTTGTTACCGAAGCCCATGTTACGTCGGCTTCTGCGCAGACTGTTCCGTCTTCTTTTCTGATTGTCTGGTGGAATTCGCCCATAACGTGCTTTAGTTTTGTAGGATAAGTCTCGATAAAAAGCTTGTCATCCAGGAAAGCCGAGCCTTTGTAGTGAATGTCAATGTGGGTTACATAAAGATAATATCCGGCGGCGACAATTCCCTTGTAGTCAAATTTTGCCGCATGAAGAAAATCCATTCTGGCATGTTCAAGATAATTCAGATAAACTGCGTTGTTTACGTGGCTGTACGAGTCGCATTCGTAGGAACGGACAACAATTTCTGTTATGTGCTTCATTTTTTCCCCTGAAAATTTTTATTTAACCCAAATGTCGAGTTTTTTTTCTGAAGAAATAA
>DLKK01000074.1:2391-3053 GCA_002478955.1 Treponema sp. UBA7590
GACGAATTGACGCGCTTTTTCCGGTAGCTTATTCAATTTGTATGTTGAATTTATAAAAACTCGACATTTGGACTGTTTAGTATTAAAAAACTTCTGTGAAAATATTATTGTTTTTTGTTCACTTAGGCAATTCAGATTTAGGGGCTTTTGTGTTATATTAAAAACATGAAGAAAATTGTTCCATTCTTTGTTTGTTGCCTGTTTGTGTTTTCCGGTTGCGGAAAAATCAAGGATCAGGTGCAGGACAATAAAGAAAAAAAAATGCGGAGAAATTCCGTTGAGATTTACAATGCGTTGAATTCTGAGCAAAAGAAAAAAAAATCTGCTTTTGAAAAATATGTTTCATCGGTTTCTTTGCATGACAAAGTCTGCCAGCTTTTTATAGAAAACCTTGAGGGCGATACGATTTTTGTTCCTGTTGAGAAAGATTTTGTTCCGGGCGGTTATCTTTTTTTTGGATATAATCTTGCGGATTCTCCGGCCGGAATCATAAAATTTACAGATTCGATAAAAAAATATTGCGCAAAAAATGGTATTATTCCGCCTTTTTTGGCAATTGACCAGGAAGGCGGTCTTGTGAACCGGCTGAAAATCGTGAACGGCCCTCTTCATTCTGCGGAAAAAATTGCTTCGCGCGCGGACATTGATTCAGCATACAAAAT
>DLKK01000074.1:3117-11596 GCA_002478955.1 Treponema sp. UBA7590
TACATGAATATTGCACCTGTTGTTGAAGTGAAAACCGCTGGAAATGAGCATTTTTTGAACGGAAGAAGTTTTGGCGACTTTCAGAAAGTAAAGGAATTTGGGACAGCCTGCGTAAACGCTTACGAAAATCATGGAATTGGAACCGTTGTGAAACATTTTCCGGGAAACACGAATACAGATCCGCACTCAGGTCTGCCTGAAATTCTGCTTTCCGGAACAGAGCTTGAGGAAAGCCTGAAGCCATTTTTTGAGATAAACAGATGCGCGCCTGCAGGAGCATTGATGAGCCATGCGCGGGTAAAATCTGTTGACGGAGAAATTCCTGCGTGTTTTTCGAGGCACTGGGTTTCGGAGATTCTGCGTGGAGAAATTGGTTTTGAAGGAATTGTTTTTAGCGACGATATTTTTATGGGCGCGCTTGCGTTGAATGGATTTCCGCCGGAGGAAGCGGCTGTAAGGGCGCTGGAAGCTGGCGTGAACGTGATTATGGTCAGTGAGAAACGGATTTCCGGGCCTGCGAAAGTTCTGATTTCCAAGGCAGAAAAAGATTCGGATTTTGAAAAATTGATTGACAATTCTTTCAGGAAAGTTATGGAATATAAAATCCGGCAGAATCTGGTTTCATTTGAGAAAGATGAGAATGGAAATTATTCGGTTGTTCCTGTTCTGAAAAAAGAATCTGTTGCAGCACGTGTTGAAAAATTCAACAAGGCGCGGAAAGAAAATATTGACATTTATATTGAAAAAATTGATTATGGCGAAAAAAACTGAAAAGAAAACAACCCAAAAATTGCGGGGCAAAGAAGGTTTTGAAAAATATTATTCGGATTTGTTTGGTGAACGCTGGAAAAACTTAAGAAATTCGCTTTTTGGCGAGAGCGTCTATGCGGAATGGAATGCTGGCGGCGTTGAAAAATATTTTCTTGATCCGGCGAGCGTTTTTGCGGCGCTGCAGCTTCCTGTGGAAGGTGGAAAGAATTTTCTTGATATGTGCGCGGCTCCCGGCGGAAAAACGCTTGTGATTGCTTCCAGGATGCCTGAGGATGCGACTTTGGTGAGCAATGAGCGTAGTCCACAGCGGAAACAGAGGCTTGCTCAGGTTTGCGAAAATTGCCTTCCTGGAAAAATAAATACGCGGATAAAAATTTCATGCTCGGACGCGGCAAAATGGTGTACAACCCAGACTGAAGCTTATGACAGGATTTTGCTGGATGCGCCTTGTTCAAGCGAACGGCACGTTTTACAGGATGAAAAATATCTTTCTGAATGGTCGCCGGCGCGGATAAAGTCGCTTGCGATGGAGCAGTGGGCTTTGCTTTCCTGCGCGTACAGGCTGCTTGAGCCGGGCGGATTTCTTTTGTATTCAACATGCGCTCTTTGCCCGGCGGAAAACGATGCTGTTGTGGCAAGGCTTTTAAAGAAATTTGATGATGTTAGATTTGTTTTTGAGGATTCAATGCCTTGTGTGCCGGAAAATGTCTCAGCTTTTTGCAGAATGGATTCTGTTCCGGTTCCGGAGCGGACAAAATACGGATTTCATATTCTGCCGGATCAGAAAGAAAAGTGCGGGCCGATCTGGTTTACGCTTGTGCAGAAAAATTGTAGATAGCCTGGATTTTTTTTTAAGTGCGCGCTGGATTTTCTGGTTTTCTGGAGTTTCTTAGCCCCGATTGCCACGGAAAGACCGGAAAACGAAATTTGAGGACTTGCAGTAAAAGCGGGTCGCGTGCTGAATCAGCGCGCTTTGTATTATTGACATTAATCGATAATTTGAGTTAATATAATGAACTATATTTATTTAACTTGTATTTTATTTTAAAGGAGATCCTCCATGTCAGGACATAGTAAGTGGGCAACCATTAAACATGCAAAAGGTATCGCTGATGCAAAACGCGGTAAGCTTTTCACAAAATTCATTAAGGAAATTTCTATTGCTGCAAGAATGGGTGGAGGTGATCCTAACTCAAATCCTCGCTTGCGTACAATTATTATTAAAGCACGCGCTGCAAATATGCCTAAGGATAATATTGAACGCGCAATCAAGAAAGGTACTGGTGAGGACGGCGGAGCATCTTACGAGGAATTGGTTTACGAAGGATATGCTGCTGGTGGTGTTGCTGTAATGGTTGAAGTTCTTACAGACAACAAGAACCGTGCTGCTGCTGATGTTCGCAATATTTTTACAAAAAACGGCGGAAACTTGGGAACAACTGGTTCTGTTTCTCGTATGTTCCAGCGCAAAGGTACAATTGAATACGATGCTGACAAGGTGAACGAAGATGAAATCATGGAAGTTGCTTTGGAAGCTGGTGCAGATGACATTGTGAACGAGGATGGGGTTATTACTGTAACAACTAGTCCGGACGCTTTTGCTGCTGTTGCTGATGCTTTGAACGAAAAAGGTTTTGAGTCACTTTCTGCTGAGGTGGGAATGGTTCCTGATGCTTATACTGCTGTTGACGCTGAGACTGCCGCAAAAGTTCAGAAGCTTATTGATAAACTTGAAGACAATGATGATGTTCAGAATGTTTATCATACAGCTGAATTCCCGGATGATTTTAATCCTGAGGAATAAATTATTGGGCTGAAAGCTGAGATTTGTCTTTGGCTTTTGTCTGGTTTTGTAGAAGGGCTTCGTTTTGAAGCCCTTTTAGTTTTAACGGTTTTTTATGGTGAATTATTCCGAATTTTTTAATTCTCTTCCAGGAACGGAAACTGCGGAAAAAAACAAGGCGCAGAAAAAAGTCCGTCGCGTTCTGGGAATTGATCCTGGCCTTGCGAATACAGGTTTTGGAATTATTGACTGTTACAGGAATAAATACCGGATGATAGGTTATGGCGTTATAGAAACTTCCAGCGAGGCTAGTTTGGGCGAAAGGCTTCTGGTGATTTATTCGCGGCTTCAGGCGGTTATTGATGAGTTTAGACCAGACGAGGCTTGCATGGAGGAGCTTTTTTTTGTGAGGAATGTTACCAGCGGAATCAGTGTTGCTGAAGCCAAGGGCGTTGTTACTTTGTGCCTTGCGCAGAACGTGATTCCTTTGGATGAATATAAGCCGAACCAGATAAAAAAGGCGGTTACGGGAACTGCTGCTGCGGACAAGGAACTTGTTGAAAAATATGTCCAGATTCTGCTGAATCTGGAAGTGCGTCCAAAACCTGATCATGCGGCGGATGCGCTTGCGTGTGCTATTTGCCATCTGCATTCGACTGCGGAACTTAGCTAGAAGTTTTTGTTTTTAGAAAATCTGGGACGTGAAAAAATTGCGTGGAGAAAACTGAAAACCTTGCGGCAGGGTGAATGTTTTTTGTGTGGATTGCGGCCTTTTTGGGTTAGGGATTGGAAACACGCCGTAGGCGGCCACCGCAGCGGAGTTTGCGAAGCAAATGAAGCGAGGAGGCTGGAGCGGCAGCGGAATGTTGGAAAGCCCGGCGCCGTTGCGCAACCTCCAAAATTTGTTCGTAAACTTGCAGAATTTACCTTATGAACATGGCGTCTCAACGCAAGCTGTCGCTTGCTAACGAGTTTACATTCGTAAACTCGCATAAATAATTTACCTAATAAACATAGCGTCACCATAGCTGAAGAAGTGGTAGCGTTGCTCGACGGCTTTCTGGTAGGCGTTCAGGATGTGCTCGCGGCCGGCGAATGCGCTTACAAGCATTATGAGTGTGCTTTCCGGTGTGTGGAAATTTGTGAACATCTGGTCGATGACTTTGAATTTGTAGCCTGGATACATGAAAATGTGCGTGCTGGATGTTCCGGCTTTTACAGTGCCGTTTTCATCGCAGGCTGACTCAAGGGTTCGGACGGAGGTTGTTCCAACGGCTAGGATTGGGCGGCCTTCTTTTTTTGCCTGGTTGATTTTGTCGGCGGTTGTCTGAGGAACTGTAAAGACTTCCTCGTGCATTTTGTGGTCTTCGATTTTTTCTTCGCGGACTGGAAGGAATGTTCCGAGCCCTACGTGGAGGGTTACGAATTCTCGGTCAATGCCTTTTTCGGTTAGGCGTGCGAGCATTTTTTCTGTAAAGTGAAGCCCTGCGGTCGGGCAGGCGGCACTTCCGGTTTCTTTTGCGTAGACGTTCTGATAGCGTTCGGAATCTTCCTCGGTGTCTTCACGTTTGATGTATGGAGGAAGTGGAATGTGCCCGTTTTTTTCGAACCATTCCTCTGTGATTGGAAAATCGAAGTGGAGCGCGCGGAATTCGGTTCCTATATTTTCCGGGTGCTCGGTTATTGTTCCAATTGTGCCGTCGGGAAATTTATATCGCATTCCTGGTTTCTGCTTTTTTGCACCTTTTACCATTGTGTTCCATGTGTTTCCGGTCTGGTCAATCTGGTTCAGGAACATAAATTCCTGCTCGCGGCCGGTTGTCTCTTTTATTCCGTAGCAACGGGCTCGTCTTACTTTTGAATTGTTGAAAATCATCAGGGTTCCTGGAAGAATCAGGTCTGGAAGGTCGTCCATTTTGTGGTGCTCTATTTCGCCTGTTTTTCTGTCCAAAAGCATGAGTTTGTCTTGTCCCCGGATTCCGCTTGGATGCTGGGCGATGAGTTCTTCTGGCAAATTAAAGTCAAATTCTGTTAGTAGCATAGTTTTCTCTTTTTTTGTTTTTTATTCAAACAGCGATTTTTGCTGTCCTTGTTTTTCGGCGGAAGTTCCGTCGTATTTTATTCCAAGATGTGTATAGCCTTTTTCGGTTACGATTCTGCCGCGTGGCGTGCGCTGAAGAAATCCGCATTGAATCAGATATGGTTCGTAGTAATCCTCAAGCGTGTCCTGGCTTTCCCCGATTGAGATTGCGAGCGTTTCTGCGCCTACAGGTCCGCCGTCAAAATTTGTTATTATTGTGTGGAGAATCTCGCGGTCAATACGTTCAAGTCCAAAATCGTCTATTTCAAGGCGGTTTAAGCCTGCTTTTACAACTCCAAGCGTGATGGAATCTTTTCCCATTACTGTGGCGTAGTCGCGCATACGGCGGAGAACACGGTTTGCGACTCGGGGCGTTCCACGCGAGCATTTTCCCATAAGAAGAGCGGCGTCTGGTTCGACTTTTACGTTTAAAAGTTTTGCGGAGCGGTTGATTACAGCTGCGAGTTCTTGCGGTGTGTAATATTCAAAGCGCTGGATTATTCCGAATCGGCTTCTGAGCGGACTTGCTACTGCACCGGCTTTTGTTGTTGCCCCCACAAGAGTAAATCGTGGAATCGGAATTCTTACAGTCCTGGCCGCGGCTCCTTGACCGATTATCCAGTCAAGTTCATAATCTTCCATTGCGATGTAGAGCATTTCTTCAATTGTGTGCTTAAGGCGATGGATTTCGTCTATGAAAAAAACTGTTCCTTCAGTGATTGTTGAAAGAATTCCAACTAAATCTTTTGGTTTTTCCAGAGCTGGCGCACTGGTTATTTTAAAGTCTGAACCAAGTTCGTGTGCGGTAATCTGCGCGATTGTTGTTTTTCCTAGTCCCGGCGGACCGATAAGAAAAAGATGATCTAAAGGTTCCTTTCGTTCTTTTGCGGCGTTGATAAAAATATCAAGGTTTTCGCGGACTTTTGATTGCCCGATAAAATCGTCTAAAAGCTGAGGGCGAAGATTTATTCCTTTTTCTATATCATCATCAAATTCGTCAAAATGCTGCTCGGAACGCACAATGTGAAGAAACTGGTCATCGCTCATTTCCATGTTTGTTTTTGAATTCATCGCGCCATCTCCATGATTGCCTTTTTGAATACAGAATCTTCTTTTTCAGACTGAGTTTTTGCGGAAAAATCTGTTTCTTTTGAGAATTCCGTTACAATTTTTGCGACTGTTTTTTCAACAGCAAGGCGGTCGTAGCCCATTTCACAAAGTGAAGAAATGACGGCAGAAAATGCGTTTTCTTTTTTTACAATAATAGTTTCTGTTTCTGGAATTGTAAGTTTTCCTTTCAGGGCGAGCATCATTTTTGCGGCAGTTTTTTTGCCTACGCCGGGAATTTTTTCAAGAACGGAAACTTCCCCAGATTCAAGGACGGAAACAAGTTCGGTTACGCTTACGCTGCTCATGATTTTTATTGCGGCTTTTGGCCCGATTCCATCAACCTTTAAAAGGTCGAAAAATAAATTCCGTTCTTCTGGTGTTGCAAATCCGTAAAGATCCATTCCATTTTCGTAGTGGTTTAGGTAAGTGTAGACTTTTCCTTCTCCGCCGACTGGAGAAAATTCATTCAGGCAGGAATCTGGAACGCACACGCTCCATTCAATTCCGTTTGTGTCGATGAGAAGCTGCTTTGGAAATTTTCCGGTGATTGTGCCGGTTAAACTGTTGAACATATTTTTAGTATACCTAAATTAATTGTTCAAAGGAATAGAGAACGAGATTTTTGAACTGTTGCCGCAAAACTGGATTGTACTCGGTTTTGCCCGCGCTCCGGTCAAACTGTTCTGCGGCTTCCTCAACATAGCTTCCGATTTCTGAGGCAGCCAGCGGAAGTCGCGCTCCAAGCATTTTGTTTTCAAGTTCCTGGCAGCGGAATGTTATTTTGCCGGAAAATGCGATTTTCAGGTTTGTGATTACACTTTTTTCAGAATCGGCAAGGAATGAGAATGTCGCGGAATCTTCTGAAAGTTTGTGTTCCGGTCCAAGTCGTTTGAAAATGCTAACGTCCCAGTCGTTCATTGGAATTCTGATGTTTGTTACAACAAAGCCTTTTGGAATTTCAGAAAAGCTGATGAGCGGAGTATATTTTGTTTCGTTCGGGGATTTTAGCTCAAGATATGCATCTAAAGCCAAAAGCGGTCCGAAAAGCGTGCATTTTTGCTGGCTTAGCAAATTTCCGGCGATGGTCGCAATGTTTCTTACAAACGGATTTGCGACTGATTCAATTGCTTCCGGTAAAAGTTTTGGAAGATTCCGCTCTCCAAGCTCAAGAATTGAAGAGAGCGAAGTTCCCGGCCCGAATTCTATGTAGCGTTCGTGTTTTTGTATTTGCTTGAAGTCTTTTATTAGCGTTGTTGAGATGCATTTTTCCGGCATTCTGGAAATTCCCGTGCAGGCACCTACAATCTGAAGCCCGGTGATTGTTTTCATCTGATAGAAGAGGTCGGAAAGATTTTTTGCATAAAAAATGTTGCTGTGTTTTTCGTTCAATTTTTTTTCCTTTTATCTTGAATGATCTCTGATGTCCGCCGCATAGATTATTCCGTTTATCAATGTGTCCATGTCTGTGCAGCATGGCGAAAGATGTTTTATATGTTCACGGATGATTGTCCGTGTCGGTTTTTGCTTGTCTCTAAGGATTGAGGCTGCCGCAAAGATTTTTCCGGCGTTGCAGTATCCGCAGAATTTTATTCCGGCTTTTGAAAATCCTTTTGAAATCCAGGAATATTCTTCAGATTTCTCAAAATGTTCCAAAGTTTCAATTTCCTGGTTCATTGCAAGGGCGACTGCAAGGCGGCACGCAGGAACTGGTTTTCCGTTCAATAAGACTGTGCACGAGCCACATACCCCACGGGCGCAGCCAAGCTTGACAGAAAACAGATTCATTGAACGTAGAACATCAATCAGCTTGTCTTCTGGATTCGCCTGAATCATTGTTTTTTCGCCGTTGATTATCATTGGAATGTTCATTTTTCGTCCTCCTGCGATTGTCCCTGGATTACGCGGTTTTCGTCATTCTCATCTTTTTCCTGAATTTCTTCAGGCTTTTCTTCCTTGGAATTTTCAGTTTTTTCCTCTGTTTTTTCAGGAGTTTTTGTAAGTTCGTAAAGTTCCTGCTCTGTACAAGGAATGTGTGTGACTTCTTTCTGCAAAGCCATTGAAAGCGCGGAAGAAAAAGCCGCTGGAATCAGGTTGTGCACAAGTTTTCCAATCTGGCACGGAGTTTCGTTTGAACTTAAAAATGAGATTTGTATCTGGTCGCATGAAACTATTGTGTCCTGGACAAGGCGCTCCATTTCCTGCTGGATTGCAAGTTTTATTGTGCTTTCCGCAGATTTTATTGAATAAATTTTTCCGCAGTCGATTGCCACCCAGATTCCTTTGATTTTTTCCTGGTAAGTGTCGGCGTTCAGGTCAACTTCAACAATCGCTGTTCCAAAAGATGAAGCTTGATACGGATGTCCTGAAAATTTCTTTGCGTTCCATTGTCGTTTCATCGCAGGGGAAAGCACTTTTTTTACGTTAATTGGAAGGTTTTCTTTTTCCCTCTTCTTTTTTATGTCCTCGCAGGCACGCTTTAAAAGAACTGCCATGATGCTTATGTCGTTGCAGAAACTTTCCGGCATGAATGTCTCTGAGTAAGCCGCATATTCTGTGTTTATGGAAATCTGGCTTTCTTCAATTCCAAGTATGCTGGAGGCAATTTGTTTCCATATTGAAATGACTGAGCTTGAGGGGGTTATTGCGTCAATTTTCAGCCTGTTTTCCTCATCCAAAGTTACTTCGATTTTCTGCTGCGCAAGTGAAAAATTTGTTCCGTAAAAGCAGGCTCCGTC
>DLKK01000074.1:11638-16216 GCA_002478955.1 Treponema sp. UBA7590
CGAAAGCCCGATTCCGCGCCGTGGCAACGCAAAGAAAGTGTGTCCGCCTTCCTTTTGTGTCTGCAGCGCATTCAGACGGTAAGAGGAATATTTTCTGTCGAAATCGCTTTGTTTCACAACAGCCATAAGTGCGTCTGCCGGGCGGTTAAAATGAAATTTGAATGGAGAAGTGCATTCGCGTTCGTGCATGCAGATATTTTTTATGCGGAGCTCTTCCGGCAGAATATTTGTTTTTTCGGCAATAAGCTGAAGATGGTTTTCCATCGCAAAAAATGCCTGCGAATCTATAAGCTGGGAATACACTGAAGTCGGCGGATTGTCCGAGGAATGAACTTTTACTTTTATGATTACGTTTTTAGGGTTGTAAAAGCTGCAAGCCGCAACGGCCATTCTGTCTGCGATTTCCTGCGCAAACGGATTTGAATAGCCGGCGTCGCAGTCAATGTTTATAATCACGGCTTTTATTGTTCCATCGGCTTCCACTGCGGAACGGATTTTTATGTTTGTGTCCAGGCCAGGGTGGAAATAAGTTTTCTGTTCCTGTTTTGAAAGCAGAACTTTTACTGGTTTTCCGGTAAGAATCGTCGCTAGCGCGGCTTGCGCGGCAAGAGTTGTGTTCCTCCAGATTCCGCTTGTGTTTTCAGTCTGTGAAATTGTTTTTTGAACAACAATTTTGTCTTCTTCAATGTTCAGGACCTGGCTTAGATTTTTAGAAAGATACGAAGGCCATTGGGTTGTGGTCATTACATTCAGTTTCTGTCCTTCCTTGTAGCAAAAAACGCCGTTTGGCTCAATCCATTCCGGGCAGACTTCATCCATTGACCAAGTTGAGGAAATGTCAAACGGACAAAGCTTGAATTCATCGTCCAGAATCTGCTGGTCATCCGTAAAAGCAAAAAATCCTGCGGTCGCTGTGCGTTCCGCTAAAATCCGCTGAGTGTGTTTTCCGGGATTTATGTTCTCAACCGCATTTTCAATTTGGGAAGGCTGAGTGTAGCTTGATTTTTTTGTTGGCCTAGGCATTGCATCAAGCGAAGGCAGGACATTTACCATATCCACAATGTCGGCGATTGCTGAATCATCTGGCGCGGAATCTTTTTCTGGTGAATTGTTCTGCTCAGGATTATTTTGAGATTCAGTGTTTTGGTTTAAATTCAGATTTTTTACAATTTCAGAATGATTCAGCTGCTGGGTAACTTCCTTTATTTCTGGGGAATCCATTGTTGTTACGTCAAAAGTAACTTGAATTTCCTGCGCGATTTTTCTTACTTCAAGAAGACTTGGTCCGGCAACAATTCCAACCGGCTGTCCTTTGTAGTGGACTTTTTCATTGCAGAAAATCCGGGTGTCAACTCCCATTGTTGAGATAAAATTTTTCCCGGGAATATCGCGTGCCGAAAAAAAGTAATATCCTTCCGGCAAGTCTGAAAAATTTATGTTTGTGATTTTTCCGCCGGCTTCAGGGCTTCTTACAAGTGCCGCATAAAGCATATCGTCTTTTATGCAGTCAATAAAAAAATCTTTTGAAAGATAAGAATGTCTCTTGCTTTTTCTTCGTGAGATTTTTTTCGGTTTTGCAATTTTTTCAGCTTTTTCCGCAGGTTGATTTTTTGCGGAGGTTTTGTTTTCTTCAGGCATGATTTTCGTTTCCTATTCTTGTAACTTCAGCAATAACCAGTTCAGCCATTTCTTCTGTCATGTCGGGCCACAATGGAATTGAAATTGTCTGGCTGTAGCGTTCTGCTGCCTGCGGATAATTTTCTGCCGTAAAATCCGGGTAAAGAGTTTTCCAGTAAGTAAAATAGAACAAAGGAATAAAATGCACAGAAATTCCGATTCCAGCTTTCTGGAGCTTTTTTGCAAATTCCTCGCGTGTTATCTTCAGTTTTTCCGGAACAATTCTCATAAGATAAAGATGCCATGCGTTTCCTTTTCCGTCCGGCGGAAGTTTTATAAAATCAAGTTTTTTGAACGCTTCGTTGTATTTTTCTACAATTTTTACACGTTTTTCATAAAATTTCTCAGCTTTTTTAAGCTGCTGCACGCCGATTGCCGCAAGAATATCCGGAAGGTTGAATTTGTAGCCCAAAGCCACAATATCGTATTCCCAGCTTGCACGCGGAGAAGTGTAGCGGTCCCAGGTTGTCCTGTCCATTCCGTGAAGGCGCATGACCGTCATTCTTTTTGCAAGATTTTTGTCCCTTGTGCAAATCATTCCGCCTTCAGCCGTTGTGATTGTCTTTGTGACATAAAATGAAAAAACTCCGACATCCCCGATTGTTCCGGCGTAACCGATTTCAGTCGGGCTTGGAAAAGCGTGCGCCGCATCTTCTATAACTTTGATTCCGAATTTTTTTGCAATCTGGCAAATTTTTCTCATGTTGCACAAATTTCCTGCAACATGAACTGGAACAATCGCCTTTACGTTTTTTCCTTTTGGAGAAAGAAGAATTTCCTCAATTTTTTCCGGGTCTATGCTGTACGAGTCTTTTTCAATGTCCGCAAAATAAACGTCTGCCCCAAGATGTTTTGCGCATGCCGCAGTTGAGACAAATGTGTACGGTGTTGTGATTACCGCAGTTCCAGATCCGATACCGCAGGCTTCCATTGCAAGAATCATTCCGCTTGTGTTGCTGTTTACTGCAAGACTTTGAACCGGTTCTGCAGAAAGCCCGAGTTTTTTCCGTTCCTCAATCATTTCTGGTCTGGAATTCATTAATGCGGAAAAATCTTTCTCAAATTCAAGCGCATGTTTTCCTGTTGTGAGCCAGCCGGAATTTAAAACCTCCAGAACCAGCTTGTTTTCTTCTTCCGAAATTGATGGTCTTGAAAAAGGAACTTTTAACGAATCTGCGTCAGACATTGTTTTCTCCCATAAAAATCAAATCTTTCATATTTTTGTCAGTTTGAATCATTTGCCGCTTTGAGATTTCCGTTTTTTTCATAAAATTCTTTCAGCGAAGGAAAATCCGAGCACAAGACAGACAAAAGATAATTTTTGTTTCTATATAATATAGCATTTTCCGGTGAATTTTCATAAAGCGTGCAGACTGGTGCCAGTTTTTCCAGAAGATTTTCAAGGCGTTCTGGCTCAAAATCAAGATTTTTTAGCTTGAGGATTTTTGCATATTCAGTTTTTGCAGGTTCTTCCTCTTTCAGCCATAGCGGTTCTACTGAACGTTCACCTTTTCTTTTTCCGATGATTTTGATTTCTATGTCTTTTTCCGGTTCAAGCCCGCTGAATTTTATGATTTGCTTTGCAAGGTCAAGAATTTTTATCGGTTCGCCCATATCCAGAAGATAAGATTCGCTGTTTTTTCCGACCCCACCGGTTTTTAGCACAAGCGAGCATGCTTCCGGGATTGTCATAAAATATCGCTCCATGTCTGCAGAAGTTACTGTGACCGGACCGCCATTTTTTATTTGTTCCATAAAAAGCGGAAGAATTGAGCCACGGCTTCCAAGGACATTTCCAAAGCGCACGAACATGAATTTCTTGTCATTGTTTCCGGTTTCAAAAGCTTTTTTTGCCGCATCAAGAACCAGTTTTTCGCAAATCATTTTTGAAACTCCGTAAACGCTTACGGGGTCAACCGCTTTGTCTGTTGAAATAAGCACAAACCGCTGCACGTTATGTTTTAGCGATGCATCCAGAAGATTTTTTGTGCCAAATACATTGTTTGCAATTGCCGCGACAGGATTCTCTTCCATCATAGGAACGTGTTTATACGCTGCGCAGTGGAAAACAACATCGCATTTTGTCTGGTTTATAATATAATCTGTGTAATTTCTGTCTATCATGTCACCGATAATCGGCACAATTGTAGCTTTTTCGCCAACGCCTTCTGACTGGAGCAGTCTTAGTTCCCGGTCAATCTGGTAAATTGAATTTTCGCCGTGTCCAAAAAGATAAAGGCGTTCTGCACCGCCGCTCAGAAGCTGCCGGCAAATTTCAGAGCCGATTGAACCGCCGGCACCGGTTATAAGGACTCTTTTTCCGCGCAGATATTCAAGGCTTTCTTTTAATGAAATTGTTACAGGGGTTCTTCCAAGAATGTCCAGCGCATCGATTTCTCGCGTCTGTACCAGATGCGCAGAACCAGTTACAACCTGGCTTATTCCGGGAAGAATTCTTATGTTCTTGAATCCGCAGTTTTTCAGAACCTCGTAGATTCCGCGGATTTTTTCTACCGGTGCAGAAGGAATTGCAATTATCGCCTCATCCTGGGATTTACAGCGTAGCACTGCGGCGATGTTTTCAATCGGACCAAGAACTGGAATTCCTTCAATCTGAGTTCCTATAAGTTTTGGATCATCGTCAAGAAATGCACCGACCTTTCCGAAAATTTTTTTTCTTTTTATATCATCAGCAATGGTCTGACCAGCAAAACCCGCGCCGATTATGTAAAGATTTTTTTCATTCTTTAAAGACATCTTGTAATTCCCGCTTAAAATAATTCTATCACAACTGAATCAAAGTAAAAAGATATGAAAATCGTTTTGTAAAACTCTGCGTTTATGGTAAATATCAAATGTTGAATTTTATAAATTCAGCATAAAAATTGAATAAGCTACCAG
>DLKK01000074.1:16342-23102 GCA_002478955.1 Treponema sp. UBA7590
TTATTCAATTTATTGATTCAGCATAAAACTCAACATTTAAGCTAAATAAAATCTAAACTTGAATTTTATTTTTGACGATATTTAAGAAGAGAAACGAAAATTGAGTGGGGTGTTTTATGGGGAAAAAAAATCTGCTGGCCGCGCTTGTGGTTTTTGCCGCTGCCGCCGCAAGTTTTGCGAAAAGTCTGTCTTTTCAGATTCTTCAAAAAAACGACAGTTTGAATTCGGTGTGCGAATCGGCTCTTGCGGTGGAAGACGAAATTTTGAGCTATTTTTTTGAGAATGGCTATATCGTCTCAAATATTCCTGCCGCAGTCTCAAAAGGCAGCGCCCAGGATTTGAAATTTTATAATGACGCTTATAACGAGGCGGTGAACGGAACCGTTGACGATTTTTGTCTTATAAAAATTTATTTTACCGGCGACGAAAAGCAGAACAGTGAAATTTCCCTTGGAAACATGAAAAAAATCAGCTGGAAAATTGTTTCTGTAAAAACTGGAAATATTCTGGAAGATTCGTCTTCCGAGATAAAAACTGGAATCAGTCAGAATGAAGCGGCAAATGTGCGCAATTTTGCGTCAGAATTTGCGATGCACATTCAGAAAGTTATCAGTCAGAAGTCATAAGGCAGGAAAATATGAAAAAATTATTTGTTGTAATTTTAAGCGTACTTTTATGTGGAACTATTTTTACGTCTTTCAGTCCGTCTTTGGATGGACGCGCTGTTGTTGCGCCGGAAGGAACAATGCCGAAGGGCGTATTCGCAAAGACTGTCGGTTATCTTCCGGGAGATTCAATCAGCGTAACAAGTCTTTCCTCAAAAAAAAGTGTTGATATTCTTGTGATTGGCTCGATTGATTCTTCTGAAGGCATTGCAATTTTGCTTTCTCCTGAGGCCGCTGAACTTCTTGGACTTTCAAAAGATGCTAACAATGTCGTGAAAATCACTAAACGCTCCGGTCAGCTTGATGAGGCGGTTGCCGGAACAGCCGTTATTGGCGGAGAAATTGAAAATCCTGCCTCAGAGTCTGATGATGAGAATGTCGATTCTGAACCAGAAAATCTTGCCGCCCAAAATGCGGAAAACGAATCTGCGGTTGAAGAAATTTCCGGGGAAAATGCTGATGAAACAGAAAACTCTGCTGAAGCAGAGCCGGAAAACGCTGGTTCTGAACCAGAAGTTGTTCTTGCGCCGGAGCCAGAGGAATCAGAGCCTGAAGCCACCGCGGTTGCGCCGGAAAATCTCCGGGATGAAGAAGTTTGCGAGGAAGCGGTTGAAGCCGACTCAATGGAAATTCCTGAGGAAAAATCTGATGATGCGGAAAAAATAGCTGAACCTGAAAATATTGAGGCGACAGAAAGTCTTGTTCCGGTTGAAGAAAGTGTTGATGAATGTCCTGAAAACAATGAGCCGGATGAAAAAATCGAGGCTGTTGAAAGCGATGATTTGTCTGAGCCTGCGGAAAAAACTGATGAAGCCGAAACCATCGAGGCCACGGAAGTTCCTCCGTTTGAAGAAATTGAACCTGAAAATAATGACGAGGAAATCGTTTCAGAAGTTCCGTTTGATGAAGAATCTGTTGAGGCAGATAATTTATCTGACCTTGATGAAAAAACATCTCCAGTCGCAGAAGAATCTAAGCCGGAAGCTGTGGAAGATAAAATTCCTGAATCCGTTCCAGAATCAGTGGTTGAGCCAGAAGTTGAATCCGTTTCATCTGAGCTTTCTGAGCCTGAGCCAGAAAAAACTGAAGAAAATTCAGACGATGAAAGCTACGAGCCGATTGTTCTTGTGCCTGCAGAATCAAATCCGCCGGCAGCCGAAGCTGAAAAAGCAGAAAATTCAGCCGAGCCGCTGAAAAATGAGGCCGCAGAAAAACCTGTTGAAACAAAAAATGAAGAAAAAATTCCGGCAAATGCTGGGAAAGTTTCAAAACCGGAAAATACAAAAAATCCGCTTGAAAAATACAAAGTTCAAAATCTGAAGGATCTTGAAAGCGGAAAATATTACATTCAGATTGCGGTTCTTGCCGATGAGTCAAATCTTAAGGCAACAGTCGCAAAATTTGAAAATCAATATCCGGTGACTTTAGTTCCTCTTGCTAGCGGAAAAGCGACCCAGGTAATGATTGGACCTTTGAATATGGATGAATACGGTGCAGTTCTTAACCGTTTCAAAAAATCTGGTTACAAAGATGCGTTCCTTAGAAAAATAAAATAGACTGTAAAAATTATGTTGCATAAAACGCTCTTTCGGGAGCGTTTTTTATTGATTTTATTGCATTTTTTGCAATATAAAAATGAAAAAATAACGTCAGTTCAAACATTGAAAAATCATTTTCCTAGTGGTAAGGTTAAATGATAAAAAAAATAAAAGTCGCACTCTGAGCGCGAACAAAAGTGAGGTTATGCAATGGGAAAGAAAAATCTTGATTGGAGTAATTTGCCGTTTGGTTATATGAAGACTGACAAACGTTTTGTCGCAAATTTTAAAAATGGCGCTTGGGATAACGGTAAGCTTACAAAAGATAATATAGTAAAAATCAATGAATGTGCTGGAGTACTTCAGTATGCGCAGACTTGTTTTGAAGGTCTTAAGGCATACACAACAAAAGATGGAAGAGTTGTATGCTTCCGCCCGGATTTGAACGCGGCAAGAATGAAGAGTTCATGCGAGCGCCTTGAAATGCCTGTTTTCCCGGAAGACAGATTTGTACAGGCTGTAAAAGATACAGTCAAAGCTAATATTGGCTGGGTTCCACCGTTTGGCTCTGGTGCGACGCTTTATATCCGTCCTTATATGTTCGGTTCAAATGCTGTAATCGGTGTAAAACCTGCTGATGAATATCAGTTCAGGATTCTTGTTACTCCAGTCGGACCTTATTTTAAAGGCGGAGTAAAACCTATAACTGTAAGAATTTCTGATTTGGACCGCGCCGCTCCGCATGGAACGGGCGACATCAAAGCCGGATTAAACTACGCGATGAGCTTGCACAATATTGTTGATGCGCACAAGCATGGATTTGCGGAAAATATGTACACAGACCCGGCAACTCACACTTATATTGAAGAAACTGGTGGCGCAAACATTCTGTTTGTGACAAAAGACGGAAAACTTGTTACTCCAAAATCAAATTCAATTCTTCCTTCTATTACACGCCGTTCTTTGGTTCAGGTTGCAAAAGATTATCTTAACATTGAAGTTGAGGAACGTGCTGTTAATAAGAGCGAACTTGCTGATTTTGCCGAGGTTGGCCTCTGCGGAACAGCAGCCGTAATCAGCCCGATTGGAAAAATTGTTGACCATGACAAAGAAATCAACGTTCCTGCCGGAATGGAAAAAATCGGACCAGTTCTTGGTAAGCTTCGCGAGACATTGACAGGAATCCAGATGGGCGAAATCAAAGCTCCGGAAGGCTGGGTTGTAGAGATAAAATAAAACGAAAGAATAATTTATTTTCATTTTATTTCATTGCAAAATCCTGAGAAATTCAAGAAGGCAAGTGTTGGTGGTCCACGCTTGCCTTTTTTCATCTTTTCAAACTATGCGGATTTATGATATTTTAATTAGACTATGTTTTTATTTTTGATTCTTTTGTTTCCTACAGCTCTTTATTTTTGCTGTTCTCATTCAAGTAAAAAAATATACGGATTTCTTGTTGCCACAGGCGCATTTCTAGGAATTCTTGCCAGCGGCGGCACTGCGCTTTTTTCTTATATGCACAGGATTCCGGAATTTTCAGTTGTCTCGAATTTCTTTTATTATTTTTTGAAGGAATATGTTCTTCCTCTGATTTTGATTTACGCTTTGTATTTTTTTGCAACAAAAGATTCTGTTGAATTCAGGGTAAAGGCATTTTTTCCAGTTGTTGCAGCTTTTTACGCGGTTTATATGCCGTACTGCGTGATTGCTTCATCCAGCGCGGCTTTTTCGTTTTTTCAGCTCTTTATAAAGCCTGTTTTAATGCTTTCCATGGTTTTCATGGCAAGTTTTTTTTCGTATAGAATTTATTGCGCCGCGATTTCTAAGAACATCGGAAAAATTGTGTTTCTTTCACTTCTGGCACTTGTGATGCTTTTGATTCCTCCAGCTTTGGAGACAATGGAGCTTTTGTGCGTTGCGCTTCCTGTTGTCTACATTCTGGCGGCGGTTTTTGCGCTTTTTGCATTGGTCCTGTTTTTTGTAAATTCAAGAAAAGACGCAAAATTCTTGTTTTAGGTTGAGTTTTGCTAGAACATTCAATCTGAAATTTTAACGCAAGGTCGGCAAAGTAAAATAATTTGTAGAAAGTTTTATAAGAATTCGCTAGTATAAAAATAAATCTTTAAATTGAATTTTTATTAGGAGTTCAATATATGAAAAAATATGCTAGCGGAAAAGTTCGCGAAGTTTACGATTTGGAAGATGGAAGAATGGTCATTGTTACAACAGACCGGATTAGCGCGTTTGATGTAATTCTTCCAACTATGATTACAGACAAAGGCAAGGTTCTGAACGCTCTTGCGAATTTCTGGTTTGACTACACAAAAGACATTGTAAAAAACCACATGATCTCTTCAGATTTAAAGGATATGCCGAAAGAATTTCAGAAACCTGAATTTGAAGGAAGAACAATTCTTGTAAAAAAACTTAAGATGATTCCTTATGAAGTAATCGTTCGTGGATATATGTTCGGTTCTATGTACGAGGCTTACAAAAAAGGTGAGCCATTTCTTGGGCACAAGTTTGAAAAGGAATACCAGCAGGCAGAAAAACTTGACGAGCCGATTGTGACTCCTTCCACAAAAGCCGCAGAAGGTCACGATATTAATGTGACTTTGGATTACATGAAAAAAGATTTGGGTGAGGAACTTGGCTCAAAAATCGAAAAAGCCGCACTTGCAATCTACAAAAAATGCTACGAACATGCTTACAAAAATGGAATTATCATTGCGGATACAAAATTTGAATTTGGCTTGGACGAAAACGGCGAGCTTGTGCTTGGAGATGAAGTTCTGACTCCAGATTCAAGCCGCTTTTGGGATTTGAGCAAATACAAAGTTGGCGGAAGCCCGGCTTCTTACGACAAGCAGTTTGTACGCGACTGGCTTAAGGAAAACAACCTTGCCGGCGACCCGGATATCAAAGAGCTTCCTGCAGATGTTGTTGCTAAGACCGCTGCAATTTACAAGGAATGCGAAGAAAAAATTTGCCATAAATAAGTAAAAAAAATCGAGTTTTGCGGTGACTGAATGATAGCGCAAGCGGATTTTTAATTTGTGAAGACTTTGTGCGATAAGAAAGATTTAAGTGCGTAGCACCCGAATAACTACAAGCGAAGCGCGAGCACAACCGTCTGGAGCAAATTGAAAATCCGCTGGGAGCGATTTTTCACAATCAATAAAAACTCGATTTTTTTTAATTTTTTTTGAAAAAAAATTAAAATGGTGTTGACACAAAATATCGCTTCTGATATATTATAAACATCACGAAGCGATAAACGGACGGTTAGCTCAGCTGGTACGAGCGTCTGGTTTACACCCAGAATGTCGGGAGTTCGATCCTCTCACCGTCCAACTTAAAAGCCTTTCTAAGAAATTAGGAAGGCTTTTTTTTGCATTTTTGTTTTTAGCGGATTGAACGAAGGTTTTTTGCGGATGCGTTAGGCTATGGAGTAGTGGCGAAGTTTGTTTTGACAAACGAAGCCAAAGACCGGAGCCGCGCGATTTGCGCGGCAAGGACTTAGAGCGTTAGCGAACTACGGAACAGCCGGCGGCAAACAGAAAATGCGTCTGGAGGAATTGCGGAAATCTGGAGCAATTTTTTTGCATTTTTTGTTTGCCGAAACGCCCGGATATTCGTGATTTTTACATAAATTTTAAAATTATTGACACTTGATTTGCATTTTGCTATTATTTTTTTAGTATCAAAGGTGATGCGGATAATATGGGTAGCCCTTATTGTCTGTGTCACTTTTTTTTTGCCCAAAAATCTGGGCGATGAGGGGTTACTTTTATGAATAAGACTTTGTATGAACCATCCTTTGAGCATGACAACTGTGGTATTGGGGCTGTTGTAAACATTGACGGACATGCTTCCAGACAGATTGTTGACAACGCTCTTGGCATTGTTGAAAAGCTTGAGCATCGCGCAGGCAAGGACGCGACTGGGGAAACTGGGGACGGAGTTGGAATTCTTGTGCAGATTTCACACCAGTTTTTTAAGAAAGCCGCCGCTGAACTTGATATAAAACTGGGCGATGAGCGCGATTACGGAATTGGAATGTTCTTTTTTCCTTCTGATGCGATTATTCGTGCCCAGACTAAGAAATTGTTTGAGAATCTTTGTGAAAAGGAAGGGCTGCCGTTCCTTGGCTGGAGAAATGTTCCTGTTAATCCGGATGTTCTTGGTCAGCGCGCAAGGGATTGTATGCCGGTTATTATGCAGTGCTTTATCGGCCGGCCGGAAAATATTGAAAAAGGTCTTGATTTTGACAGAAAACTTTATATTCTTCGCCGGCAGTACGAACATTCTGCCAGTGAGACTTATGTGGCTTCTCTTTCTAGTCGCACGATTGTGTATAAGGGAATGTTCCTTGTAAAGCAGCTTAGGACTTTCTACAAGGATTTGCAGAGCGAGGATTATGTTTCGGCGCTGGCGATTGTTCATTCAAGGTTCAGTACGAACACAAATCCTAGCTGGGAACGGGCGCATCCGAACAGATTTATTGCGCACAACGGTGAAATAAATACAATCCGAGGAAATGCGGACAGAATGCTT
>DLKK01000020.1:0-18823 GCA_002478955.1 Treponema sp. UBA7590
CAATAACCATAAATTCGTGGCTGTTTTTGTTTATGACAAATAAAACTAGCCGCGCAATGTGTTCCTTATGAAAACCCGGACTTCGAGCCGCTAGCCATTACAAAAACACAAGTTGCAGCGGATTTTCCGGGCAAGCGCATTATAAGACAACCGCGCTTCCGCATTTTGAACCTGCAGTGGACCGACCTTGCGGTGTGTTTTCCTTGCAACTAACTTTCATTCCGATTGTCTAAATTCTTAAATTCATATACTATAACCAAATACCATTTTTCAGGGGTATCAAGAATGAAAAGAGATGTTGGATTTTCGGTTCGGGTTTTTGTTGCGTGCGCGCTTGTTTTTGCCGGTACGTTAAGTTTTTCGGGCTGCCAGAATGATTTGCTGGAATCACCTTCATTCCAGAACCGCGGCTCTTATTCAACAGGCAGAGTTGCAGCCCCTACAAATGTAACAGCGACCCAGGGTGGATTCAGAAGCATCACATTAAAATGGACGGCGGCAAAGTCGGCTGTTCTTTACAATATATATTCTTCCGATACAGCGACAGGAAATTTTACATTTCTTGAACAGACTCCAGACGCAACCTGCAGCTACACATTAAGCGAAAACCCGGACGTAAAAAAATACTATAAAATCCAGTCGGTTGACTCAAACGGCGAAGTTTCCGAGCTGTACAGCCAGATTTGCTTCGGAACAACTCTTGCAACCCCAATCATCACAAGTATAAAGCAGAACGCAAACGGAGACGAGATAACCGTGCGCTGGTACAAAGGCGTGAACTGCACCACAGATACATACCTGAACAGCGGACTTATCTATACCGTGGTTCTTTACAACGCGGACGGAACACAAGTCATAAAAGAAGAAACAATCTCCGCAATGGACGTAAAAGAAGCCGCGGACACAAAATACACCTTCAAGAACCTTACTCCAAACACAGAATACTGCATCCAGATAAAAGCCTACACAAAAGCCGCCCAGGACTCAAAATCAACAGAAAACAGCGACATCCTGAACCAGTCAACAGCACACTCGCTTATTCCAGCCGCCCCGGAAAACTTTGCAGTTTCAAAAGGAACTTCAAAAGACCAGGTAACACTTTCATGGACACTGCCAAAATTCGCAGAAATCAAAAGCTCAACAGCCTTTGAAACACGACCGGTCTACTTTAAAATCTACCGCAAACTTGAATCCGCACCCGAAAATGCCTATGAACCGATTGTAAGTTATTTGGGAACTACTGAACTAAAAGAGAACGAAAAACCTGCAAAAACTGCGATTCACTTTACAAAAAAAGAAGCCGGAGAAGGTTCTGACCCAACCGCAGAAATAAAATACGGAGAATCTCTTGCTGCTTCAAAAACAACAGACAGCGAAGAAAAAGAAATAGAAATCCCGGCAAAAATAGAAATAATAAGCATTGAATACCCAAAAGATGACGCAGAAACTGATGTAAACTATCCAAATTACATTCCGGGAACAAAAATAACACTTTCAGACAAGACAGTTTCTCGTGGACAAAAATATACCTACCGCATACAGTCATTTATAGATGACAGCAAAAAGAAGAACGTAACCTCAGACGAATCCTATAGCGACGAAACTGGCTGGCTAATCAATAGTCCTACAGTCTCTGTTTCTTCAACATACAAAGAAAATGAAAAAGACGAGAACTTAATCGACAGTTTTACTGTAACACTGAATTTTAAATTTGATGATTTCGGACAGCCGTACAATTATGTAATCACAGAAACCTGTCAAAAAATGAAAAAAGCCACAGCAGAAGAAATTGAAGAAGGCAAGCAGGATTATCCTGATCCTGACAGTCCAGCAACAGAAACACATCCTAACTCAACTTCATACAGCAACTTTTTTCCTTGGACAGCCACATATGAACCATTAGACGAAGAAAACACATATCTTCTATATACATATGATATTGCGGTATGCCCAAAAGACAGCGGAAGCGATGACAGTAATCATTATATAAAAGTTTCAGCCCCAGGTTCCGTAATTGTAATAAACGACAAAAGCATGATTCCTGATGTTTCAAGTTTCAAAGTAGAAGACGGCTACAAAGACAAATTTAAACTTTCATGGATTTATGATAAAAACTGCAAATATATATTAACATGGAAAAACACAGATAAGAATGGAACTGAAACACAAGGCGAATACGAATTCCAAGAATCTGACTTTATAAAAAATGAAAACCAAATTGAAAACAAAACAGAATTTACTTACGACCATAAAGCAGAAAGTGGTGACATCAGAACTGAATACACATTAAACGCTGACAACGGATTAAAAAATCATGAAACCAAAAATGAAGAATTCAAGACGCTTGGAACTCCAGAGCCGTATTTTGAGCCAGCCTATGATTCCATAAAAGTTATTTGGCAGGCAGTACAAAAAGCAGACAGCAGCAAATACGAGGCAAAATATAAATTCGGACCGAATGAAGCCATTACCATCGCGGCAGAAAACGTAAAGACAGATGATGATGGAAAAACATTCTACTGTGAAATACAAAAACCATACGGCGAAACAACATCAGAAGAACTCGCTGTTGACAACACAACAGACGCATCAATAGCCGGCAGCAATATTACCTTTACTCTTACAGCAGCCAGTGATGTTGACAATAACAACAGCTCAATTGACATTGCGACACTTGGGCCAGCAAACCTTGACTTAAAAGTTACAGGAGACCGAAATCTTATACAATTGCAGTGGAACAAAGTTAAAGGCGCAAAAGGCTATCTTATTTTCCGCAAAAAATACATAAATGAATATTTTTCAAATGAAGAAAACAAAGGTGATTTGTATTACTACGAAACAGATTCTGAAAACGGAACAATATCTTTGATAGGCGCGGATGCAACGGCTGCAGCCTCTTGTACACAAACCGCAGGAAGATTTACTTTTACAGATAAATACCAATCAATTAATCTTACTGAAGATGACCTGAAAAACCAGTACAAGACAGACCAAGCCCAAATAAAATGGGGAATTCGCTATGGCTATACAGTTATACCAGTCCTAAACCCGTCTGACTTTGAATTCAACGATGATTACTCAATAAAAGGCTCAAAAATCGCATATACAGACACATCTTTGGAAAAAGTGGAAAAAAGCGGCGCGACTTACGGCTACGGTTTGGCACTTACAGCTTCAAAAGCAACAACAAATGACAAAGTAAAACTTTCATGGAAACCACCATACAATAACACAGCAAAGCCAACTGTATTTTACCGCAATTACAATGCGGCAAATGGTTCTACTTGGAATCAGGAAACAGATTATATAGGCTTAAGCACAGACTCAACAACAGAATGTTCGCCAAAAATACCTTATAAAGCATACGATTACTTAGTTTACTATAACATTGAAGGAAAACCGGACATTGACCCATACTATGAATATTTTATTTCCCAAAGGACTGATTCTGATGATGAAAAAGAAAACAAGGGATATATCTTTAGTTTTGCAACACCTACAGCAACCTACGCAGGAAAAAACGATGTGAAAGATTCCAACTATTATGCAGAAAAATTTACATGGCAGACATTTGGTGACGAAGGATTTAATATTTATGACACAACAGAAAGAAAGAAAAAACCTGACTCCATACAACTTTTTATGCTTAACACAAACAAAGCTGTTGGCTGGCAACAAATTGCAGAAATAAATCCGGAAACGCTGAAAGCAACTGTAAATGCAGCAACCTGCAACACTTATGACTTGGACATTGACACAACAGACGCATACAGCATAACAGTTGCACCAAATGGAATAAAAAATAATGGAGCAGCAAACACAGACGGACTTTTAAAAGTTTTACGCGATGCAAAACACTACTACAAAGTTCAAGGCAGTCGAAAAGACGGAGAAGCAACTATTTACACAGAAGTTGGCACTGATGGTTCAATTTTTGCGTACAGACAGATAACGGATGAGGAACTTGTAAAGGCGACAATGCTTGTTATTGCGGATGCATTTAATAAAACTTCGCAAGGAAGTACAACAAATGGAACAACAGGTTCTTTTTGGTGGGATTCAAAGTATTCATGGGATTTTGATGCTTGGTATAAACTAAAAATGAAGATAAATGATTACATTGTATCATGGACACAATTACCAAATAATAATTTGATAATAAGTAATCTTCCAGCTTGCATAAAAATTTCAGCCCCAAATAATTCAAATGATACAATGGGAAGTGCTTGGGATAAGAAACCATATTTTTTATGCACCGGAGATAGTAAAAATTTTAATATTTCTAACCTTATTCCGCTTACAATTGAAAATACTAATATTCCTTTATCTTCTTATTCAGGAACTGTAAACTTTGCGGCATTTGGTTCTGATGCAAATGAAGATAAAGGAAAGGCTAATAATTCTCAATTCTCTGTTACAGTTGAACACAATGGTTCTGAACCATTCAATAAAGATGTTTCTGGCGATGAAGTAAAAAGATGGTTTCCTGCAAAAATTGGAAACAATCCATATACAGGCGATTCATCTGACTACGGTTGGTGGGAGGACTAAAAATGAAACACACTACAAGCTTTACTTTGCACAATGAAAAAATCGAATCCCGTTTTACCCCCACCCTACTGCTTTGCGGCATAATTTTGGCAGGCTGTCTGGTGTTGGCTTCTTGTTCAAGTTTCTTTGAATCAGATGTTTCAATGAACTCAAACAGCAACAATTCCAGCATTTATGACCTTTTAACTCCGCCGGAAAAAATAGAGAAACTTTCTGCGCCAACGGAAATCTTTATTTCGCAGGGAATATATTCCGGCAAAATAGAAGTAAGCTGGTCGGCTGTTCCAAACGCAACTTCTTATAAAATCGAGCGCGCTGTTGTAAAAGAAAAAAATGCGGACGGCACTTGGGAAATGCCAAAAGAATCAGACTTTGAGCTTTTGACTTCTTCCAACATTTACAACACAAAATACACAGACACAATAATCCAGGAAACAAAATACACAAGCATTGAGCTGAACTATGTGTATTACTACCGCGTTTTTGCCCAGAACCTTCCAAAAGGCTACACAGAAAGCGAATATTTTCCGGACTATTCTGAACACAAAATCCTTGATGAAGAAGGCAACGAGACCGGAACTGAAGTTTACGCAGACCCTACAAAATATGGAACTCTTTTAAAGCCTGTTACAGAAATAGAAGCGTCAAAGGGAACTTCTTCTGATTCAATCACAATAAAATGGAACGCCGTTCCAGATGTGTGGAAATACAAGATTGAACGTTGTGAACGCGAACAAGGCAATTACTATCAGATTGCAGAAGTCTACGCGAATGAAACAGAATATATTGATGAAATGGATGAAGCCGACCAGGGAACTGAATTTTACTACAAAGTTTACGTCTTGAACCGGACAAATGAACTTTCTTGCGCAAGCGCTGCCGCAATGGGATATTCCTTGCAGCCGGGCGCACCGACATATCCAGAAAATATTCATGTAGAAAATGGTCTTGGAACAAGCGCGTCTGCCTTGACTGTAAAATGGACGTCGCTTTCTGCTCCTTCTGATGGCGGAACTTTAACATACAACCTGTACAGAACAAGCTCCAACGACTCTGTTTATAAACTTGTAAAATCAAACATTGAAGTAACAACGTCAGAATACGAAGACACAAGCGTAAAACCTGGAATTTACTATTATTACTTTATTCAGACAACAAAAACAAACGGCGAAGAAAAACTGAAAAGTTCTTTCAGCGAAACCGGAAAAGATTCTGCAAAACCGGCCTATGGATTCATTTTAAGTGCGCCTTCTTACGTAGAAGTTGATGACGGTTCAGACACAGAACACAAAAAAATAGTCTGGTCGCCGGCAATAAACAGTATTTCCGCAGAAGAAAAAGTTGACTTTAAGTACAATATTTATACAGACTCAACTCAAAATGGAATTTTCGACACTATCATTGCAAATTCAATCTCTGGAACTTCTGATGTAAGTGGAAATCTTTCTTTTGAAGTACCGATTGACGAGAACACAAAATTCTTTAAAATCACAACCGTAAACGAAAATGGCGTGGACAAAGAAAGCGCAAAGAGCGAGACTGTTGCGCCTGTTCCAGAAGCTCCAAAAAGCGTATACGCAACAAAAACCGCCGGATTAGCCACAATAAAAGACAAGGTTTCCGAAGCTGGCGGAACTTTTGATGAAACTTTGTGGACTGTAAACAAGAATGAGGTTTACCCGGTTCTTATAACATGGCAGGAACCGGATGGCGGTGCGGACGGCGGTTACGATATTTACCGTTCAACAAAAGCGGACTCAGGATTCAAAAAAGTTGATTCAGTACGTCAGACTTATTATGTTGACTCTTATGCGACTGCAAAATCTGGAATCATGTATTTTTATAAAGTTATCTCGTTGAACAGCCTTGGCCAGGGAAGAAAATCAAACGACCCGGCAAATGACATTGAACACTATGCGCGTGGCTACGGCGCAATCACACGCGAACAGTGGTTCAGGGAATACAACAAGAACATCGCAAGCTCGCAGAAAAAACTTACGCTCATGCACAAACCTAGCGATCTGGACAAAGTAGGCTCAGAAAGCGTAAAAGGAAACATAAGCGGAACTTTGGGCTACAATGCAAAGGTTGCCGGTCTTGGCGCGGAAATCACAATGCCGTACACAAATTACGCCGACCACTTTATTAGCGACGACAGCACTTTGGGAATCAGGTTCATTCTGAACGGAAACACGGACACAACTTCAAACATGAGCGCAAACGGCCACATGCACGAAACAGTACATTGTTTTTCTAAGGAGATTGACGTTACAAATGAATCTTCAATAGGAAACGCTCTGGAAAATCTTTCTGACGCGGCTAAAAAGACAATCACTAACACTGGCGACAAACATTATCTTTGCGGAATGTATCCAGGCTACGCAGTCTACAACAACCTTGAAATCAAGGGCGGAGCTGCCGGCGGCGGTTACTACATTGTGCAGACTTATGAGCTTGACAGAAAGGACAAAGAAAGCGGAACAGTTGTTCTTGCGGAAGATAAAGTAAACTGGCTTGTAGGAGAAGAAAAATAATGAAAAACAAAAAAATCTTATTTTTAGGAACTATTTATCTTTTGTGTTCGGCAATTTTTCTTTATGCGGAACAAAATGAACAAGAACTAAATGCAGATTCAGAAATGCCTAGAACTGAATTTTCAGATGATGTTGAATATTTGCATGCATTCAACGAATCTTCTTTGCGCAGCCACAAGAAACTTACACTTATGCACAAAAAAAGCAATCTTGCAAAGCTTGGCAAGGAAAAAATCAACGGAGATATAAGCGGAACTTGCGAATATTGGGCCCGTGTACGCGGATTCAGGGGCGTTGTTACAATTGTCTACAAGGACTACTGTGATTTTGACGGTTGGATATTGAACGGCGAATGTAACACAAGGGCGAATATCCATGCGAATGGCAAAATGTATGGCAATATTGAAATAACCGGCGCAAATCCTGGAAAAATATATTACGAGAATGTGATTATAAAAAAAGGAACCAGCGCAGGCGGAACTTACGGTGTCCAGCGGAATGGCTTTGAACGCTCGGAAGTTGAATACAATGTTCTTCCTCAGGAAGTTGAAGAGTCAATTGACGATATAACTGAGCAACCCGCATAAAAAATACGTCTTATAAAAACTGGAGTAATTATGAAATCAATAAAGAAAATATTTTTGTCTGTAACTGCAATCTGCGCGTTCTTTACGAGTATCCTGCTTTCTTCATGCTATGAGCCTTCTCCTTTGTACGGAAAATGGGCAGACGACTACGGAAACTATGTTACTTTTACTTCTGACGGAACTTTTGTGGCTAAAATCTATACAGAGCCGCAGGATGAAAAAAGCGAGATTAACTATCAGGGTGAATATTCTGTAATAGATAATGTCCTTGTTTTTACGGTTTCAGAAAAAGACGGAGAAACGGTCTCTGAGACAATAAACACTGAATGGGACATCCGTGGCTCAATGCTTTACCTTACGTGGACAAACGCTTCAAACAACAAGACTTTGAATCTTACTTTGTATCATGTTTCAAAATAAGGCGGAAAATATGAAAAAGATATTTTTAAGTTTTGCGTTCGTCTTTCTGCTTTTTCCGGTGATTTGCCAGGAAACCAATCTTTTTGAAACTTCGACTTCTGAAGACAAAGATGACCCGAATGTTGAGATAAATGAAAAAACCGGATTTCCAAAAATCAAGGCAAAACCGTTTGTAATGTTCAACGAAGGTTTTGCAGTGGCGCAAGTTACAAGAATCCAGACTGTAAGCGGCAGAAGCAATTTTGTGTGGCAGAACGACTTTATAGGCGCATTTTTCCAGATTCAGACAAGAAACATGAAGCCGCTTAATTCTGTAATCAGAACTTCAGTTTTTTATCCTTTTTACAACACTTTTAATGATGTAAAGCAATTCCCGAAGCAGACTGTTCTGTATGCGTTCGACTTGTTTGCCGGTCCGATTCTGGAAACTGATATGTGGAAATATGTGCGGCTTAAGTTTGGTCTGGGCTTGCATTATATGTATCAGCTTTCTGATGAATATCACTTGCATTATCTTGGTGGCGGTGCGCTTGCCGGGCTGGAGCTTCCTGTTGAACCGCGCTGGACAATTTTGCTGGACGGAACTTTTTCATTTGACTATCCGAATTTTGGAACAAACAGTCTTGTGCAGCCTTATGATTATTCCTGGCAGTACCAGCTTAACCTTGGCGTGCGCTACAGCGTAAAAGGTAAAAACAGATATTCATACATACGACAGTCAGAAAAATCTCTGCAGAAAGAAGCGCTAAAGGCAGAAAACAAGACCAAAAAGAAAGAGCTGAAAGCCCAGAAGCGAGCCGAAAAAAAAGCCGCAAAGGCAGAAGCCAAAGCACAAAAAGACAAAGAAAAAATCCTTAAAGCCGAATCCGCCGCCACCGCAACTACAGAAAATAAAACGTTTGCAGATATTGATTCCAAAAGAAAATAAATTTCTTCTGTTTCTGATTCATTAATCCACAAATTTGTGCGAAATCAAGAAGCTTGCGATTTCTATTATGGCAATCATGAGCGCGTAGACTTTTAGACAAAGTTTTGTATTCAGGTCTGAAGGAAGAAGGTTTTTCCAGTAAAAATTTTCTTCCTTGCGGAGGCAAAAAAAGATTATTGTGTTGTAAAGAATAAGTGCCATTAAAGCGATTTCACATACAAGAAGAATTTCCTGTTCATCTTCTGTTATGCCGGTCAGAAGTAAAATTGTCGTAAAAAGCGCAATGCTTACCAGCGAATAAATTCCGCAGTTCCAGACTGACTGTGTGTATCCCTGCCCGCCTGCAAAAATCGCCGCAGTTCCAGTGGAAAACAACGCGAACAAGAAAAATGTGCAGAGCAAAAATCCGGTAAAAACATAAAAAAGTCCCCAGCCTAAGTCAGGAGAGGCAACAAAAAACGCAAATGAATCTATATTTCTTGCCAAAACCGGAATTGCCGCGGCAAGCGCAAACATAAAAAAAAGAATACCAAAAATACGCAAAAACACTTTAGCCATAATTTTATTTTATCACATTGAGAAAGTTTCTGTAACGTGCTAATCTTCTAAAGTTATGATTAATGATATAAAAAAATCCATTCTTTCCGGCCTGATGATTTGCATTGGCGGAACTGTTTACCTTTCTTGTATTGCGCTTAACCTAAAACCGCTCGGAGCATTTTTGTTTGCGGCAGGGCTTTATTCAATCTGTATGTACGGATTTAATCTTTACACAGGAAAAGTTGGCTATATCGCATACAACTTCAAGGACATAAAATATATAAAGCTTGTAGTTCTTGTGCTTGTGTTCAATCTTCTTTCAACATATCTTCTGGGAATTTTGGCATCTTACGCGTTCCCAATGGTTTTTGAGCCGGCAAAAAATATTTACGCGGCAAAAACACAGACTTCTCTTTTAAGACTGTTCATTTCTGGTATTTTCTGCGGACTTCTGATGTTTCTTTCTGTTGACACGTGGAAAAAAGGAAGCAAAATCGGCGTATTCATCTACATTCCGGTTTTTATTCTTTGCGGATTTGACCACTCAATCGCAAATTCGTTCTACAACGGCATTGCAAATGGTCTGAACGCATTCACAGTGCAGAACTTTTTGATTTTTACCGTAGTAATTCTAGGAAACGCGGCCGGCGGAATGCTTATTCCCCTTCTTTCAGGAAAGCCAGCCGATAAATCCCAGAATTAACTATTTACATTGAATCAACTAAAACAGTTTTTTCAGTGCGTCTACTGCAGCGCCTTTTGCGGCGTTGGAAAGTTGCTTGTTGATTTTTGCTTTCTGCTCTTCAAGCTGTTTCTGCAGACTGTTCACAGAATTCATCTGCTTGTTCAAAAGACCAGAAATATCTGTGAACGCTGAAATCTGCTCTGCTGCAATTCCTGTTTTTTCGCCAAGAACTTTTGTCACATTCGCCTGCGCTTCCGACGCGATTGAATTCAATTCGCCTGTAAGAGCCTGTGTTACCGGTGTTACAAGCTGCTTTGTGAGTTTTTCGATATTTGTGAGCTCAACATTCATTCCGCCATTCTTGTTGTACATAACACTGAAACCAACAGAAAGATTTTTTATGCCGGAAATAGCCTTCTTGTAAAGCTCAGAGACTTTTGCCGGCTCAAAATCCATTCCATGAATCTCATTTATCTTCATATTCAATGTTCCGCCAACAGAAAAACTTCCATCAGTCTTGCAGGTCAAAATCGCGTCAATGTCGCCCGCAGAGCTAAGGTTGAAAACCTGGGCATCAGCACTGATTGGATAACCTTTTCCTGAATAGTCCGCAACAACTAGAGGAGCCTTTGAATTGTCCCGCGCGTCAATTGTAACAGAAGCCTTGTTCGGTTTTCCCATGACTTTAAAATCCGCATTGATTTTTGCAGGTTTTCCGCGCATATTCTGGTCGCTCGAAATCTCAGTGGCAGTGCCTTTGAACAAAAGCTCATTTGATTTGTATTCATAACCTGACGCAACAACATTTTCAATAAGAAGTTTTGGAACTGTGTCTTTTTTATAGTAAACCATTCTTCCGGCAGAGCGAGCATGGCCTGCTGAATTTTTTGATTTCTTAGCTTTCTTTTCAGTTTTTTCCGCGGTTTTCTTTGAATCTTCCGCCGACGCACCGGAATTTTCTTTTGAACTCATTGCGGCTGTCAGAGCCTTGTCAATATAAGGATAATATTTTCCGGCTTTTTCAAGAATAATTCCGCGGATGCCTTCTGTAAGGATATTTTTCAGCCCATCAGCAGAAAAAAGATTTTTCATCTCCGCGATTTTTGAGTCAACCAGCTTTGAGTCAGCTTTTATTGCGTTCTGGAGCTGCTTTGAGTAGTCGTTAACGGCGTTTGTATCGGTCTTTATATCTTTTGAAGTTGCCGCCATCTTTGTTTTAAGGGAATTTGTTTCTTTCATCGCAGTTTCAATATCGCTTATAGCTTTTTTTAATGTTGCCGCGTTTGTAATGTTTCCCCAGTTTGTTTTTATCAAGGAATCAACGCTGGAAGAAAGTTTTGTTATTGAAGTCTGATATTCATTCGGAACTTTCTTCCATTTTTCAACTTTTGATTTTACGTCAGCAGAAATTGAATTTGCCACAGCTGGAGATGTAAGCTCGTTCTGGATGTTTGAAAGCATTGTCTCCGGATTGTAGCTTTCGAACATTTTCTTCAGTTGGTCTGCCGCAGCCGTCATTATTGAATTCGATTCCTTGTCTGTTTCAGCAACAACTTCTTTCTGCTTCTTATTTTTTGGTTTTCTGGCAAGCTCACCGGATTTTGTACGTTCTGTGCCAATCGCAACGCCGGAAACTTCTATATTTTGCGCGTGGAATTTACCGCGGAGCAAATCTGTAAGATTGAATGCGACATTTATCTTGTCAATCTCAAAAATATTTTTCATCGGGGAGTCAGCATTTGCCTGCGCAAGTCCGTCAATTTCAAGTGATGCGCCAAAAATCTGAAGGTCAACTTTTTGAATGTCAGTTTTTGCGCCGAAAATCCCCTGCATTGCGGCGGTCAGACCTTTTTTCACCACAATATTCTTAAAAAGCGTCACGCTGATTCCTATTGCGGCAATCAGGCATACAACCGCAAGAAGAGGAACAAGTTTTATTCCGAATTTTTGATTTTTTACGTCAAGCGCAATTTTCTTGCAGCGGAGAAATTCTGTCTTGGCGATTTTTGCTGTTCTGTCAAAGGACAAAATCTCTCTCCCTTTTTTGTCTGTTCCCTTTTTAAATTGCGATTCAACCAATTTTTTATCAGCTTCAATGTAAATCTTTTTAAGGACTTTCTTTTCAAAATCTTTTTCATTGAACTTTTTTCTGTAAAATCCTGGAAGTTTTTTTGCCGGAACAAGTTTTATCTTCTTTTCCTTTTTTGCCGCTGATTTTGAAGAATTTTCAAGTTTTGCCGGAGTTTTTGTTTTAACGGTGTTTTTTTCAGTCTCTGTCTTCTTTGTCATGATTTTCCGCTCCCCTTAGATTAATTCTGCCGCTTTTGAAGCAATTTTTCCAATAACCGGAATGTGATAAATTGTCTTAAGAACTTTTGAATCATTGAATCTTGGAGCAATATGCTTTCGCCACAGTTTTATCACAATATACATAAGGATATAAAAAGGAATGTAAGCCATAAGCCCGAACGCGAGCGAGCCGGCAACAATTGTGTTGTTGAATTTTGTAAACCCGACGAAAGGAACATCCAGTGCCCACGCGTAAAAATTTTCAAGCGGAGCAAATGTCAGAACCGCGTAACCAATCTTGTTAAAAAGCGGATCCAAAAGATATGCGCTTAAAGTTCCAACTATAATCATTATGTAGTAGCCACATTTATTTATGCGCACAAACGCAAAAAAGATAAAAACAACATACCAAAGAAGATTGTTTTTTGGCATAAAACCAAGAATAAGTCCGATGCAGAATGAATTTGCAATCTGCGATGGCTTTGAATTTGAATTAAGCGCTTTTAAGAAATTAATCAAGTATGCAAGCATTTTTACCGACTCCAATAAGTTATTAAAATAAAACTGAGTTTTAATAATCGCGAAAGAAAATGTCTGCGCTTCCAATCAAAACTCAATTTTTTTCCATAAATATTATATCACATTTCAAACTGGTGGGAAACGTAATCTGTTTCTGATGTTTTTAGTCTTCTATCTGGATTTGAATCGGGCAATGGTCGCTTCCGGTTACATCAGACAGAATTGTTGAGGAAATCACTTTGTTCTCGTAGTTTTTATGCACGCACCAATAGTCTATGCGCCAGCCGATGTTCTTTTCCCGCGCATGGAATCTGTAGCTCCACCAGGTGTACTGTTTCGGTTCTTTGTTGAATTTTCTGAATGTGTCAACGTAGCCGGCATTCAAGAATCTAGAAAACCATTCGCGCTCTTCTGGAAGATAGCCAGGATTTTTTTCGTTTGTGGCAGGATTTGCCAAATCAATCGGTGTATGAGCAACATTGTAGTCGCCTCCAAGAACAACATTAAAACCGGCGGAAACAAGTTCGTCGCACTTTTTTAGGATTGCGTTGTTAAAGGCAAGTTTATATTCAAGGCGCGCACCAGCTTCCTGGCTGTTAGGAAAATAAGCGCTGATTACGGCTATTTTCCCAAATTTGGCGATTGTAACTCGACCTTCATCATCAAAAAGGGAATCTCCCAGCGTTTCTATTGAATCCGGCTTTTTTTTGCTGTAAATTGCAGTTCCGCTGTAACCGGCTTTTTTTGCGCTGCTGAATGCTGAATAATATCTTTTGCAGTCGTCAAAGAGCCCTGCGCCGCCGGAAGAATCAGAAAGTGCGGAAGAAGCGTTTTCTCCATAAGGAGGAGCAATCAAATTTTCAGAAAGCTGGGACGGATTCGCCTTTGTTTCCTGAATACAAACAACATCCGCTCCGCAAGAAGCAATCCAGTCCAGAAAACCTTTTTTTTCAACAGCCCTGATTCCATTTACATTCCAAGAAATTATATTCATTTTAAATCCTTGCCAAGTCAATTCATTTTAGGTCAAATGTCGAAGCTTTTTCTGGTAGCTTATTCAATTTTTTTTGCTGAATCAATAAAATTCAACATTCGACCTTTTACAAAAAAATTGTAACAGAAAAAAACAATTATTGAAATGTGGATATTTTTATAAAGCCCGAATGTCGAGTTTTTTTTCAGAAGAAATAAATTGAATAAGCGGGAAGAAAAAGAAAGCGGCAACCGAGGCATTCGGGCTATAAAGAATAATATCCTATCAATATTGTTTTTTACGGTGTATACTAGTTCTTATGCAACAGCGAAACAGACACGAACTTTTAAAACGGTACATTTTTTTCTTTCTGGGGATTTGTCTTAATGCGTTTGGGATTGCGCTTTTTACGCGCTCAAAGCTTGGAACCGGGCCAACCTCGTGCATTCCGTATGTTGTAAGCTTAAAATCCGGGCTTTCTTTTGGAACATGCACTTTTTTGTTCAATTTACTGCTTCTTTTGGTGCAGATTATTTTGCTCAGAAAAAATTTTCCTAAATACCAGCTGCTCCAACTTCCTGTAACGCTTTTGTTTTCAATTCTTATTGACGGCGCAATGAAATTTACTAGTTTTGTAAATCCAGATATTTACTGGGTAGCGCTTGCATACAATATCTTGGGATGCCTTTTCAGGGCACTTGGTGTAAGCTGTCAGGTTATTGCGGATGTTGTAATGCTTTCCACAGAGGCGTTTGTAAAAGCAATCTCTGATGTTTCAAAAAAAGAATTTTCATGGATAAAACTGATTTTTGATGTAGTCATGGCGGCGGTTGCTGTTTCCCTTTCATTCTTGCTGCTTGGCCGGCTTGAATCCGTGCGCGAGGGAACTCTTATAATTGTTTTGCTTGTCGGGCCGATTTCGCATTATTTTACAAAGCGACTTAGCTTTACAAACTACGTTTTTGAAAATGAAAGTGAGCTTGTCTTTGAGCCAAAACTTAAAATTGACGGAACAAAACGGATTGTCCTGACTGTAACTTCTGAATCTGGAAGCGGCGGACGCATAATCGCAAAAATTCTTGGAATAAAGCTTAAAATTCCGGTTTACGACAAGGAGCTTGTTGAACTCATTGCAGAAGAAGGCGGTTTCACAAAAAAATTCGTCCAGGAACACAACGAAGTCCTTTATAAAAGCACTGCGGAAGCGTTCATCCAGAACAATTATGCGGTGGAAGATTTTCATTCAAAAAGCTACAAAAAACTCTACGATGCCCAGGAGCGCGTAATTTCAAAACTTGCAGAAAAACAAAGCTGCATAATCGTCGGACATTGTTCAAATTTCATCTTGAAGGATGACAAAAACGCAATCCATATTCTTATCACTGCAGACATGAAGCACAGAATTACTTACATAAGCGAAAAATACGGCCTGAACAGAAGAAATGCGCAGAAAAAAATAAGAAAACAAGACCACAACACATGGGAATTCTACCTTCATTTTACAAACCAGGACTGGAAGGCAAGCAATAATTATCATCTTTGTCTTGATTCAACACTTTTTGGATACGAAGGAACAGCAGATATAATAGAAGATATTGTGAAAAAGAACTACACAAATGCTCCGAGCATAAAAGTAAAGGAACTTATAACAAAATACAAATTGAATTGATTATTGTAAAAGCAAAACAAAAGTTATAAGATAAAAAGCATATCTAAAACTCAAATTGGAGTTAATATGCAGAAATTGTTATCTCAGCTGCTTCCAGCTTTTGTTCATCAGGCTGTTGCAGCAGACGGTGTAACTTTGGTTGCAGACTCGGAAATTGCAAACATAAGTATTTCGAATCTTGTTTTTGATTCCAGAGAAGTTACAAAAGGTGCTCTTTATTTTGCCTTGCCTGGAACACATATAGATGGAAAAGAATTTATTCCTGACGCTATAGAAAAAGGCGCAAATGCAATAGTTTTTGAAGGCGAGCTTTCAGAAGAAATTCAGAAAAAATCAGCGGAACTTATTGTAAAACGACACATACAAAATGCTATTGGAGAAAACCAGAACGGAGAAAAAATCCACGATGACTCGGCGAAATTTCCTGTTCCGGCATTCATAAAAGTTGAGTCAAGCCGTTTTGCAATGTCGCCAGTTTCTGACGCGTTCTACGATTTTCCTTCAAAAAAACTGGTTGTAATCGGTGTTACAGGAACAGAAGGAAAATCTTCGACAGTTTCATTTATCTGGCAGCTCTTGCGTTTATGCGGTGAAAAAACCGGTTTTATCTCGACCGTTGAATATTCTTTTGGCGGCGAGGCGCTTCCAAACCCTCAGCATCAGACAACACCGGAAGCTCCAATAATCCATCATCACCTGAACGAAATGCTTTTGAACGGCTGCAAATATGCGGTTGTTGAATCATCTTCCCATGGACTTTCTGTGCGCACAAACCGGCTCGGAAATGTGCTTTTTGACTGCGCAGTTTTTATGAACGTAACCTTGGAGCATCTTGAATTCCATAAGAATTTTGAGACATACAGAAACGACAAGGCAAATCTTTTCCGCGCGCTGGACAAGCACGACCACATAAAGATAATTGCCGGTGAAAAAACGAAAATTCCTTCAATCGGGATTGTGAATCTTGAGGATCCTAGCGCAGATTTTTTTATAAAAGCCACAAAAAAACACGTATATGGATTCACTTCTGAAGGAAAAGCCGGAAAAAGTGCGGCGGAAACAGGTGCAGAAGCTGTTCCACTTCCAAAAATCCCGGAAACGTTGCGCTACATGAAGGCTGAAAATATTGCTTCCGCACGATTCGGGCTTGATTTTACAATTATTGCTGACGGAGAAAACGCCTTATTCCCGGAAAACTTTGATCCAGTTCTTCCGCGCGAACACAAGCGGCTTTCGGTGCAGGCAAAAGTTCCGGGCGCGTTCAATGCGTATAACATCATGGCAGCAATGATTGCAGTTTCTTCTGTAACCGAAAAAAATTTTCAGGAAATCGCGGTTCATCTTCCAGAACTAAAACCAATCAAAGGAAGAATGACGCACATTGAGCAAAACCAGCCTTTCGAGTTGATTGTTGACTATGCCCACACTCCAAGCTCGTTTGAGACGATTTTTCCACCGCTAAAAAAACGCTGTTCCGGCCGCATTTTTGCAGTTTTCGGAAGCGGCGGTGAGCGCGACCTTACAAAACGACCTCTTCAGGGAGAAATTGCGGCGCGTTTCTGTGATTTTGTGGTTCTTGCAGACGAAGACCCACGCGGAGAAGATCCAGTTGAACTTTTAAAAGGAATTGCAGTCGGTGCGGAAAAAGCCGGAATGAAAATGAACGAAAATCTTTTTATCATTCCAGACAGAAAAAAAGCAATCCGCGAAGTCCTGAAAAAAGCCCAGAAAGGCGACATAGTGCTTCTTTTAGGAAAAAGCCACGAAAATTCAATTATTTACAAAGATTACACAATGCCATACGACGAAATCAGCGAGGCAAAACAAGCTCTTTCTGAACTTGGCTACAAATAAAACAGATATTCTGGAGATATTATGAACATTGCATTAATTTACGGCGGACGCAGCGGCGAACACGAAATTTCATTGGTTTCTGCCGCTTCAATTGCCCGCGGAATTGATAAAAAAAATACAGTAACTTTAATCGGAATCACAAAAGACGGACGCTGGTTCCTGCAGAACAATGCTGAATATGAACGGATATGCAAAGACAAAAAAGCTTCCTTTAAAATAGAAGAAGCTGAAGAAAACAAGATTTTTGTTGTGCCGGGCGGAAAAAATAATGCATTCTGCACAAAAAACGGCTCGCTCAACATTGATGTGGTTTTCCCGGCCCTTCATGGAACTTACGGCGAGGACGGAACTATCCAGGGACTTCTGGACATGGCGGATATTCCTTATGTTGGATGTTCAACAATGGCTTCAGCAGTAACAATGGACAAAGAAAAAACAAAACAAATTCTTAAATCAGCAGAAATTCCAATTGTTCCATATATTTGCATAAAACGATGCGACTTGAACAACAGCCAGCGCTACGATGAGATTTTCCAACGCTGCATAGACGAGATTGGATTTCCGCTGTTCATAAAACCGTGCTGCGCAGGTTCTTCAAACGGGGCAAACAAAGCTACAACACCAAAGGAACTTTCATTTTATCTTATGGAAGCGTTCACGTGGGATGACAAAGTTCTTGTTGAAAAAGCAATAAACGCACGCGAAATCGAATGTTCCGTAACTGGAAATTCCACAACCGCAAACCCGAACAACGAATCAGAGACAGTTCGCGCATATATTCCGGGCGAAATCCAGCCAACGCACACATTCTACGATTTTGACGCAAAATACAATGATCCTAACGGCGCGGAACTTCTTATTCCGGCAAATATTTCAACAGATTTAATAGAAACAATCCGGACAACAGCGGTCCGCGCATACAAGGCACTAGATTGCGCCGGACTCAGCCGCGTAGATTTCTTTATCGACAGGGACACAGGCTCGCTATATCTGAACGAAATAAACACATTGCCTGGATTCACATCAATCAGCATGTTCCCAAAAATGTGCGAAAAAGCCGGCTTGGAATTCCCGGAGCTTGTAAACCTTCTGCTTGATGAAGCAATTCTTCGCTATAAGGCAAAGGCATCGCTTACAACTTCAAGATAACGCGGAGTCCATAAATGTATTCATATAAACCCGGCTGCACTTTCCAGACGTTACAAGACATCAAAGGAAAAAATATTGTTGTAATGGGATTAGGACTTAACGGCGGTGGCGAAGCGTGCGTCAGA
>DLKK01000020.1:18845-25562 GCA_002478955.1 Treponema sp. UBA7590
GATTTTTTTTGAGGCATGGCGCAAATGTGCTTGCAACAGACATGAAAACCGCCGAACAGCTTGCACCGACAATCCAGAAACTCTCAAGCGATCCGGAACTTGACACAAGCCGCCTTTCTTATCGTCTTGGCGAACACAAAATAGAAGATTTTCAGAATGCGGACTGCGTAATAAAAAATCCAGGCGTAAAAATTGAGGGAAACAAATATCTTGCCGCGGCAAAAAACATCGAGACAGACATTTCAATCTTTCTTCATTTTACAAAAGCTCCGGTCATCGCTGTAACTGGAAGCAAAGGAAAATCATCTACGGTAAGCGCAATCAGCTACGGCTTGAACAATGCTGGTTTTACAGCATTTCTTGGTGGAAACATCACAGTAAGTCCGCTTACATTCCTTGAAAAGACAACAGAAAAAACACCTGTAGTCCTTGAACTTTCCTCATGGCAGCTTGCAGATTTACGCGGACGCAAGGCATTAAAGCCAAAAATCTGCATAATAACAAAGATTGTGCCGGATCACCAGAACTGGTACCACGAAATGGAACCTTATGTTGCAGACAAACGCTTAATCTACGCAGACCAGACTTCCTCCGACTATTCAATTTTTGATTTTGAAGGCGATGAACCGGGAACAGGCCCTGAATGTGGCGGAACCTGGGGAGATTTTTTTGCAAAAGAAACAAAGGGAACTGTATTGCGCTACGCAAAATCAGAATTGCCAAAAGGATTTTATGGCGTTTATCAGACAAAAGATGAGGATGGAACTTTTTGCGGTAAAGTTATTCTTCCAGGAATGAAAGAACCTGAAACAATCCTGAAAAATCTTATAGTTCCTGGCGAACACATGAAAATCAACGCGCTGAACGCCGCCCTTGTCCTTTATCTTATGGGAGTTCCTTCAACGCAATGCGTAAAAATAATCGGCAAATGGCCGGGAATCGACCACCGCCTTCAATTCTTCCACGAATACAAAAATAATTCTGGCGGAACATTCCGCTTTTACAACGACAGCTGCGCGACAGTTCCAGAAGCGGCAGCCGCAGCAAGCCAGTCTTTTGGAAAACCTGTTTATCTTTTGACTGGAGGAACAGACAAAGGTCTTGAACTTACACCGTTGGCAGACACTCTTACAGAAAAAAACAAGAACGAAATTCCTGTAAAATCCCTTTATCTTTTAAAAGGCAGCGCAACAGACAAACTTCTTACGACACTTAACGCCACGAAAACAAAATACAACGGACCGTTCGACAGCCTTAAAGATATGCTCGCCGCCTTAAAAAATGAAATTCAAAATTCAACGCAAAAGAACGAGGTTATTGTTTTTAGCCCAGGCGCGACCAGTTTTGGAATGTTCGCAAATGAATTTGACCGTGGCAACAAATTTATGCAGGCTGTTAAGGAAATATTTGCGTAAATATGATAAAATATCGTCATGCATAAAAAAAACGCATTCATCTTTACGCTAATCTTGATCTTTTCAGCTGTATGCGGCAAGGCGCAGAATTTCAAGCCGCTAAATCTTCCTTTTTCAAAATGGTGGGAACCAGCAAATCTTGCAGTTTTCAAGGAAGCGTATCCAGACGTTAAGTTTATCGCCGAATATGATGAAGAAAAAAAAGATTATCTAATCCGAGTTTTTGCAAAGAAGAATGAAAAAATTACCGAGACAAAACTTTTTTGGTGCGAGGGACGATTTCTGCCGGAAAACCAGATTCAGAACAAAGAAAGTTACCGCACAATGCTCTATAAATATCAGCGCGAACCAAAAGACCCAAAGACTTTTACAGAAGAAGATATTGAACGCATAAAGAATTTCACTTCAAAAGAAAACCGGGCAAACGGAGCGATTGATCCGCCGTTTCTTTACAATGCGATTTATGACTGCGAAAACCAAGCTTCAACAGAAAGCCACATCGTTACAATTCCATTCCTTACAAAAAGCGTGAATGTGCATGAGCGCATTGCAGAACCGCTAAAAAAAATCAGTGAAAAAATACTGTCTCTTCCAAAAGACGAGGAGATGGAAAAATTTCTTTCAACGCTTACAAGAACGGATGGATTTGCATGGCGCACTGTCCGCGATACACAGTCGCGTTCTTTTCACAGCGTGGGGCTTGCGATTGATGTTCTGCCAAAAGGTTATTACCAGCGGATAATTTACTGGTCATGGCAAAAACAACTTCGCCCGGATGACTGGTTTATGACACCACTTGAAAAACGATGGTCACCACCAAAAAAAGTAATAAAGATTTTTGAGGAAGAAGGTTTTATCTGGGGCGGAACTTGGGCAGTGTGGGATAATATGCACTTTGAATATCACCCGGAACTTTTGATTTATACAAAATAAAAAGGGGCGTTGCGGGGGATTTTATCCCCCGCACGGTGGGTAGGACGCAACAAAGTGCGGCCGTAGGGCGGTCGCCCGCCCTTTTAAGTTTTTTATTTCTTCCAGATTTTTTCGCGGTTGAATGTCTGGTTTCGGTCCGGACCTACAGAAACAATTCCAACTTTTGTGTCACAGTAACTTTCGATGAAGTCGATGTATGCTTTCGCATTTTTTGGAAGCTGGCTGTATTTTGAAAGTTTTGTTATGTCCTGTTTCCAGCCCTTGAACTTCTGAAGAACCGGTTTTGCCTTGTTCAGTTCAGGAATTGAAGTCGGGAAATCTGTTACAATTTTTCCGTTGATGTCGTAGGCGATGCAGGCTTCAATTTCGTCCATGTCATCGTAAACGTCAAGATGAGTCAGAACCAAGGAATCAATTGAATTTACGTGGCAAGCATAGCGCAATGCAACAAGGTCAAGATAACCGCATCGGCGCGCACGTCCTGTTGTTACACCAAACTCGTTTCCAGTCTTTCGTACATAGTCGCAGAGTTCGCCTTCGCTTTCAGAGTTGAATTCTGTCGGCATAGGACCATTTCCAACGCGTGTTTCGTAAGCCTTGAAAACGCCGTAGATTTTGTCCAGAGCGCGCGGACCGATTCCTGAGCCAGAAGCGGCTCCATAAGAACCAGAAGCTCCAGAAGAAACGTAAGGATATGTTCCGGAATCAATGTCGAGCATTGCGCCCTGTGCGCCTTCAAAAAGAATATTTTCTTTGCGGACTTCCCACATTTTTGCTGCGATGTCAATCCGCATCTTCAAAAGCTGATCTTTATATTTGTTCAGGAAATCCTGATCTTCTTTTTCAAGGTCATTCCATTTTTCTTCCCAGTCAAGGTCTGCAAGACGAATTCCGTCACGTTCAGCTTTCTGAGAATATGTTGTTCCGATTCCACGTCCTGTTGTTCCAATCGGGCGTTTGCGAGCAGCATCGCGCTCTTTGTCCATTTTGCGGTAGCCAGGAAGAGTTATGTGCGCGCGATCAGAAATGAATACGCGACCTTCCCAGTTAATTCCGTTGTCTGTAAGCATCTGAAGTTCATTGAACAACGCTTCTGGTTCAATAACCATTCCAGATCCAAGTATTACGTACTTTTCAGGGTACAAAATTCCAGATGGAACTTGATGCAAAGCGTATTTTTTGCCGTCTACAACAATTGTGTGGCCAGCATTTGCTCCGCCGGCAAACCGGCATACATACTTGGCATCTTGTGCAAGATAGTCAACAATTTTTCCTTTACCTTCGTCACCCCACTGGGCACCCATTACAACAACATTCATATATCCTCTTTCCTGCAGAATCATCGCGGGAATTAGAAAAAAAGATTTTTGTAAAAACGCCACAAACAATGCAGCAACTGTTTTTACTTAAAAATGTTATCACAAACGCAATTTTTACTCAATTAAACGATGATTTTTATGGTTGAGTTGAATGTTGAATTTGCTGTTCAGCCTAATTATTCTGGAAAATCTTGACCACATCGTCTTTTTTTGCGATGAACAAGTCTGTAAGAACCGGGTCAAAATGAGTTCCTTTTGAAAGCGAGATGATTTTAAATGCTTCGTCTGTTGAAAACGGATCTTTGTAGCATCTTGGCGAAACCAGCGCGTCAAAAACATCGGCGATTGCCATAATGCGCGCCTCCAAAGGAATTTCTTCGCCTTTCAGCTTGTATGGATAACCGTTGCCATCCCAGCGTTCATGGTGGCTTGTGGCAACATCCGCGGCAATTTTTACGTAATCTTCACTTTCAATATTAGAAAGAACTTCGCGGATTATTTTTCCGCCGGCAATTGTATGATTCTGAATTTTCTTGAATTCTGCCTCAGTCAGTTTTCCCGGTTTTTTAAGGATGCTGTCAGGAACAGCAATTTTTCCAATATCATGCATCGGAGCCGCTTTTTTCAGAAGCTCAATGTATTCATCTGTGATGATTTCCTTGTGGTATCCGGCTTCTTTTGCAGCATTCACAAGAAGCTCAACATAAAGGCTTGTGCGTTTTACATGCTCACCAGTGTCGCTGTCACGGCTTTCTATAAGGTTCGCCATTCCATAAATCGTCTGTTCCTGAATGTAGATGATTTTTTTGTTCTGCTCAGTTATTTCATCAGCCTTTTTAAGGACATCATCCTGAAGGTTATTCTTGTTAATCTCAAGCCTGGCTGTGAACATTGTGCACACAATCGTAAGAGTCACAGAAATTCCAATCGCCATAAAAACCGCGACACCAAAGGAAATTATAAGCATCTTAAAATAAAATGACATATTTTCCTGCGATTTTTCAGCTCAGAATCTATATATTTTGCAAGACTATCCAGACCTTTGTCCAAAATATCTTTTGAACGGGCAATATTCCCCAGAATATATTGCTCTGCGTAAATTTTAGAACCGCTTGAATGCATGCTTCTTATAAGATCAATATCCTGAAAGACATTCCGGCAGCCACCGCTAATGCTGTGGAAAATTTTTGCCTTTTCGTTTCCGTTCATGCGTTTACCAAAATCGTTCAGACATTCAGTAAGTTCCGCGCGCGTATTTTTTTCAAGCTGCTCGTAATGCTCAAGCACATCATCAGAAGTCGCAATTATATAAAAAGAACTGGTCAAAAGCTCCTGGTTCACAAGCTTACGGATTTTATCCATATACGAAGTGTTCTCAATTCCTTCCTTTACAGACACCTGATAAATTCTTCTCATATTTGTAAAGACAACCGCAATCGAGACAAAACCGATAAGCACAACCAGAAAAGCTGAAATGCAGGCAAGAAATATTTTATGCGTTACTTTTTTCATATACCGAGACAAATTTCCTTAGAAACCTAGAATGACTTTTTTAAATTAAACCCAAGCACCTTTTTAATTTCTAATGTTTCTTACTGTAACATCAAGCTGACTCTGAATTTCCTGATCCGAAAGATTTTTTCCATCCGAAAGAACCACTCCAAGAACCAATGCAGGATTCCAGAAACTGCTGCCTATTCTTTGTGTGGAACTATATTTTGTCTGCTCTGCCATAGCAGCAATTGCAGGTGATTTTTGCACAAGCGGATTAGATGCCGCATTCAAATTGACAGGACATTCGCCCTTGGCCTGACAAATCATAAGTTGAGTCTTTTCATCAGAAAGCCATTCCGCAAGCTTTAATGCCCATTCTTTATTTTCAGAATTTGATTTTACGCCAACCAGCTTGTATCCGGCAAAACTGTACATCTGCAAATCTTTTCCATTTACATTATAAGTCGGCAACTTTACCGCAGCGTAATCTTTTCCCCACATATCAGAAATAGTATTAGCGTTCCATGCGCCACTTACAGCCGCAACAACTTTTCCGTCTTTCATCAGACTTAAAGCCTCATCATTGGTTGCGCATACAAACGCCGGATTAGAAGCAAGCCTGATAACAGCCTTTGCAACATCAATTCCTTTGATTTTTGTGTTCGTGGCGTTCCAGTTGCAGAAATTCTTTGCGCCATTGCTGCGGTAAACTTCAAGTCCGGCAGCCTTAAAAAATGAATAAAGATACCAGCCGTTCTTTAAGTCCATCGCAACCTGTTTTCCGTTCTGGCCGGCAACCTTTAGAATCTGTTCAAAGGAACCAACATCATCCGAATTAATATATTTTTTGTTGTAATAAAGAAAATAACCGTTTCCGGATAATTGCGGAAAAGCGTAAAGTTTTCCGTCTTCTGATGCAGTCTTTACAGCTTCAGCCGCAGATCCATTGTATTCGTCAAAAACTTTCTTTGCCGTTTCAGCAGGAATTTCAAGAAGCAAATCCTGGCCAATCAAAGTTTCAATCTGGTCATCCGCAAAGACAAAAACATCAGCCGCAAGATCAGGATTCGCCATCAAGTCTGAGCTGCAATAAGCTGAAGGTTGCTCGATAACTGTAAAATTGAAAGACGCTTCTTTTGAATAAAAAGATTTAAACTCGTTAAGCCGCTTGGAAACAACACCCAGCGTTCCATCATCCGCCCATACAGAAAGATTTATTTTTGGCTTCGCATTAACAGCCGCGCAAAAAAATAAACCAACAAAAACAAGCGCCTTCACCTTGAATGTCTTGAGCATCAAAATTCCTCTTTTACAAAATTATCTCCAAAGATATTATAAGCCAATTTCTTCAATAAAAAAAGAATAAAATAAAAATGTGCGGAATTATTTTTGGATAAATGTCGAGTTTTATAAATTCAACATAGAAATTGAATAAACTACCAGAAAAAGCGCGTCAATTCGCTAGATAGCAAAGCTATCTTATGCGGAACGTAACATGGTATCGGACTAGGCTATCACTCCGAATAGCTCGGTTGTCGCTTTCTTTTTCTTCCCGC
>DLKK01000020.1:25574-30186 GCA_002478955.1 Treponema sp. UBA7590
ATTTCTTCAGAAAAAAACTCGACATTTAATTTATTCAATTTTTCAAGACAAACGGCTCAGAGGACTCAAGTTTCTTGTAGCACCAGAAAAATGCCGGAATCAAAAAGCAATCAGCGAAAATCCATGCCGCCGGAGAAGCCAGACACGCCGCGGAATAACCAAAAATCGGAACAAAAACCACTCCGACCAAAGTCCGCGCAACCATCTCAAAAACACCGGCAAGAATCGCAAAACGGCTGAATCCCATTCCCTGAATCAAAAAACGGACAATATTCACAAGTGCAAGCGGAAAATAAAACGCAGAGTTTAGAATCAGGAACTGATGCGACTGCGCAAGAACCAAAGTTTCATTCGCATTTATAAAAATTCGGCTAAGTACATTTCCAAACAGAATCATAATCAGCACTGCAATAATAGAATAGACAAAACCGATTACACAGCTTACAAAAAGCCCCTGCTTTAAACGCGGATATTTTCCGGCTCCGGCATTCTGGCCGCCCCAAGTAGACATTGTTGTTCCCAGAGCATCGTAAGGGCTTACAAAAAACATTCCAAGCTTGCTGCCGGCTGTAACAGAGGCAACCGCATCAGAACCAAGCGTATTGACAGAAGCCTGAAGAATTACGCTTCCAATCGCAGTTATGGAATACTGAAGCCCCATCGGAACTCCCTGTCCGCACAAAATCGGAAAAAGGTGAGCATTAATTTTCTTGTCATCTTTTGTCATTCTTAGGACTTCAAATTTTTTTGACATATAAAAAAGACAAAGAAGCCCGGAAATTCCTTGAGAAATAACAGTTGCAACAGCCGCACCGACAACGCCCCATCCAAAAACTGTTATAAATACAATGTCCAGGACAATATTCAATATAGAGGCAAAAACCAGGAAATAAAGCGGAGTTTTGCTGTCTCCAAGAGAACGGATAACCCCAGCAGTAAGATTATAAAGGAAAATAACAGGAATTCCTGCAAAAATCACGCCGATGTAGCCGGCAGCCCCATCAATGATATTTTCCGGCGTGCGCATAAGAACTAAAAGAGGTCGGCAGAAAACAACAGTTAAAACGGTAAGCACAACTGAAAATATAATAGAAAGATATGTGGCGGACATTACAAACTTGCGCATAAGGGAAAAATCCTTCGCGCCGAATTTCTGTGCAATCGGAATCGCAAAACCGTTGCATACGCCCATGCAGAAACCTATAACAAGAAAATTAACCGAACCTGTAGCCCCAACAGCCGCAAGCGCTTCTTTGCCAAGAAATTTTCCAACAATAGCTGTATCAACAATGTTATAAAACTGCTGGAACAAAAAACCAAACAGGACAGGAACTGAAAATCCCAGAATAAGAGAAAATGGATTGCCTTCCGTCAAATCTCGTGTCATAGCGATACAAATATATTAAAAATCGGGGAATGTCAATCATATCTACATTGAAATATTTTGTTTTTTCACCTATACTTATTCAATTATTTTTTTGCTTTTAACTATTATGGCAAGGAGAAAAACTTTGCCTAAAATAGTGTCAAAGTTCTTATTTTTAGAGGAGAAATCATGGCATTCTTTTTTGATGAACCATCACACACATTCGATGAATATCTTCTAGTTCCTGGTTACACAGGTCCAGATTGCATTCCAGCAAACGTTTCTTTAAAAACGCCAATCGTTCGTTACAACAAGAAAGCCGGCGAAAAATGCCCTCTTACAATGAACATTCCTATGGTTTCGGCAGTAATGCAGTCTGTCTCAAATGACACGCTTGCCGTTGCCCTTGCAAAAGAAGGTGGAATCAGTTTTATTTACGGTTCTCAGACAATAGAAAATCAGGCCGCGATGATTGCAAAAGTAAAAGCATACAAAGCAGGTTTTGTAACATCAGACACTAATATCCGCCCGGATCAGACTCTTTCTGAACTTGTCGCAAAAATCGAGGCGACAGGACATTCAACAGTGGCTGTAACAGAAAATGGTGAATCAAACGGAAAACTTCTTGGAATCATCACAGAACGGGATTTCCGGATTGGTCACTGCCCGGCAGACGCAAAAGTAAAAGATTACATGATTGACCTTAAAAATCTTGTAAAGGCAGAAGTTGGCGTAACTTTGGAAGAAGCAAACGATATAATATGGAAGAATAAAATCAACCAGCTTCCAGTTGTTGATAAAAACGGAAATCTTCAGTATCTGGTTTTCAGAAAAGATGCTGCCAGCCACGAGGAACATCCGCTTGAACTGTTGGATTCAAAAAAACGATATATTGTAGGTGCAGGAATCAACACTCGCGACTATATGGAACGAGTTCCTGCATTGCTTGCGGCAGGCGTTGATGTAATGACTTTGGATTCCTCTGAGGGATTTACAGAATGGCAAAGCAGAGCGCTCCACGACATCCATGCAAAATGGCCGAACGCAAAAGTTGGCGCTGGAAATGTTGTTGACGCGGAAGGATTCAGATTCCTTGCAGAAGCCGGCGCAGATTTTGTAAAGATTGGAATCGGCGGTGGCTCAATCTGTATTACACGTGAACAGAAAGGTATCGGTCGCGGTCAGGCAACTGCAACTATTGAAGTAGCAAAGGCGCGCGATGAATATTACAAGGAAACTGGAATTTATGTTCCAATCTGCTCCGATGGCGGAATTGTCCACGACTACCATATCACACTGGCACTTGCAATGGGCGCTGATTTTGTTATGCTTGGACGCTATTTTGCACGCTTCGATGAATCGCCTACAAACAAGCTTATTGTTAACGGAAACTACGTAAAAGAATATTGGGGCGAAGGTTCAAACCGTGCGCGCAACTGGCAGCGATACGATCTTGGCGGCGCAAAAAAGATGGCTTTTGAGGAAGGCGTTGACTCTTACGTTCCTTACGCGGGAAGCCTCCACGACAACGTGACACTTACAACAAGCAAAGTTATACACACAATGTGTAACTGTGGTGCTGTAACAATTCCGGAACTTCAGGAAAAAGCAAAAATCACGCTCGTAAGCCCAGCCAGCATCCGCGAAGGCGGCGCCCACGACGTTGTAGTCAAAAACACAAGTATTAGAGCTGAGTAAAAGAAACGGCATACAGGAGCACTTCAGTTTGAGGTGCTCTTTTTATTTCATATTTTCCAAACGTTTTTTGTCATTCTGTAAAGTTGTACTGGAAGGATTTTCCTCAAGACCTTTCAGCAGAATTTCCATTGCCTTATCAAACTGGCGCTTGTTTGCAAAACCAGCCATCTGGTTATGGATTTCCGCATCATGATTAAACCATGCCTGGCTTTTTGCCCTTCTTATGCTCTGGTTGTTCGGCATGGATTTTAAGCCTTCGTCAGCAATCTGCGAAGCCAGCTGATAATTTTTCCGCCGTGCCTGGGCGTTCACAAGATTAACCCAGTAGAATTCCTGCCATTTATCCAAAGTCTGACGCACAGATTTTTCCGCCGCCAAATCGTTTTTGTACTGTTGCAAAATAAAATTTAACGCAGCCTCATCGTTTCCACCAAAATTATCAAGCCCGACCTGAATTTCTGAAAGAAAAATCATCTTTTGCGCCTGAACCATAAAATCCGGCGAAACAAAATCCTGGCACTTTTCAGAAATTTGCCTTGCAGCCGCAAAATCATTTCGATTGCAAAAATCCGCGACAGCATTATTGAGCGCGGCATTCAATGAAACCAGAATCTTGGAATCCATTCCGTAACGCGCAGTTACAGCCAAAATCCATTCAACTGATTCTGTATAAAAATCATTTTTTTCAAGAAGAACAGAAAAATTCAACGCCGGAACATCAAAAACATCCTTTGCATCAGAAATTTCAAACTGATTTTCGCCATTCCTGAAAAGCAAGACCGTTGCACCCATCGGAACAGCATTTTTGTAGTCATTTTTTTCAACATAGAAGCTGGTTAAATTTGCGCCGACAAGAGAAATAAAAGTTTTTTCGGAAACATCACGCCGGTTTGAATAATTTTTTTTGGGAATGACCGCATAACGCGTGGAATTTCCGTTTTTTTCCAGGATTTGCGTGCGTCCAGGATTAAAGCCAAGCGGATTTGTTGTCTCAACATCGATTCTTTCATCATCAACAAAAACCGAACAGAACGCGTGCGCCGGGGTTTTTACGCCGACGACGGAAAGCCCCGCAGATTTTGCAAGAGCCATGTAAAGCAGGCTGGAAGAAACGCAGTTGTATGTTCCATTTTCGAACATTTCATCAAGACGCGTCTGTTTTTCCTTATATTGCACAAGCAGATTTTCATACATAACAGAAAGAATTTTTTCGGCTTTCTGGATTTCCGGAAGATTCTTGAACGCAAGCTCCGAAACTTTTGCCTGCAAAAAATTATATTTTTCAACGCAACTCTGCCAGGCCGGAGAATTTTCAGCGCATCCGGAAAAACGCAGGGATTCCTCAATTATTTGAAGCGGCGTAAATTCCTTCGATTTTTTTTCTGTGGTAAAAAGCGGCTCAAGCGAAGGAAATTCAACAGAAACTGAAAAACAAAATGGCAAAAACGCAACAAGACAAAAAATCACAAAAAGTATTTTTTTCACACTGATATTCTACACTAAATGTCCCAAATGTCGAGTTTTATACTGAATCAATAAATTGAATAA
>DLKK01000020.1:30322-31000 GCA_002478955.1 Treponema sp. UBA7590
TTTTATGCTGAATTTATAAAAACCCGACATTTGGGCTATATACCAAGTTTTATGAAATTCTTTATTTCTTCCAGCGTGCAAAGAGTATTCAGGCCAGTCTGCAATGTTGAGCGGAGCGGAGCTTTTCCGTCAAGAAATTCCACCGCATTCTTTATCATATTTGAAAAATATTTTGTCTTCTTTGGAATTTTTACTTTTTTGTCATCTGCAAGGCTGTAAAATCCTGAGTAAAGTTTTGACTCTTCCCTTTTCTGGAACTCGTGGATTCCATTTCCGATTCTGATTCGACCTTCTGTGCCGATGATTTCAACTTCAAACCCGAAAAAGCGGCTTCTTCCAGACATGAACACATTTATGTCGGCGCACTTTTCACTTTCAAAATGAACATTTATGTTGCGCACAATCCGTGGATTTTTCTTGTCTTTTGTCATGCTGGAAATTTTCATTTTCTTTAAAAGCTTTTCCGCAGAATTCCCAGGATTTTTTTCTTCAAGAAGAAAATTCACAATATCAATAAGATGAGTTCCGTCGTGCAAAAGACTGTACTCGCCGCTGGATTCTTCTTCTGGATTGTAGACATAAAGCCCGGAATCAAGGCGCGCGTTTATCGTCTGAATTTCTCCAATTTCCTGCATATAATTCTTTGCAAGCTTATAGTCTTCCGCAAAACGCCGCTCG
>DLKK01000096.1:0-33050 GCA_002478955.1 Treponema sp. UBA7590
AATGTACTGGGCTTTCTTTGGAAGAAGTAAACGCTCTGAACAAAAATGCTGTATAAATAAACTTTGCTGAATAGTTTATAGTTCATAAAAAATCCCATTCTATTCGAATGGGATTTTCACAAAGTATTCAACAAATAAAAACCTTGACTGGTCAATTTTTGAGCAGCCAAGGCTTCAAAACAAGTCAATTATTTTAGCTGAGCGGTTTCGATGTAACCTCGTCCAGAATAGTTAATACCATATCCAAGAACAGGATTTGAAGTTCCATTTCCACCACACTTATCGGTTCCAGTAACGACTGGAATATTTTTCAAAGTTCCATCGGCATTTCTAAGAACACCAATACAGATGTCATCCAAGATAAATTCATTTTGAGTTGGAAGAATCACAGATTCCCATGCTCCTGTATACATATTGTAATCTTCATCTGTACCAGGTTTCGGAGACCAAATGCCACCATTTTTTCCAGAAGATTCCGAATCAACAAGATAAGCATATTTTGGATACTGCAAAGATGTCATAAGATAACCAATATATGGAACATATCTTACATCGGTACCTGTCCCATTTTTTGCAAAATCAATTGTAATATACTGACCTGTTGCACCATAACTATCTACAAATACAGAATTCTTTTCATAAATATAATCAGATTTGTATGTATCTAAATATGTATACACAAGAGAGCCAGTATTTTCTTTGCTGTAAGCGGCAATATGAACATGATTATCAGGGTCTACCGCTATAGCACAATAGCCACCAGAGATTCCGTCAAGAATCGCAGTTGGTGTATGCCAACTTTTATTTACATGAGTTGTTGAATCAACATTCTTATGATTGTTAACAATAGGATTTTCCAAATAACTATACCACAAAGTATTATGAATTGGATCATGCCAAACAACAACTACAGTATCTGGTGTTGAACCGCTACCTGGAACAACTGCAATTGCATAACGCATACCAGGAGCATAAGACGTTGTTGCAGAACTTGCAAGAACTGAAACATGGTTATAATTTGTTACCTGATAAGATTTATTACGACCATCTGTATAAGCATCATCATGAAAATCGCCAAAACTCATATTTGTATTTTCATCCCACCACCCTTTAAATTCAAATGCTTTCGTATTATCCATAGCTCCAGCACGGAATCTAAGTTCATTTGTAAGAGAATCATAATATAACATATACAAATTTGTTACATTTCCACTTGCATAAGCTACCAACTGTGGATGGAATTGAAATCTAGTACCATTAAGCACTATATTTCCAGACTTATTAAGTCCCATATATTCCAACCTTAATGCGTTATTTGCAGAATAAGCACAAAGCCAGTCAGTATCACCACCATCAATAGTTGAACTAGGTCCCCACACGCTTGAAACAAGCCTAAAACGCGCATTTCTTGGAGCATTAGTATCTGTTCCAGCATGAACGCCAAACATATGCCCCTGATTATCATAAATAAAGCGCATTGTATTTACAGGAGTATAATCACGACACCAGAATTTTAATGAAGAAGTTTGAGCAGAACCTTTGTTGTTCACTCCATCCGGATAATAACCGTAATTTCCAGAAGAGAATGAGAATCCGAGCTGTCCATCAACAGGATTTATATGCATAGAAGGCTCTGTAATAACACCTTCCGGCGATTCGGCTGATTGTGAATTAATCCCCCAAATTGCAATTTCAACATCATCTTCCAGATTATCATTGTTTACATTATTTGCCTGCCTATTGTAATAATGTCTATAATTTTCATAAAGAGAGCCTGTTTTATTTATATTTTTATAAGAACCTTTTGAGTCCTTATAATTTTTATTGTTAAGGTTCTCTATGGAATTTACAAAAACATAAATTTTTCCAGACTTTGCATTTGCAGGCAATTCAAATTTCAAATCACTGTCCAACGTTGTTGTTACATTTCCTTCAAAATAAACGTTTGCGCCATTTGAAATATTAAAACCTTTTACACCAATTTTTTCAGATTCCTCACTGCCTGAAGCATTTTTTGTGTAATAATAAACCGGATATTTTCCAAGTGCTGTTCTTCCATAGACAGACGGATTTTTCTTTTCTATGCTTGAAAGTTTTGTTGTCAGTCCAGTTATATACGGCACAACGTCCATTCTATATGCAGGTTTATTATAAACATCATCAGCAGTATTTATACTTGCATCGGAATTTAATTCTGTTGAATTGTTTTCGCTTGATTTGTGGGCATCATTGTTCAAATGGTCAACCGCCATAATTTTAAAGTCTATATCAGAGCCTGCAACTCCACTCAGTTTTGCTGTATCAAGGCTTAATGTCCAGTTTACCTTATGTCCATTCTGGTCAAAATAACCATCTTCTATTGTAAATTCCCAGCCAGTTGAATCCATTGTGGCTGCAGAGATTTCCCATTTATTTTCAGAAGAATTATAATGTGCCACCTGAACATAATCACCATATTTTCCATTTATTCCATATCCAGTTGTTTTTAAATAGTTTTCGAATTCAAGTTTTTGTGTTGAAGTTCCTTTATCTTTGCCAAATTTTATCCACAAAGAGCTTAAACAAACGTCATCATAAGCAGTCCCATGCAAAACAATTTTTCCCGAAACTTTAGGGTCGCCATCATATTCTCCAGAAGTAGCAGATGAGTTATAGCCTGAAGCATTTTTCCAGTCTTCCTCAAGTTCAATGTGTCCATTCGAAAGGCTATTTTGATAAAGACTGTTATCTTCATCATTGTTCCAATAGAATGGTTTTATTACAACTTTTGGAGCTACGGTATCTGCAATATCTTGTTTTAACTGAACGTTTAAAACCGTCCATTGAGAATCCTGACATGGTGTTGTTTCTTCTGTTGAATCCCAGAAACTGAACTGATAGGTGTTTATCCCATCCTCAAAGTTTTCAGATTCATCAAAACTATCGTTCAAAATTTCAAATGCCTGTTTATTTTCAGTTATAGAACCTGTTTCTGTGCCAGTTTTTGCAGATTTTAGATTTTTTGCATCTCCAATTCCTGATTCTTTTGTGAAAATATAGTGGAACGGTGCAGTTCCACCTACAAATTCTGGCTCAACTTGCAGATTCTTTTTTATAGTCCAGCCTTTACCATCAAGATTCCAAATTTCAGTTCCAGATGATTTTGTGGTTTCATTCCAATTTTTAGTATCTTCTTCCAAATACGTAAATACTTCCATTTCATTTTCTTCATATTTACCATTTGAGTTCAAATCGGTTGCAAGACGAACGCGAGCAATTCTTGGTGCATTGTTGCTTACAGAAGTTTTTACATATCCGTGGTTTGAATTTCCAGCCTTATCAAATGCAACAACATGAATTTCAATCGGCCCATCAGGAATATTTGTTGAATCTATGGAAGCATCCCAAGTGTAGTTAGAACCACTCTTAGAAAATGATTCAACCATTCCATCTCCATCATCATTCTTGATTGAATTATCATAGTTCAGACTTTCGCCTGAATTATCAACAACCATTCCATAAACAAATTCCGCTTCTTTATAGGAAACAGCACAAGACGAATCAAATGTTACTGTTCCAGAAGAATATTCAACTTTTGTAATTTTCCTGTAAAGTCCACCGATTTTTACAAGACCGCCAACTCTAATGTTTTTATTGTTTACTGCATAACCAGAAGCAAGAATATATTCGTTATCATCTTCCCGAACAGCAGAATTTATATACAGCACAGGCAAGCAATCGGAATTAATATAAACTTTTCCATCTGTTGCAGAATCAACTTCAATATCCGTGCGGTTGTTTCTGTTTCCTAATCCATGAGATTCCATAGGATTATAAACGCGAATAGGATTATCAGAAGTTACACTCTTAGGGACTCGTTTAAAATAGAAGATTACGTTTTCATAACCAGAACCATCTTCAGAAACGCGTCCTGCAAGCGTAAATATCTTATTTGAATTCTGAACAAAATTCTTATCATCAAGGATTTTTCCACTCGAACCATATTCGCCTTTATAAAGTTTTATAGTTCCGTACGTATCTTTTTCAGAATCATTTCGTGTATCGTAAAATGCTGGCGGAGTATTATCAATGTTTATACTATAATTTGAATAATTTGTTTTTTGGCTTCCGTCCGAAGCATTATCTGTAACTGTAATTTTTACTTCCCATCGACCAGAAGTTTCAATAGGAATTTTATAAGTCAATTCTTTTATATTTCCACCATCAGATTTTTTTTCAAGTATAAGATTATTATTATCAGTAATTTGCGGCATGCCTGTTGATGTATCTATAGAAATTTCAGATTTCTTTGATTCCTCCTCAACAAGAACATTAGAAATACCCGCATTGCTGCTGACCGTTCCAACTAAATACCAATTTTGTCCAGAAATATATTTATCATCCTGATATTCAACTGTTTTTATTTCCACATCAGATTCTGAACTTCCAGAATATTGGGCAAGCCTTACAGATTCAAAAGCTGGAACGTCATTGTTTACAGAAATATGAATAGTCTCTGACCATTCTCCTAACAAAGGAGAGTCATTTGAACCTGTATCAAGGGCTACACTCCTTACATTCAAGGTCTTTTTATTTTCAGAAGAATACAGAAGATTCTTTAAATCAGAAACTTTTAATGAATAGCTCCAGCTGTTTGTTCCCTTTACAAGAACACCTTTTTCTGGGTTACCGTTTTCTGTTGAAGTTGGAATTTCCACAGCAACAACATCTGCAGGACACCCCTCAATGCCTTCTCCATTTTCAAATTTTCCATCTCCATCCATATCAAACTGAATATAAACAGCCTGAATTCCTTCATCATCTTCCGCAGTTCCTGTAAAACGAATTGTTCCACCCATCACAACGTAACCAAAATTCTTATCATTAGACTCCTTATTATCAGGATCTTCTACATTATGAACCGGATACGTTATGCTTGCATGAGGTTTATCAGCGTCTGGATTATAACGAACTGAATTTACTGTTACATAACCAATGTTACCAGCGTTATCTACAATTTTAAACCATACTGGAAGCTCGTAAATTCCAGACACTCCTTTCCTATAACCTATATAGCCATCTTTTACTGTGATTTTTGAACCATCTTTTGAATAAATATCCTCCGGCTTTATTGTTAGACTCCAAACAATACTTGAATCTCCTGTTATGAGAGTCCATCTTTCGCCAATAGATTTAGAAGAATCACTTGAATCTGCTAATTGATTTGGATCGGTAATACTCTTATAAGGAACTGCGTAATACATTTCAGCAACTCCAGAATTTGCCTTTGAATCATCAGAAACCTGTCCACTAAGAGAAATTTCACCTGTTAATTCTTCTGATGAAGAATGATTCAATTTTGAAATTGTATTCGGCGCAGTATTATCAACTATTATTCCTAAAGACATTGTTTTTGGCTTTTCAGCCTTATCTTTTGCCTCCACTTCAATTGTATAAGAACCAGTAGGAACAAGATTATTACTATCATTGAAATCAATTGAACCAGAAGTTTCAAAGTAATAATAAGTCTTACCGTCAACAGTTGCAGAAACATTTGATAATTTTATTTCGGAAGCACTCTTAGTTTGTCCTGCATATAAATACGTTCTATTTATTTCTGGAATTTTTATAGAAACAGATAAATCATCCTGCTCGGAAACAGTATCATAGGCAAGAACCCGGAATTTTACATATCTGTAATTTATACCGCCAAAAAGCTGATTATTATTTACTTCTTTCCATTCAGACCAATTGCTATTATCTTTTGATGTCGCAAACTCAAAGAACTTTATCACTGGAGGAGTCGAGTCAATACTAAACTTTACCGCATTGCAAACTTCATTTTTTCCTTCAAAATTTATCTTTGGACATTTCCATTTTTCGGTATCAGCAGAAGGCTCTGTTTCTGGAGTTTCAAAAACGCCATTTTCAGAATCAGTCACCTTAAAATAAATTTTATAGTCACCATCAATATCGTTTGAAGAATCAAAATATGAGCAAGTCCAGTTAGAACCATTTAAAGTCGCTTTTTTCCATCCAGATTCAGTTATACTTGCATAACCAGAATCTGATTTTTTCACAAGTTGAATTTCAAGAGATTTAATCCCATCATCATCGCTGATTGTTCCTGAAATTGTACTACTTGAAAGAGTTGTTGTGCCTTGCGTAGAAATTGTATTCAACTGTATTATCGGTCTATCTGAATCTTGGTTAATATTTAAGATTAAAGATTTTCCTGTTGATTCGTTAATTGTATTTCCGGCTTTATCTGTTGCAATTACAATAAATTCGGCATTTCCTTCTCCAATTTGTTCTGTGTCAATCCCAGAAACTTTGAATTTGCTTGTTTCAACAGTTGTATCAAATGCATAACTAGAAACCACTTCAAAAGAAGTAGAATTTGGCTTTTTTACTTTAAGCTGCAAATTCCATCCAGAATTTGTTTCAGGAGGATTAAGGTCATCTATTGAACCTTCTATTGCTATTAATTTATTTGCATCTGAATTTGCCATTGGACTTGAATATGTTACAACAGGCGGATTTTTATCAAAAATAAAGTTTGGCAAATCTGATGTAATTGCATTTCCTGCAACATCTGTAACTTTTATATATAAATCGTATTCTTTTGAATCAAAGCCAGAAACATCAACTTCTATTACATCAGATGCTGTTTCAACTGGAGTTTCAAAAACTTTTTCACCAAGTTTTTCTTTCATTGCAGCAGTTTTATATATTTCTACTGTTTTTACCTTGCTGACAGAATCAGTTGCTTCAAATTTCACATAAACTTTATCTTTGTTTACAAATCCTTTCTCTGCCAATGGTTGCGCAGAAGAATTTTCATTTGGATTTTCAAGATAAATTTCTTTAGTTTCAAGAGCTGGCGCATCTTTATCAACATTTACAGAAATAAGTAATTCATTAGATTCATTTCCAGCCTCATCAATCGCAACAAGAATTATTGTTGAATCAGTTTCCATTCCAACATCTATGTTTCCAGAAAAGTTTTTATTACTTCCTGATGGTTGAATTGTAGAAATCAGATTTTCAGAAGTTTTGCTTCCTTTATAAAGTTTTATTTCAAAATCATTAGTTTCAGTAACCGGAATATTTGAACTTGTTCCATCACCACCTTTTATAGTAAATGAAGAACCTGTAAACCAAGTATTTTCAGAATTATATGTATCATATTTATCATCACTGCCACCCAACCTATAAGTTTTTGAGCCGTTTACAGTTTCTCCGGTTAAATAAATATAATCACTTACAAATTTCGGAGCCTCTGTGTCAACCTTGTATTTTATTTCTAACGTTTTTTCGCGCCCATATTTATCTTTTGCAACAAATGTTTTTGTAATATCTCCAGAATTATTTGTAATATCACTTGTAGTCCATTCTTTTACTGATGAACAATTTTCAATTTTAATTGACTCTGTGCCATCCTGTGATTTTTCAGAAATTGTAACAATACCACTAGAATCTTTCACAGTTCCTGATATCTGGAACGTTTGCTTTGCAAAACAACCCGGAGTATAAGTTACATTCCCCAATTTTAACACAGAAATTTCTGGTACATCATTATCATAAGCAACTTTTATAGTAGAACCATCTTCCTTCGGAAAATTCTGACTTTTTTTATTTACATCTACATCTACATCTACATCCTTAACTTCAAATTTTAAAGAATGGACGCCTTCCCCTAACGTAGAAACATCAATTCCTGCGCTAAAAGTTGTAGAACTTCCGTCTGATAACAAAGTTTTTTGCTCTTTGTCGTCATCAACAGTATATGCTACATATTTTACTCCATCATCATCTGTTACATTTATATACAGCGTATTGCTGCCCATTCCAAAAAGATTGTTTCCAACTTTTATTTCTGTTTCATCCGTGCAATTAACGTCGCCATTATTGAACTTTAAAGTTGGAATATCTGTATCCTGGCAAACATAAACAGGATATTCAGCAACACCAGTATTTCCACTTGAATCTTTACATTCAATTCGCAAAATAATGCCTTGATTATCTGCAAGTTTCTCTGTATTCACCGCAAATTTAAAGTTATTTACTGTATTTGTTATTCCTTCAGGAATAGAAATTGCTTCACCAGTTTTTCCAGATGTTCCATCATAAGAAAGACTTTGAATCGCATCTCCATCACCAACAATATTATTATTTTCTATCTTAGCTTTACAAATCTTTAAAACTGTAGAAATAACCTTATCATTGTCCGATGCAGAACCTTGAACTGTAATTGTGCCGTTCACTGCACCCTTTTTATAGTTTTTATCAACAACAGAAAGTTCAGAGTCTGTTACAAGAGGAGAAACTTGAGTAATTTCTGGTTTCGGTTCTTCCTCATCAATCTTAAATGTTACAGTATCAATAGTTTCCCGATTGAATCTGTCTTTTACAGAATAAGTTATTGTGTAAACACCAGTAGATTCATCTTGTTCAATACCGTTAGAAAATTTGCCTTCAGAATCTTTTAAAACATCATCAGACCATGTTCCGTCTTCTTTTACAGAAATGTCAACCGTTCCACGATGAATAGGTTTATCATTTCTAAATTCACCTGTAACCTTACCAGTAACTGTAAATCCAGCCGCAGACTGATACGCATCTGAATATTTTATCGGATTCGTAAACGTAATTGTTGGCGCGCCATTATTTATGCAGACAACGAACGGCTCCGTCTCTGTTGTTTTTACATTTGCGCTCTCTGAATCTGCTTTTTTATCTTTTGCAACGATTTTTATTCTATAGAAACCTTCTGCAAGCGCATTTCCATTAGAATCTTTTAATTCCTGATTAAATGAATATGATGTTTTGCCGTTGGCATTTAATTTTCCATTATAAAGAAGTTTAAATTCGTTATTCCCAATTTCTGAATAATAAATTTCAACCGTATCAATTCCGTCATCATCAACAATCGAACCGGAAATTCTGTTGTTTCCTGTCTGATCAAAAAGATTCTTTCCAACTTGAATTCCTTCTTCCGTTGTAACAGACAAATCAGCATTAGAAAGACTTACCCGCGGATAATCTGTAAGCTGACTGATTATTAAAGAATTTCCGTCTTCATATTTATATTCATAATTAGCTTTATTACCAGCACGGTCTAAAGCAGTAAAGTTTATCTCAAGATTTTTTCCATCAGTTCCTAATATTGTGTCAATTTCAATCTTAATCTGCGAAGAGTCCAAAGTTCCAGTAGCTATTTCTTTTTCATCACAAGTGGCTTTCCAGCTTCCGCTTGCAAACGCGTCGTTATCAGAAACATTTCCAGAAAGCGTTATTTTTTCATTTACATAACCACGGTTCGCTTTAGCTTCTAAACTATTTGCACCAACTTTTATCGTTGTATCAGAATCAAAAACAACAACATTATTTACAGAATTTATTGAAATTTTTGGATTTTCTTTATCACAAATAACAAAAACTTCTTTTGAAGTTTCATTTGAAATTTCATCACGCGCATAAATTGTTACTGTATACGAATCGCTTTTTTCATCATTAAATAATTTTCCAGGAATGGTTAGCGTCCAAGAGTTTTCCGTATTGCTTTTTGTTGTGTAACCATATTCGTCTACATTGCTATACTGCTCTTTATTGCCATTAATAACTGGCCATAAAGTTACTTTTCCTTTTGCAGAACCTGAACGGCTTTCTGCAGTTCCAGAAATAACCAAATCAACAACTTCTGTAGAGTTTTCTTTCTTTTTTAGATAAACAGTTGAACCAGAACTTGGCGCACTGTATCCTGTTATTTTTACATCCGGCGGTGTTGTTCCAGTTTGAACAAGGAATCTGTATATTTTTGAACCATTATAAAATTCAAGTCCTGTTGTATCGTTACCTTTTAGTTCAATTCCGTAAAACTGCGCAACCTGAACATACTTTGTGCTTAACGTAACACGACCTGTGTAATTTGAACCGTTTTTTGTCCATTCACAAGGAATTTCAACATCTTCATTTTTGTCTTCATCTGTTTCCGTAAGCCGAACGCCTTTTTCATCTGTTTTAAACAGAATTACTTTAAAAGTTTCTGAATCCAAAGGAGCTTCGCTTAAACCGCATTTTGCAAGCAAAGTTATATTTCCAGAAGTAGAAATACTTTTTTCTTCCCACGGTTTTTCAGAAGTTGAATCAAATGCGTCGATACTTGTAATTTCATAGCTAGGGTTATTTTTTGGATTCAAAGAGAATGTTCCAACTGGAGCTATTTTTAACACTCTAGAAGTTGCCGCAGTCCGCAAAGAATCTTCAGAATTATCTTCGTATTCATCATCTGATTCATGCTTGAACTGCGCAAGCGTATCCAAAACAGTTTTTTCACGGTCTGAAAGTTCCGCAGTTTTTCCAACTTGTTTTTTTATAATTTCGTAAATTTCTGAATAGCCAATTGAAAAGTTATATATTACATCTGTATAAATTTCATCTTTCAAATAATAACATTCTGTTATATTTCCGCGTTCATCTGCATTTGCAGCAACATTTTCACCTTTATAAGTTCTTGCCGAATCAGAAACAGTAATTTTGAATTTTCTGTATTTCGTATCCACAACTTCGCCGGCAGTACCATAAATTGTGTTATAGAATTTATTTGAATCCGTAAGATTTTCTGTTGAACTTGAATATTCACCTATAATAATTCCAAGAGAAGGCGGAATATTGCTCATTTCTCTGCGACCAAGATAGTTGTTATTTCCATCAAAAACTGTAAAAACAAGCTCTGAACCGCTGTCGTTATCTGTAACTGAAAAATCATTTACAGAACCTTGAAGTTTTATCGTAGCACCAAAGCCACCTGCTTTTTCAAGCGGAGTTTTTTCATCCAAAACGGTACTTGGATTTGTCAAAACCAACAGGGGGGGGGTATTGTCGATTCTTAAAGTTGATTTATCTTCCTGTGTTTTTCCAGAACCGTCAGTTGCAATAGCTGTAACAAAGTAAGTTCCGTCCGGTAAAGGGTATTTTTTACTATCTGAGTCGAATTCATTTATTTTTGCTGACCAAGAATTTTTGTCATCGCTTAAAGTGGCTGTAAAATTATGTTCATTTTTTGTTTCGCTGTTCTGAAATTGCAAAGTTACAGATTTTAGGCTAGTTTCATCATGGCATTTTCCGCTTATAACAAAATCTTCCTTAATAACAACATTTTTAGGCGGATATTCTATAGAAACAGTAGGTTTTTCAGTATCAACAGACTCGCCCAACCCTACCTCGCAGGCTGAAAAAATGGTTGCCACTAGAAAAAAAATGGAAATAACAGGCAATAAAAATCTCTTCATAAATACCCCTCAGTTTTTAACTACAAGACAATTTTTTTAAATGGACGCTATCTCTCGATATTTTGTCGGCACAAACAAAGATTTTCTTTAGGCAAGAAACTAAAAGATATTTTACATATTTTTATCAAAATGGCAATTTCTTCACAGACTGTTACCATAAAATCAATATTTTTATATAGAAAAAACAAGTAAAAACTTCGGGCAAAGTCTTATTCTACCACCCGATTCTAAAGCCTGTGTAAGCGCCAAAACCTGAGCCCTGGAAGCTTTTCTTGAAGCTTGCGCCTTGTGCGGAAGCACCAAAATCAATTTCCAGAACACGGCAGTTCAACATAAATCCTACCTGGTGAATAAAAATCTCATTTATATATGATGAAGAAAAATTCACGCCTAAAATATTGAACAACGCCGCATCAAATGAAGTTTTGTATTCAACATAAGCCTTTGCCTCGCTTGTCCACGGATATTTCACCCCGAATCCGAGCAATGCGCCAAACTTAACGTACTTTCCGAATGGTTTCCATGCAATTTCTCCGCCGGTTCTGAACGGTCTTGAAATCCAATATTTTTCAGTGCCGTAAGTTTTTTCTCCAGAATCAAAATTCAGCTTGTCGCCTTCATTTTTTATCATGTCAAAAATATCATCAGCGGAGTAACTCATTTCAACAGTTGAAGAAACTGTGTTATTCATGCTTCCCGGAACAATCGGCAAACGTATATAAGCCCTTCCTGCAAGCGTATTCAAAATCTGATGCTCAATCGAGCTGGACAAGTCAAATCCCATTGTATAGTCAAAATTGTTCAGCTTAAAAAAATCCTTGAATTCTTTGTCAAAAAGCGGTTCCATCGGCATGCATGAATTTATTTTGTATGCGGCAACAACCCGGGCATCAACAGAACCGTCACTTTTGTTCACAAAATGCGAATCGAATTTTGTAGTTTCTATATGCAGAAGCGGAAGAAATAGCGCCGGGCCAAAATTCACGCGAAAACCTTTTATGTCAAAAGAAACATCGGTTTTGGCATACGCAAAAATATTTGAATCCACACTTCCATCCACAGAGATTCTTTCGTTCAAGTCATTTCCGTAACCCAAAAATTCAAAGAATTCCTTGGAAATAACTCCGTTGCCGCTCGTTTCAAGCCCGGAACTTACACCAACAGAAACGCCGTTCTTTAAGTTTAAATTCATAAAAAAATCAGAGCTAAGAACCATGTCAAAACTTAAGCCTTTAGGGTCAATCTCGTCGGCAATTTTTCTAAGATTAAATTCAAGTTCTTTCTTTAAAATATCAGAAGCAGCAAAATAATTGTTTGAGATTCCAACATTTGTGTCAAAACCAATTTCAAAAATTCGCCTTGGAATGTCTATCCGCAGTTTTTCTTTGGATTTCAACGGTTCAATGTCAGAATCAATCTCGTCTACAAATTCATCTTCAAAATCCGGCTCGGACTCAAAATTCTCTTCCGCATAAGTTTCTGCCTCAAAGCTCGGTTCAAGTTCCGTTCCAAATGTTGAGTCATTAAAATCCGCATCCGCAGAAAAAATAAAAACCGGACAAAAAAGCGCAATCAACGCAAAAAAAATCTTTTTCATATCAGTCTCCGAAAATAGTAACTTTTCCATTTGCATGGATTTCCACCGCAAGATTTATCCGGAATTCCGCATTTCTTGAAATTTGTAAAGTTCCGTCCGGCAAAGTCAGGATTATTTTTGGCACAAACGGATATGTCCGCAGCATATTTTTCACATCTTCTGTGTAGATTTTTGTATTTCCCTTCTGCAAGGAAATTGTGTACTCTGGAATTTTTACGTCCGTCAGATTCGTTTCAAACAAAATTGAACCGGACTTGGCTTTTTCTGAATAACTGAAAAGTCCGTTATGAACTTCGTAAATCAAATTTGTGGACTGAATCAAATCAATGTATTTTTCAATGTCTTCAAGGGAAGTGGCTTCGCTGCGGCTGAACAAATCGTCATCTGATTCAATTTTTGCAAGCTTTAAAATGTTCAGCGTGGTTTTATTTCCATCTGCTTCTGGAGCATCCAATTTTAATGCAAGAGGAACTACAAGCCGCGCCGAAACTTTTATGGAAACCGGAATATCTTTATCCGCGCTCGCCTTTAACGCCTCATAATTTTCTTTTGTAATCTCAATTGTCTCATTCAAGCCACCAAACTGAACGTCATAGTCGAGTTTTATGGTTTCGGACTTGCTGTTGTTAAAAAGTTCCGCAATATCAGCGTAGCCGGAAGCATTTTTTTCGTTGAATTCGCTTATCACAACGCCATCTTTGTCCATTTCCAGAACTTCAACATTTTTTGACTCAATGTTTTTTCCTTTCAAAACTTCAACAGAATTGCTTTCGGACGTTCTTAAAGAAATATCGCCGGAAAAATCCATTCCAGAAAGCGCTTCCAGCTCCGGTTTTTGAAAATAAATGTAAAGCGGAAAATGCTCAAGTTTCACATTATCAATAAATGCAGATTCTTCGCCAAGCTCATCTTTTAGAGCAGAAAAAAGTTTATCAAAGCTTAGCTCAGTGTCTTCCTCGCCGCTTTTTTTTGCATCATCTGAATTTTGACTTTTGAGTTTTACGTTCTTCCAGTCAAAAACCGGTTTTGCAGTCACAGAAATTTCATACGCACCGTTTAATTCCACGTTTTTTAGAACCGCATAATTTTCCGGCATTCCATCTTCGCACGGAAGAACAAGTTTTATATCAAAATCGATTTTTTCATTTTTTGGATGAACAACAATTTCCTGCCCATCAGGCGAAAGGCTTTTTAAAGTCTCCGACTTTTGAGGCAACAATGATTTTTGTTTTTCGTCCGTATCTTCAATCTTTAAAAGTCCAGAAACAACTTCAAGCCTGATTGTATTGTCGCCGTCAGAAACGCGCGGCAATGTGTTTTTATAGGAGATATCCATTCCGCTGTTGATCAAAGTCATTTCTTCCACGTAATTTGTTATATCATCAGAAAATGGAGTTTCTTTCCTAAAATGCAGCAAATCTTCTTTTGAACTTAAGTCCAGAACCACATATTTTGCCTTTGCAATTTTGCATACGGTTTCCAGCGTTACCTGTGGCTGCTCGCCATAAGGAAAAACCAAAGTCGCATTGCTGCATGAAAAACTGATTTTATCCTTAAAAGTTATTTTTCCGTCCGGATCAGTTTCCTTTGTGTAAGTGCTTCCAGCCAAATCAAGTTTTTTATGTACAAAAGAGGAACTATCTTCAACAGAAACAAGATTTCGTCCTTCTGGCAGTTCCAACGCCCCGGAAATACTTCCCGAATCAGAAAATTTTGCCGTAACGCCAGTCCATCCATCAGGCTTTTTTGAAAAAAGTTCCAGCGAACCGTCAGAAATTTCACACTTTACAAAAGTTTCATCCGTGGAAAGTTTTATGTATTGCTCAACCTCACCGGAATCGCCAATCTCATCTGTAAAACCTGTTATTTTGCTGAATTTTGTTCCCGGACTGAATTTTGCATTCAAAGAATATTTGCAGATATTGGCCGCGCTTCCGCCAGAAACTTCGCCATAAATTTTTAAATTCAAATTGCTGGAAATTGTGCAGTTTTTCAAATCAAAAAAACAATTTTCGTTTCCAGAAGAGATATCAACATTCTGAACTTTTGAAAGAATTTTTCCATCATCCGACAAAAGCTCAAAAGTAAAATTCGTTTTAAAATCCGGGCTTGCGTCTCCGCTTGTGCGCAGGATATTCAAAATTATTCCGCCTTCATAAAATGTCGCGGTCTTAAAATCAGGCTTTTGGATTTTTGTTGCTACAGTCTTTGGTGAAACTTCTGAAATAGAAACTTCTGGAAGCGGCAAATCATTTATAATATTTATTGTCTCGTCTTCAAATTTTTGCGCAATATCCGGAAAACTGATATTTGTTGACTCGCGGCGTTCCGCAAGATCAGGAATTTCTATTTTTTGTCCGAGTGTGATTCCTTCCGAATCCAGTCCAGAAAAATCCATTTTTTCAAGGTAAGAGCCAATATCAACCGGAATTTCTGCAATCGTCATATCAATAAGATAATCTTGCATCGGTTTTTCCAAATTTGAGTTGCTTGGAGGATTGTAGTCGTAAACTGAATATTTTATTTTGCTGTCTTCAGAACTGTTCACGTATTCTTTTATTTTTTCAACCGACAAATATTCCGAAAGTGATTTTGAAAAGTTTCCTATTGTAAAAGCATATTTTGCATCAGTTACAAGAGTGACTTTTTCTGGAATTTCATATTTACAAGAAAAGAGGGTAAAAACAAAAACTGAAAAAGCAAATTTTGAAAATTTCTTCATAAATCTCCCCCAAAATTTTAAAACTTCTGCAAATCTGGCGCGAAAAAAAACGCACCAGATTTGCAATTAATTTACAAAAACTATTTTTTTAACAGAGCCGCAAATGGATTGTAGCTCATTCCGTCATCACTGCCGTAGTTCCTGCCGCCACGCTGACCATTTTTTTCATTGCGCTGGAAAGTTTTACCAGAATCAGTTTTTGCGCCTTTTTTTACAACAACAATTTTTCGTCTTTCGCCAGTTCTTTCAGAAGAAGATTTTGGAGCAGCCGCAGAATTTCCTCCGATTCTGTTTGCCGCATCACTTTTCAAGGAAAGACTAATACGTTTTCGGTCTTTGTCAAGACCAATAATTGTAAACTCAAAAATATCGCCAACTTTAACAACTTCCATCGGATCAGAAACAAAATTGTCGCTCAACTCAGAAACGTGAATCAGCGCAGTTTCATGCAAACCGATATCAACAAATGCTCCAAAATCAACAACATTCTTGATTTTTCCAGTCACTTTCATTCCTTCTTTAAGGTCTTCAAACTGAACAACGCCTTTCTGCATAATCGGAGCCGGATAACCATCGCGAGGATCACGATTTGGTTTCTGAAGCTCATCAATTATATCATTCAAAGTTGTTTCGCCAATATTGTATTTTTCGCAAAGCACCTTTCGTGTCGCATTGTCGATTTTACCGCCAGATTTTACAGTTGGCAAAACTTCCCGGGCAACAGCATAATTTTCCGGGTGAACCCAAGTATTGTCCAAAGGATCCGCACTTTCCGCAATCTTCAGGAATCCTGCGCACTGCTCAAAAGCTTTTGGACCAACGCCAGGAACTTTCTTCAATTCTTCGCGGCTCAAGATTTTTCCGTTTGCATCGCGGTAAGCAACGATTTTTTTTGCCGTTGAAGTATTGATTCCAGAAACATATTTCAAAAGCATATAAGAAGCTGTGTTCAAATTTACACCGACATTGTTTACAACCGAACCAACTACTTCATCAAGCTGTTCCGCAAGTTTCTTCTGGTTTACATCATGCTGATAAAGTCCAACGCCAATTGCTTTAGGGTCAATCTTTACAAGCTCCGCAAGAGGATCCTGCAAACGTCGCCCCATAGAAATCGCACCACGAACCATTACGTCCAAATCCGGGAATTCTTCTGTCGCAACCGGGCTCGCTGAATAAACAGAAGCACCAGATTCGTCAACAACTGTGTATTTTACATCAGAATCAGCATAATTTTCGCTTATAACTTTAGAGACAATCGCCTGAACTTCCTGAGAACCAGTTCCGTTTCCAACCGCAATAACTTGAATATCATACTTATCAACAGCATCATTGATTGCCTTGTATGCGCCCTCTGGATCTTGCTCCTGGAAAATCTTAAAAAATCCAAGATATTTTCCAGTCTCATCAAGAGCGGCGCATTTTGTTCCGTTTCTGTAACCAGGGTCAACGCCCAGAACACGGCTTCCCTTGATTGGCTGTGTCATCAGAAGATTTTTCAGATTTTCACTGAAAATTCCAATTCCGTGCGCATCTGCTTCATCAGATTCATTTGAACGTATTTCCCGTACAACCGCTGGAGAAAGCAGACGAACAATTCCGTCCTCAATCGCTTCTTTGTGATATTTATTGTGGGTATCTGTTTTTTTAGTTATCAAGTCAATTGCCGCATCAACATCAACATCGATTGTAACTTCCAAAGCCCCTTCCCGCTCAGCACGGTTCATTGCAAGAATTCTATGAGGCTTCACCTGATTAAGCGGCTCGGCATAATCCCAATACATCTGGTAAGTGCTGGTTTTCATCGCCTGCTCTTCCGTCTGGCCTTCTGGAACAATTCCTTTTGATTTTATGTTTCCAGTCGCCATATACAAATCATGGATTGCAGTTCTGTTTTCTGATTCCTGGCTAACTCGCTCCGCAATAATATCTTTTGCGCCATCCAGAGCATCTTTTGCGGATTCAACATTAAGAGCCGAATCTTCCGCGTCTGTTTTTACATATTTTTCAGCTTCTTTTTCTATAGACGAATCATCCATCACAAGCATTGCATCTGCCAAAGGCTCAAGACCTTTTTCCTGGGCAACCATTCCACGTGTCTTCTTTTTCTTTTTGAAAGGAGCCCACAAATCCTCCAGCGCAGCAAGCGTTGTTGCAGACATAATAGCCTCGTACAACGAATCCGTAAGTTTTCCCTGGGCAAAAACGCCCTTCACAATTTCAAGGCGTCGTTCTTCAAGATTTTTATATGATTTGAACAAATGATCGCAATCACGAACCTGAACTTCATCCAAATTTCCTGTCTTTTCTTTTCGGTAACGACTGATAAAGGCAATTGTACAATCTTCCTGAATCAAACTGATAACCGCGCTAACTTGCTGAACACGAATATTAAGTTCCTCAGCAATCTTTTTCATAATCTCAACTTCATTGACGGTCAATGCGTCAATTGCTTCTTGTGTAAATTCCATATTGTTTTGATTTTAACGTAATTTTTTCCCCTAAGTAAAGATTTATGTGATATAATATTCCGAATATTTCGGGGGTAAAATGAGTAACTTCGTTGATGAAATCGTAAAAGGCCGAAAAACGTTCTTTATTGCGCCCGACCGTTCTTTGTTTCCGCAGACTTACCTTGAAGAATATCTTGCTCTAGGCTATGAATGTTATTTCATCGACACTGATATTTTTCTTCCAATAGAAATTAAAATCGATATTATTCTTTCTATTTTTAAAGATTCAATTTTATTTTTTAACATTGATGCGCCGCTTCAGGACAATACTTGGCCACGGCTTATCAGTCAGCTTCAGGAAAAATATCCGGAAGCGCAATTTGGCGTAACTTATTCAAAACGGCAAACTCCAACAGAAAAAGCAGCAATTGAAAAACTTTATCTGTACACAATTGGAATCCATTGCGGCTGCATTCAGCTTGAATACCAAAAAAAGAATAATTTTGAGCTTATAGAAAAAATGCTTTACGCAAACCAAGCCGCCGGCAGACGAAAAAATGTACGTGCAGTCTGCGCAAACAACTGCAAATTTCAATTTACCCATGAAGAAAGCGGAATTATCCAGGGAAATCTGAACGACATAAGCATTTCACATTTTTCTGTAACACTTCCAGAAGGAATGGCGGAAATCGCCCAATACGAAAAAGTTCAAGATATTGCGTTCACAATAAAAGGCTTGCGGTTCCATTCAGATGCAGTTCTTTACATGACACGAAACACAGAAACCGGCATTCTTTATGTTTTTGCCTTTTCCACAAAATCCGGGCAAGGTGGACTGGATTTTTCAAACAAAAAACTATTGATTCCAAAAATCTACGAAATCATGGTTGACAATTGCACTGAGCTTTTGGACAAACTTTTCAATTCTGCGACAAGGCAAAGAAAGAATTTCCAAAAGCCAAACCTTGAAGCCTTGAACGACCTGAACACCTTTATGGAAAACCTGGAAAAAGGCGAAAATCAACTATAAAAAAAACTCAGTTGATTTTCCACTTGTTGTTTTCACGCGAAAAACGTTTTGCGTTCACCTCAAGCAAACGACCGTCGTCACCAAGCATTTTCACCATATTTGTAAGCAGATTGACTTCCGAAATCTTAAAATTTGTTCCGTCATAATAAATATGAACGCCTTCTGCCGGAAGTTTTTTGCGGGCTTCGCTGTACCAGTCAAATTCATAAGAAAGGCAGCACAACAAACGACCGCACTGTCCGCTGATTTTCATAGAATTCAAAGAAAGATTCTGGTCTTTTGCCATGCGGATAGAAACCGGGCGCAACTTGTCGCTTATTCCATGGCAACAGAATGGTCTGCCGCACGCGCCAAGTCCTCCGATTATCCGGGATTCATCGCGAACACCAATCTGACGCAATTCAATGCGCATCTTAAAGACGCTCACCAAATCTTTCACAAGTTCCCTAAAGTCAACGCGGTTTTCCGAACTGAAAAAGAACAACGCTTTTGGCTCATCCACCAGAAAATGAACAGAAATCAGCTTCATGTCAAGTTTATGGAGCGCAACTTTTTCCTTAAAAACGCCGAAAGCCTCTTTTTCCTTCTCTTTGTTTTCCGCATCTTTTGCAAGATCCTCAGAATCAGCTTTCCGTTCAATAACAACAACATCAGCAGGCTTTATTCCAATCGGCTTTTTTGAAAGTCCGATAAATTTCGCCATATCTTTACCATATCTGGTTGGAATAATAACTTTCTCGCCAACGCGAACATCAATTTTCTTTTCGTTTTTTGCATAAACAGTCTCGCAGGAATAATCAAGTTTCAGCACATAAAGCGGTGTGTCAAAAACATATTCCTCTTCGTGGCTGTTGTCGCCATCATCTTCCAAAGACGAAAGATTTTCGTTTTCATCTATATCTTCTTCAAAAATATCACTCATATTTTGCAGTTTTTAATTATACCTTATTCCGCCAAAAAATCCACAAGCAGACCTTTAATCTCTTCAATTTTTGACAGCAAATTTAATTTATCAGCGTGATTTTGCAGAACCATCAAGGCAAGCTCATCAAGTTTTTTGTCTATGACACGGACTTGAAAAAGCGGATCGACAGGCCTTTTTTCCTCAAAATAAACTGATTTTCGGTGGGAAACCCCCAATCTTTTTCGACTTTTAATTTCGTAATTATTTTTTTCAATATATTTTATGAATTGCCCAACAGATTTTCTGAAAGCGGCAACATTTTTTTCATTTGCAGAATCAGAAAGAGCATCTGCGGCTGTATCAACTGCATCTTTCAAGTAATTCACAGCATCTTCAAGCGAAAGCCCCGCAATCTCAATAGGAAGCCCTGAACTTGCAAGTTCCACAAGCGCCTCTTCTTTTTTCATGATATTTTCAAAAGAAGATTTTTTTGCCTTTTCAGATTTTAGTTTACCCTGCTCCTTCTGTGCTTTTTGAGAAGCAGCCGATGCAGCAGAAAAATACAGCGATGAATTCAATACATCAAATTCGCCCATTAAAAGACTGCCTTATCACGGATTGCTTTTTGCTGAAGGAAATATTTTTTCGCCTCTTCAAAGCGTTCTTCATCAGAGATAGAAATGCAATGTCCCTGAAAAATAACATCATCTTCCATCTGCACTTTTTTAGTAATGATATTTCCAATCACAGCAGAAGAAGAAAGAAGTTTTACGCCCTCTTTCGCAGAAATATCGCCTAGCACAATTCCGCCTACAATTGCTGATTTTGCGGTAAGATTTCCGCGGATTTTCGCCTTTTCGCTTATAATCACAGCTCCGTCAGTATCAATATCGCCATCAATATCGCCATCAATTCTGATAAAACCATTGACGCGCATATTTCCCTTTATAAAAGAACCGTTTCCGATTAGCGTGTTTATTGAAATATCATCTGAACGAAATGCCATATATTCCTATTTAGAAAACTTAATATTGATGTATTTTACAGGATCTACAACGTCTGAACCAATATGAACTTCATAATGAAGATGCGGACCTGTCGTTACACCAGTATTTCCAATGTAACCAATAACCTGCCCCTGATTTACGAATTCACCTTTCTTCACACGTGTCGCACTCATGTGCGCATAACGAGTATACATACCATGCTTGTGGCGAATAATAACATTTATACCAAAACTGGCATCGTAACCCACAGTTACAACCTGACCGTTTGCCGTAGCCATAATCGGGTCGCCGGAACGCCATGTAGAAAAGTCAATTCCCTTGTGAATATACCATTGCCCCGTAATCGCATGGATATTCGGTCCGAACTGCTGGGAAATATGTACATTAGGATTATTTACCGGCCAAATGTTTGGAATTTCGCGGAACAAAGAACTCTGGTTGTCCAGCATTTTTCCAATCTGCTCAATAGGCTGAACAGCTTCTTCAAGATATGCTGTAAGAGAACGCACGTCAGCAGTCTCGTTTACAGAACCGCTGGCAGAATCATTTGAACCAAGCAATGACATCAAATCACCGCCTTGCATAGAAGCCTGGGAAACATTGTTGTTTCTGTTCAATCCCAAAAGCGAAAGGGACTGCGAAAGCGAATTCTGAAACCGTTTTGCCGCCTGCAAAAGATTAGTGTTTTCATCCCGAAGCTCATCCAGACTTGCAAGTGTCTCGCGGTTTTTATTCATCAATCTTGAAATCTCTGTGTTGGAAATAACAGCCCGCCGATTAAAATAAAAGAAGGATGTCACAATTCCAACCACAAGAATCAGTCCGAACGAAAGCGCAAAAACATTCGTCTGGATATTTATGACCTTGCTCTGCGAATGCGGAACAATCATGATTGTGAGTTTGCTATCGAAAATCTTAAACAGTTTTACAAAGAAATTACCAATTGCCTTAAAAAAAGAAACAAATCCGTTATGAACGTTTGAAGCAATTTTTTTTTCAATGTTTTTATATCTTTGTGTTCTTGCCAAGTTAATCTCCGTTAATATTTTATATAAAATACCACGCGATTTTTTTAGTATAACAAGTGAGTTACATACTGTCAAATTTTATGTCGAATTTTATCTTATTAGACTTTAAAAGTTGACAACTAAAAAATCCTATATTATCTTTATCGGTATAAACGAACAAAAAATGTATCGTTTTATTTAGACATTCCTGTCTACAAAATAATCTTTTGGAAGAAAGCCATGCAATTTTTTGATACTCATGCTCACATCGGGCTTATTTACGATGACCCTATCGAACAACTACGTGTAATTCAGCAAGCCAAGATTGCTGGAGTAACTCGTATTGTAAGCATTAATAATTCTCTGCACGATTTTGCCAAGGTTTATCCGCAAATAAAGGCTATTCCTGGAATTTATCATGCAGTCGGCGTCGCTCCATCTGAAGTAGCAAACCCAGGAGCAGACTACATCAATAAAATAGAAGAATATTTGAAACTTCCGAATGTTGTTGCCGTTGGCGAAACAGGACTTGACTACTACAAGCAGTTTGGCGACAAGCGTTCGCAGATTGAACTTTTTATCACTCAGCTTGAGATTGCGCAGAAACACAACTTGCCGGTGATAATCCACAACCGCAACGCAGGAAAGGATCTTTTCGACATATTGAAAGAAAGAATTCCTGGCGCGGGTGCAATTCTTCACTGTTATTCAGAAGATGCTCAGTACGCGAAAAAGTGCCTCGACATGAACATCTGGTTCTCGTTCGCGGGAAACCTGACTTACAGAAACGCAAGAAATCTGCACGAGACTGTTCTGAACATTCCGCTCGAAAGAATTCTTATTGAAACAGAGTCGCCGTTCATGATTCCTGCAGAATACCGGGAAAGAAAACGCACAATGCCGGCATATCTTCCGTCAACAGCAAAATTCCTTGCGGAAATGCTTGATATTGACCTGGAAAAACTCAGCGTCCAGCTTTGGAAAAACAGCTGCAAAGCGTTCAACCTGCCGGAAGAATAAAATGCTTTATCATCCGGTAAAAATTGGCCAAATACAACTGAATGGAAATCTTTTTCTGGCACCCGTCGCAGGTTACAGCGACCGCTCGTTCCGCTCAATTTGCATTGAAAACGGAGCGTCGTTCACGTACACAGAAATGGTTTCCGCAGAGGCGCTCACGAGAAACAACCTGAAAACAGAAACGCTTATGCGCCGAGCCGACAACGAGAAAGTTTATTCCGTACAGATTTTTGGCGGCGAACCCGAAAAAATGGCTGAAGCCGCTGAAATTGTGCTGGAAAAAACTCACTGCGAATGTATTGACATAAACTGTGGCTGCCCTGTTCCAAAAATTGTAAAAACAGGGGCAGGGTCAGCACTTACACAGAATCCTCTGATGTTACGAAAAATTGCAGAAGCCGTTGTGAACGCCGCAAAAGGAAAAGCTGCTGTAACCGTGAAAATCCGTTCCGGCTGGGATCAGAATTCAATAACATACAAAGAAGCCGCAGACGCCGCGCTGGAAGCTGGAGTGAACGCAATAACAATGCATCCGCGCACAAAAGCTCAAGGCTACGAGGGAAAATCAGACTGGACAAAACTTGCCGAGCTTGTAAAACTTGCGGAAGGAAAAGTTCCTGTGTTTGGCTCAGGAGATCTTTTCACGCCGGAAGATGCAAAAAGAATGCTGGAAGAAACTGGCGTTGACGGAGTAATGTTTGCCCGTGGCGCAATGGGAAATCCTTTTATTTTTACAAAGACAATACAGCTTTTGACAACTGGCTCGTACAAGGAGATTCCTATTTCTGAGCGCCTGAAAACCGGCTTCAAAGAACTGGAAATGCTTTCTTCCGACACAAACGAAAAAAGCGCGTGCATGGAAATGCGTAAAAGATTCTGTGCATATTCTAAAGGAATTTCCGGCGGAGCCGAATTGCGCCAGAAAACCGTTCACGCTTCATCAATAAAAGAATATCACACGATATTTGACCCTTACATAATTTCGGGATAAACTAAAAACATGGGTTTGCTACAGGCTATTTCAGAATTTTTCGAGTCAATTTTTAACAAAAATTCTCCAGAAGTGCAAAAAAGGCTTCAGATGCGCAAACTTGAAAACGAATTGCGCTCGCAGGAGCCAGTCATTTTCAAGAACGGAAAAATTCTTCCAAATTTTGCGGAAGCAATCAGAATTCTCTATATAAATACAAAACCGCTGAACGATTTGCTCTCCTCAACAATTTTCAGCCCGGACGTTCCAAGAAACCAGCGGTTTGAAAATCAGCTTGTCCTTACAGGATTTTCCAGCCAGACACAAAAACTTGTCGCTTCACTTGAATACGAAAACCGGAAAACCGAACTCGAAAGCAAATCCGCGATGACAACCTCTCAGCTTTTTGACCGGCAGCACAAAAACCTTGAAAAAATTCTGCACGAACTGAATTCCGACACTTTTAAAAAAATTGACTACGACCTGAACATTCTTCACCAGTTCAGCGACTTTTGCCGCTTCAATTTTGTGACAATACTTCAAATTTTTGATCCGAACTTTATTTCAGCAGACTCAAGTTACAAACCGAGCTATCTTGAAATTCCTGTTGAAAAAGTAACAAATGTCCTGGAAGACCTTTATTTTATCATCCGCGGACTGAATATCACCACAAGTACGTCCAACGCAATCTCGGCAATCTTCACCCTGACCGCAGGCTCATCTTTTGCGCGCCAGCATTCCGAGGACGACCTTAAAGAAAATCTGAAAAAAATTGCATTTATCCTAAAACACATAATCTCGCCGGAACGAATCCGTCTTTTGATTTGCTACGCAAAAGGCGACCTGAACTATGCGCCTAAATTCGCAAGCTACAACGATTCCGCACGGAAACACTTCAGCGAAATGCTTCAGTCAAAATTCAAATCAGACGAACAACGAATAAAAACTGAAATGAAAGACGAAAGAATCAACAATGAGCTGCAGAACCTTTTTGGCACAACTGAACTTTTAACGCTCAACGGCTACAACAACGACGAAAACGCAAAACTTCTTGCAAATTCCTCGGTTTCTTTCACATGGATTATGCCAATGAGAATTTTAAAGACATTCCTGGCAATTTATCTTTCCGACTCAATCCGTTCGCTCCTTAACGACATTATTGTTGAAGGATTTTTTAACAATCCTCAATATAAATCAGATTTTGCCTCGGATGTTTTCGCGGCGCTGGAAAGTTCAAAAACAATCCAGGATTTTGAGAATTCTTTTTCTGCCGGCGCACCAAATTCTGTCGCAATGCTAGAAGGATTTATCAACGACTCGCATAACGATCCGGAATTTTTCAGAAAACTAGAAAACATGGTCTCTACAATAAACAATCAGGCGAGCAAAATTGTTTCCCACGAGATAAACAACATTCACAGGCTTTCAAATCATATTTCTGGACTCCTGCAGGATGCAAAAAAACCTACAAGCGAAATCATTTCAAATTTAAAAGTTCTAATGATGTCATCAAGAAATCGCGATAATACAGATATAATGGAAGATCAATTTCCTAAGTGGGAAATATTTTTTGAAATTATGAAAAACTATGCTATAATTTCTAATTAAGCCCATATTCCGGGGGGGGGGAAGACGAAAGAAGAAATGGAAAAAAAGCTAAGCAGCCAGATGATTGCTGAATACGAAAAACATATTTACGACCTCGAACAACTTTTAGACATTTCCCGCTCTTTTTGTTCAACCCTGGAAGGCCCGAAACTTCTTGAGTCAATCGTATTTTCCTGCATGGCACAAATGAGGGTTACGAATGCTGGAATTTTTGTCCTGGATATACTGAACTCTGAATATTTCCAGCTCGAGACAAAGCAAAGCGTAATTGACCCGAAATCCAACTTAAAATATCAGATTCCATACACAGATCCGGTAATCACAACCCTTTCAGAAGAAAAACGACCTGTAACGCTGGATTATCTGCTTGAACACAGCCCGCACACAACCGTAGGAGAAATGCTGAAATCACTTACACCGACGCTGATTGTTCCTCTCGTCCAGAAAAATCATATAAACGGAATTCTGTTTCTTGGCGAACGCTTTACTTTTGAGCCGGGAAGCGACATTTCCTACACCGACTACGAAAAAGATTTGGTTCAGAACATTGCGTCGCTCGGGGCAATCGCAATCAACAATTCTGCGCTGATTGAACGTTCCTCAACAGACATGATGACCCAACTTAAACTGAAATATTATTTTTTCAACGTGCTTACAGAAAAGCTGGACAACGCAATGACGCAGAAAATTCCACTTGCAATCCTTATGTTCGACATCGATTTCTTCAAACATTTCAATGACACTTACGGACACGAATGTGGCGACTATGTGTTGAAGCAAGTTGCACATCTTATAAAAACCGGACTCCGCGACGATGACCTTGCAAGCCGTTACGGCGGCGAGGAATTCACAGTTCTTCTGAATGACACAAAAAAAGATGATGCAATACAAATCGCGGAAAGAATCCGTTCATCAATAGAAAATTTTGACTTTACGTTCAATGACCAGCACATGAAAGTAACAATTTCCTGTGGTGTTTCAGTTTTTGACCACAAGACCAACCCTGTTACAGTAGCAGCACAAATTGTAAACCAGGCGGACCAAGGCCTGTACATGTCAAAGCACAACGGAAGAAACAGAGTCACATACGCGCCACCTTCGCTTGTTTCAACAGACTATGTTGAAAAATAGAAAAATTATTTTTCTCAATATATTTTTTCTCCTCCTGATTATCGCGGCAAACGCCCAAACACCAAATTTTGAACAGACAATCCACATCCACGTATGGTCAGAACTAGACGCTTACCCAGAACTTGCGGAAGCCCAGAACACAGAAGCAGGAATTTTTGAATATTCAACAAACCGGATAAAAAACGTGGCGCCTTTCCTTATAAATGGAATGGTCTACGGCTGGAATTTTGTCTACACTCCGTCTGACAAGCTGCGCGCAATTGATGAATATTTTGAAATCTCACCAATAAATCAAATTGACACAAAAGCAAACCCGATAACTTACAAAAATCCATGGATTCAGGACAATCTAGTGCACATCTGGGCGGAATACACGCGCACAAAAAACCAGATCCACAGCTTCAAATCGTGGGAAACAATGACAACACAAAAAACACAGGGAACCGGCTCAGCTTCTGTAAAGCTCGGTTTTGAAGGAATCACTGAAGCAACAAAAAATTCAATCCGCGACGGAATAAGAAATTTTTACCGCCCGATAATCAAAAACAAGCCAAAGGAAATTTCCGGCAGAATCATAATCTCTAAAGAACCAAAAATCGGAATAACGCAAGGTCAATATTCGGTTAAACTTGATTTTTTTTTAGAAACAGATAGAATTATAAAACACACAATGTTCTAATATTGCAATGCATTTAGGGGGTCTCTTATGAAGAAAGTTCTTGTTTTACTACTTTCAATGTTTATATTTGCTGGAAATGTTTTTGCTCAGTCCGAAGTTTCTGCGCTTCCTGAAGAAAAAAACAAAGTGGATCTTTCAAAAAGAGTAATAGTTCCAGAAGTTCAGCACACGGTTGACAAAACTGCAAAGGTAAAAATTGAATACACACCGATGACAGAAGAGGCTAGAATTTATTATACTGCTATGTACATAACATACGACTCTGGAGAAGCGATGAATGCAGTTCTTGGCTGTCTTGAAGATTTTACAAAACAGAACAAGTTCTATCATTACACATACTTAGACAGAGACAGAGAACGATATTTTAAAGATGACCGAGGCGTAAGCTGGGCACAATATATTTCCCACGTAAAATTCACTCGATAATCTTTTCAGGTCAAACAAATGGATATTTCAAACATTATTAAGAATCTGCATCCTCTGGAAATCAAGGTGCTTTTAAAGTATTCAGATAAGGACGAACTTACTTCTGAAAAATTAATCAAAGAACTCGACTACAAAGAGGGGCACGCAAACCAGGCTTTTTCTTGGCTGGGCGGAAAGGAACTTCTTAAAGAAATTGGACGAGTTGCCCACACATACTACGAAATCACAGACATGGGCAAAACGCTCGCAAAAGATGGAACTGTAGAAGAACGCGTTGTTTCCCTGCTCAAAGATTCCGGAGCGAAAACACTTCCAGAAATTGCGGCAGCTTTAAAAATTGAAAACAAAGACATCGGCTCAGCATTCGGTCAGCTTGCAAAAGATGGCGTTCTTAAAATGAATGTTGAAAAAAAAGCTGAATACACAGGAGCAGCTCTTCCGGCAAGAATTGCGGTTGCTTCAGAACTTTTAAAAATGGCGGAAAAAAGCCAGAATGGTCAGATTGACAAAAAAGACCTTTCAAAAGAACAGCAGGATGTAATCGCTACACTTGCAAAAAAACGTGGCGCAGTAGACAGTCCATTTAAAATCATTGAACGCGAGACTGTAACTTACAAGCTTGTTCCAGAAGCAGCACAGGTAAAAGCAGCTCTTGAAAAAGCCGGCGTAACAGGAAACGAAATTGGCGAGATAACTCCAAAAATGCTTGCAAGCGGCGAATGGAAAAACGGAACTTTCCGCGGATACAACATTTCTTTGCAGCCTGCACGAATCATTCCAGGAAGAACAAATCCTTATGTACAGTTCTTGGAATCAGTAAAAGACAAACTTTGTTCCCTTGGATTCCAGGAATTTGACGGACCTCTTGTAGAAACAGAATTCTGGAACGGAGACGCGCTATTCATGCCTCAGTTCCATGCGGCACGCGATATTCACGATGTTTACAGAATCAAAAACCCGACACATGCAAAATCAATTGAAGAACCATATTTGAGCAATGTTGCCCGCGTACACGAAAACGGCGGCGACTCTGGAAGCCGCGGCTGGGATTACAAGTTCGACAGGGAATTTACCCGCCGGCTGATTCTTCGTTCACAAGGAACAGTTCTTTCCGCACACCAGTTGCACAAAGCTGAAGTTCCGGGAAAATATTTTGGAATCGCACGTTGTTTCCGTTACGATAAAGTTGATGCAACTCACCTTTCTGACTTTTACCAGACAGAAGGAATTGTTATTGGCGAAGAAGTAAACCTTAGAACATTGCTTGGATTCTTGAAAATGTTCGCGACAGAAATTGCGGGCGCAACAGAAGTAAAATATGTTCCAGGTTACTTCCCTTTCACAGAACCATCTGTTGAAGTTCATATCAAGCACCCGGTTTTGGGATGGTTTGAGCTTGGCGGCTCAGGAATTTTCCGACCTGAAGTAACAAAAGCAATGGGAATTGATGTTCCTGTTCTTGCGTGGGGAATCGGAATTGACCGAATGGCACTGATGGCGCTTGGCCTGAACGACCTCCGAGAATTGTTCTGCGAGGATATTGAGCGAGTAAGACAAAGAACTGCTAAATTCTAAAAAAATTAAGCGGGTTTTAGGGCTGCAAAGCCCTAGGAGAAGGGGTAGCCGGCAACAAAGTGCCGGCGAGGGGAAGCCGTTCCCCGCCCAACTCCAGTCTGTCAGTTTATTCCACTTCAACTTTTTTGATATGCGCGCCTAGACTTTTTAAGCGTTCCACAAGATTTTCGTAACCACGCTCAATCTGATAAACATTGCTGATTCGGCTTTCACCATGCGCTGCCATTGCCGCAATAACCATTGCCATTCCAGCACGGACATCCGGAGAAACAAGATGCTCGCCATGCAGAACCGACGGTCCGCAGACAATTGCCCGATGAGGGTCACAAAGCGTAATCTGCGCGCCCATACCAATAAGTTTATCAACAAAAAACATTCGGCTTTCAAACATTTTTTCAAAAATCAGAACAGTTCCTTCAACCTGGGTTGCAACAACAGTCATAATCGAAGTTAAATCCGGCGGAAATCCCGGCCAAGGCGCGTCATCAATTTTTGGAATTTTCGATCCTATGTCGGCGTTTGTTTTCATTTCCTGAATCGAGGAAACTTTTATAGTCTCGCCTTCCTGAAGCCACGAAATTCCAAGTTTTGCAAAACCGACTTTTAAAGGGCGCATATCAAGATTTTTTACGCCTTTGATTTCTATGCTTCCTTTTGTTGCCGCCGCAAGCCCGATGTACGAGCCGATTTCCATGTAGTCAGGTCCGATTTCAAATTCGCAGCCATGCAGTTTTTCAACGCCATAAATTGTAAGAAAATTTGAACCGATTCCCTGGATGTTTGCGCCCATTGCACAAAGCATTCTGCACAAGTCCTGAATATGAGGCTCGCTGGCCGCATTTGTAATTGTTGTTTTTCCGTCCGCAAGAACGGATGCCATAAGAGCATTTTCTGTGGCGGTTACAGAACATTCATCAAGAAAAATATCTGTTCCAATCAATTTATTTGCGACAAAAGAAAAATGACCGTTTACTTTTACCTGGGCGCCAAGCTGCTCCAACGCCCAAAAATGAGTATCAAGCCTGCGGCGGCCAATGACATCACCGCCCGGCGGAAGCATTTCCGCTTTTCCCAAGCGCGCAACCATTGGGCCTGCAAAAAGAATTGATGCCCGGATTTTTTTTGAAAGCGCCGCTGGAATTATGCAGGATTCAATATCCTTTGCCTCAATTTTCCAGGTATTTTTTTTGAGCAATGTAGCTTTTGCCCCGAACGACTGCAAAATATTCAGCATAACCGCAGTGTCCTCAATATCTGGAACATTGCGCAAAATCACAGGTTCTTCTGTAAGCAAAGCCGCGGCAATACAAGGCAAAGCCGCGTTTTTATTTCCACTGGCGGTAATTGTTCCTTTTATCGGAAAGCCGCCTTCTATTAAATATTCGTGCATAAGTTTTCCTATCTTATTTAGTTTCGGCGACTTTTTGTGCCAAGTTTATAAGAACATCCGTTGCAGCGCTCATTTGATCCAGGCTTGCCCATTCATTTCTTGAATGGTAGTTGTGTCCGCCTGTAAAAATATTCGGAGTCGGAATTCCGATCTCAGAAAGCCTTGAACCGTCCGTGCCTCCGCGGATTGGAACAAAGACCGGCGTAATTCCAGATTCTTCGTAAGCTTTTACAAGATTTTCTACAACCAAAGGATTTTTTTCTAATGCTGACTTCATATTTTTGTATTGCTCACTAAAACTTACTTCCGCAACGCCGCCAAAAGAAAGAGCCGCCGACTCTGCAAGTTTTCTTACAGTTTCAATGCGCTTTTCCATTCCAGCACTTGTGAAATCACGAAGAATCATCGAAACCGATGTTTTTTCAACAGAACCTTTGATTTCAAGAATCGCAAAAAATCCTTCGTAACCGAAAGTTGTCTCAGGGCGTTCTGTAACAGGAATAGACTCAACAAAACGGCCTGCAATATTCACGGCATTGACCATTCCTCCGGCACGAGCCGTTCCTGTGTGCGTTGCTTTTCCTGTAAAAGTCACGAGCGCAGAATATGCGTTGAAGCATTCTGTTTCAAGTTCGCCAAAATGACCGCCATCAACTGTATATGCGAATTTTGATTTTATAAGATTCAGGGGAACTTTATCCATTCCGTGGCCAGTTTCTTCATCCGGAGAAAAAATCACTTCAATTTTTCCGTGTTTTATTTCTGGATGAGAAACAAGATATTCTATGCAAGTCATAATTTCTGAAACACCTGCCTTATCATCTGCGCCGAGCAAAGTCGTTCCATCGCTGGTAATTATTGTTTCCCGTTTTTCCGCAGCCTGGGCAAGCGCAAAATCTTTTTTTGGATCATGGCGGACATTGCATTGCAAATCAATCGGCGTTCCGTCGTATGCAGGATAAACAATCGGCTTTACATTTTTTCCGGAAACTTCATCAACTGTGTCGATATGCGCAAGAAGACAAAAACTTGGAGCATTTTCAAAACCCTTTGAAGGTGCAAGATACGCATAAGTGTAGCAATTTTCTGTTATCTGGACTTCCTGAAGCCCCATTACTGTCAGTTCCGCAGAAAGCTGCTTTGCCAAATCAAATTCGTGCTCCTCGCTTGGCATAATTCCTTGTTCAGCCTTTTCAAGATTTGATTCCGTCCATATTTTTGCATATTTTATAAAGCGATTTAAAAGCCGCTCCTGAAATTCTGAATCTTTTGCAACGTAATTCATGGTTCCTCCCAAAAAAGTCAATTTTACATAGTCTGAATGTCGAATTTTATTAATTTAAAATAAAAATCATTCCAACCACCCCTGCACCGCTCCGATTATGCTTGCGCTTACGGTTGCCGCAGTTTCTGTTCGCATTATGCGTTTTCCCATTCCGCAGCGGATATAGCCATTTTTTTCAAGCAGAAGTCTTTCGTTGTTTGTCCAGCCACGTTCACTTCCGATTGCGGCAATAATTGAATCCGATTTTTGTTTTTGCACAAGAAGAACTTTCATCAGAGAGCCGCTTGGATTTATATTGTCAAGGCAAAGTTTCAGTTCATTTTTTTGGCCGCCGTTTTCAAGCGCCAAAAGACATTCTTTCAATGTTTTATGAAGAAACAAATCCGGCACCCAAGTTCCGCCAGCCTGAACCGTTCCGTCAACAAGCATTTTATAGGCAGTTCCGTGCTCCACAAGATTTGACTGCATATATGATTTTTCACCAAGCTCCGTGCCGGTAAGATGAACTTGACTTACGCCTAAAGCCGCAACATCGCGCAGAAGGCGCTTTAACTGAATCGGCCGCGGAAATCCAATTATCATCTTTAAAGGATAAAGCGGTTTTCCGTCAGACTCTGGCTCAAAAGTAAAAAAAATCTGTTTATTTTCAATTTTTGTGATAGTTGCCTTTCCTGACTTGCTATTAATCACGCCGGCAAAAAAAGTGTCACCTTCCTTTTTATGAAGAATCTTGATTATATGCTCACCACGCTCATCAGAAAAACTCAAGGGATTTTCAAGTTCTTCCTTTTTAAAAAGACAAATATTCATACAACTATTTTAATATATTTACAAAAACACGTCAGCAGAATGAAGCATTATTGGGCAATATCCTGAATGGCGAATTTTTTTTCTGAATCCACAAATTGAATAAACGGGAAGAAAAAGCAAGCGGCAACAGAGCCATTCGGAGCGATGGCAAGCAATTTTTGAA
>DLKK01000096.1:33115-56909 GCA_002478955.1 Treponema sp. UBA7590
GGTAGCTTATTCAATTTCTTTCACAAAAAAATAAAACTCAACATTCAAAATATTTATTAAGTTGTACTTTTTTTCATAAATTCTGTAAAATGACAATATGAATATTATCGTTGTTGGCAATGGCGGTCGTGAGCACACTATTGCTTGGAAAATTGCTCAGAGTTCTAATGTTGAAAAGGTTGTTTGTGTTCCAGGAAATGGCGGCACTGCAAAAGAATCTAAGTGTTGCAACGTTGAAATAAAAAATTGTGATTACATAAACGGTTCAGAAAATCCGTATATTCAGATTGCAAAACATGAAAACTGCACAATGGCTGTAATCGGACCGGAAGATCCACTTGCAGAAGGATTGGCGGATGTTTTCTGGGCGGCCGGAATTCCTTGTGTAGGGCCAAAAAAGGCTGCTGCCCAGCTGGAAGCCTCAAAAGACCTTTCCAAGGATTTTATGGAAAAATACGGCGTGGCTTGTGCAAAAAGTAAGACTTTCACAGACAAAAAAACTGCGGAAGAATATGTTAAACAGCACGGCGCGCCAATCGTAATAAAAGCGGACGGACTCGCAGCCGGAAAAGGCGTTGTTGTCGCAGCTACTGTTAATGATGCATTGGCAGCAATCACAGACCTTATGGAATCCGGACGAGTTGGCAATGCGGGACAGAAACTTGTAATTGAAGATTACTTGCAGGGCGTTGAAATTTCAGTTCTTTCAGCCGTAAGCGTAACCCCGGAACATCCAGAGAATGCCTGCATAATTCCATTCTTGCCAGCCCGCGACCACAAACGGCTAGAAGATGGAGCAAAAGGACCTAACACAGGCGGAATGGGTTCAGTTTGCCCGCTTGATGACGTAACATCAGAAACAATGGCTGAATTCAACAAAACTTGTCTTGAGCCAACTCTGAAAGGTCTTATTGCAGAAGGCTTTGATTACCGCGGATTCCTGTTCTTTGGCGTTATGCTAACAAAAGACGGACCAAAACTTCTTGAGTATAATGTTCGCCTTGGTGACCCGGAAACTCAGTCAGTCTTGCCGCTTATGGATTTTGACTTTGTTGAAATGTGCAAAGCAATCACAGATGGAACTTTGAAAAATTTCAATTTTGCATGGAAAAAAGGCTACCAGGTCAGCCCGGTTGTTGTTTCCGGCGGTTATCCTGGCAGTTACCCAAAAGGAAAAGAAATTTCTTTTGACGAGGACAAAATCTCTGAAGCTGGAGCAAAAATCTTTATCGCAGGCGCAAAACTTGAAAACGGAAAATTGCTTACAAATGGCGGTCGTGTTCTTGCCTGCTCAACTTTTGGCAAAACTTTTGATGAAGCATGGAAAAATGCCTACAAAGCCATAGAAGGCGTTCATTTTGACGGAGCTTTCTACAGAAAAGACATTGGATTACCTGGAGCAGCGGTTTCCGGCGAACTTTAATTTTTTCATAATATAAAAAAAAGGTTCACAAGGTCGGGGTTACATGACCTTGTGAACCAAAAATATATAAAAGCGGGAACGGAGTATCCCGCTTTTTTTATTTTTTATTTCTACTCATCATCGTACTGAAGAGCAGCGTAACCTTCTTCTCCAGTTCTGATTTTTACAACTTCTTCTACAGGATAAACAAAGATTTTTCCATCTCCAATATGTCCTGTGTAAAGTGCTTTTTTAGCAGCATCGATTACAGTTCTTACAGGAACTTTTGAAACAACAATTTCAACCTTGATTTTTGGAAGAAGTGTCATTTCAACAGGCGCACCGCGGTAGAATTCGCTTGCACCCTTCTGCATTCCGCAACCCATTACATTCACAACAGTCATTCCTGTTACACCAATTGAATTCATTGCAGCCTTCAATGTGTCAAACTTTGTCTGACGTGTGACAATTACAACTTTGTTGAATTTTGCATCTGCAGGAGCACTTTCAGTCTTAACTGGAACAGCCTTTTCAACTGGAACTGATGTTTTTGGAATTGTAACTCCAGCTTCTTCAGCTTCCGCATATTCTTCAGAAGAATACATTGTTGCAAATCCTGCATAACCAGATTCAAGACCATGCTCAAGCTTATCAAGACCAACAATCTCTTCTTCCGCTGTAACACGAAGCCCGAGAATCTTTTTAATTACAAGGAACACAATTGTGATTGTAATTGCTGTCCATGCCGCTGTAGCTAACATTCCGACCAGCTGAATTCCAAGACACTTGAATCCGCCACCGTAGAAAAGTCCAGCACCAGAAATCTGGTTTGCGCCACCAGAAATTGCACGGGCAAAAGCTGGAGCACTAGGAGTTGCAAAAAGACCAACAGAAATTGTTCCCCAAACACCATTCAAACAGTGAACTGCGACAGCACCAACCGGGTCATCAATATGAAGCTTGTAATCTAAAAGCCAAACGCCAAACACAACAAGCAAACCAGCCACAAGACCAATTATTGTAGCTCCAAAGGCATCCGTAACATCACAAGGGGCAGTAATTGCTACAAGACCAGCCAAAGATGCGTTCAAACACATAGAAACATCAGGTTTACCATATTTAATCCAAGTAAAAATCATACAAGCAACTGTTGCAACTGCTGGAGCAATCGTTGTTGTTACAAAGATTGAACCAAGTTCTGGAACAGAAATAGCGGCAGCACCGTTGAATCCGTACCAACCCAACCAAAGAATAAATACACCAAGCGCACCAATAGGAATGTTATGACCAGGGAAAGCATGAACTTCTGTTACTTTACCTTCCTTATTTTTTGTAAATTTTCCGATGCGTGGACCAACCATGGCAGCACCAATCAAGGCACAGATACCACCAACCATATGAATACAGTTTGAGCCGGCAAAATCATGGAATCCAAGCTGAGCAAGCCAACCGCCACCCCATGTCCAGTGAGCTTCAATAGGATAAATAACTGCAGAAATCACCGCTGAATATACACAATAAGAAAGGAACTTTGTTCGTTCTGCCATTGCACCAGAAACGATTGTTGCAGCCGTTGCACAGAACACAAGGTTGAAGATAAAGTTTGACCAGTCAAAGTTTGCATAATCAGTAAAGACCTGCCAGTTTGGTTTTCCAATAATACCAAAGAAAGCATTTTCTCCAAGGAAAAGACCAAAACCGATTGCAATAAACATTACAGTACCAATACAAAAGTCCATCAGGTTTTTCATGATGATGTTACCTGTGTTTTTTGCACGGGTAAAACCTGTCTCAACCATTGCAAAACCAGCCTGCATCCAAAAAACAAGGGCAGCACCTAAAAGAAACCACACGCCCCACAAGTCGCTGGAAACGGACTTTATCGCTTCCATTAAAGCAGCAGAATCCATAACTATACCTCCAAACTGCAAAAAAAATGGCGTGCAGACAGCAGATGGAATTTCCAAATCTGTCCGCACGCCATTGTGCATACCAAAAATTTTTCAATCTTTAACAAAGTTAAAAATCAAATAAAAAAGCGACAAGAATCTGCTTTTTACAAATTCTTGTCGCCCTTGACATAAATAGTTATATAAAATTTCAAAAAAAAATGCAAGAGAAGATTAAAAATTTATTAAATTTTTAATAGCAAAAATATTATACAAATGAAAAATAATCGAGTATCATTAAAAGACAACTTGGTTATTTCGTATTTTGGAGGGTTTACAGAAATGAGCAACTATTTTCATAAAATAGGCATGAAAAAAAATGTCATTCTTTTGCTTTTTGTTGCAATTTCTACATTCACATTTGCAAAGCAAACTTTAATTTCAATCGAGCCTGTAGAAATCAGGGAAACTTTTATTTCAAATGAAAATAATAAGCGGAAAAACTTTATTTCCTACAAAGAACTTGAAAACGACATTGACTACTGGGCTTTAGGATGCGACCTTAATGAAACAATTTTTTTAGAAACAAACGACAGCGAAATGAAAGAAAAACTTAAAAATATCGAATTCCGGCTGTTATAAAATAAAAAAAGCAGGCGCCGCCCCAGAAAACCTCTGATTCAACGCCTGCCTTTAGCTATGTGCAGTGGTTGCAAATGCCGACTTTTGGTACAACAAGAACAACCACGCGCAACTGAAATCGATTAAACTCTGTACAGCAAATCCTCGTAGCTTGGGAATGGTTTGTATTCTTCACCAAGCAACGGTTCGATTTCATCTGCAACAGCGCGGGCTTCTGCCATTGCTGGAATAACTTTGTCAGCATACGCCTTTGCAACAGCCATAACATCACCACTAGCCTTTGCAGCAAGATGGATTTTTGCAAGAGATTCAGTTTTTGCAGCCAAATCACCAGTAAGAGCATCAAGTTTTGAAAGCAATGCACTTTCTGCAGATGCTTTTGCAGAAGGAACAACAGCCTTAAGATTAACAACAGTTCTTGAAACTGCCGCAATGTACTTGTATGCAGCTGGCAAAATATCTTTGTTAATCATTTCAAGCATTGTCTCAACTTCAATATTCAAAAGCTGGGCATATTTTTCAAGTTTGATTTCATAATGGCTTTCCATCTCTTCTTTTGTGTAAACGCCTGTATCTGTGTAAAGCTTAACATTCTTTTCATCAAGATAATGCGCAACAGCATCTGGAGTTGTTCTGAGCTCAAGAAGTCCGCGCTTTGCTGCTTCTTTTTTCCAAGATTCATCGTATCCATTTCCGTTGAATACAATTCTCCAGTGAGCTTTTACTTCACGCTCAATAAGAGTGTTCAAAGATTTTTCAAAATCAGAAGCACCTTCAAGCTCATCGGCAAAAGACTTAAGAGTTTCCGCAACAATCGCGTTCAAAGTTGTGTTTGGACCTGCCAAAGAAACATTTGAGCCGGCAGAACGGAATTCAAACTTATTTCCTGTGAATGCAAACGGTGAAGTTCTGTTTCGGTCAGTAGAATCCTTTGGAATCGGTGGCAAAACATCAACACCGATTGTCATCTTGGATTTTTTGTCAGCTGAATATGGTTTTCCTTCAACAATTGACCCAAGAACGCGGTAAAGTTCATCACCAAGATAAACAGAAATAATTGCCGGCGGCGCTTCATTTGCTCCAAGTCGATGGTCGTTTCCGGCAGAAGCAACAGAAATGCGGAGCAAATCCTGATTTTCGTCAACAGATTTCAAGATTGCTGTAAGGAAAAGCAGGAACTGCGCATTTGATTCTGGAGTTTTTCCAGGTTCAAGAAGATTTTCGCCTTCATTTGTAGACATCGACCAGTTATTGTGCTTTCCAGAGCCGTTAAGTCCTGCAAAAGGTTTTTCGTGCAAAAGACATTCCAAACCATGGCGCTTTGCAACTTTTCGCATAACTTCCATTGTAAGCTGGTTCTGGTCAACTGCGATATTTGTTGTGCTGAAAATTGGAGCCATTTCGTGCTGAGCTGGAGCAACTTCATTGTGTTCAGTCTTTGAAAGAATTCCGTACTTCCATAAAGTTTCATTCAAATCTTCCATATATTTTACAATGCGTGGATTCAACGCCGCAAAATACTGGTCATCCATTTCCTGACCTTTAGAAGGTTTTGCGCCGAACAAAGTGCGTCCTGTCATGCGAAGGTCTTTTCGCTGTGACCATAAATCGTGGTCAACAATAAAATATTCCTGCTCCGCACCAACAGTTGTAGCAACATGACTTACAGTTTTTCCAAAAAGTTTAAGGATTCGTTTTGCCTGCTTGTCCAAAGCTTCCATAGAACGAAGCAAAGGAGTTTTCTTGTCAAGAGCTTCTCCTGTATAAGAGCAGAATGCAGTTGGAATACAAAGTGTATGCTCCTTGATAAAAGGATAAGAAGTCGGATCCCATACTGTGTAACCACGAGCCTCAAAAGTTGCGCGGTGTCCGCCAGATGGGAAAGAAGAAGCATCTGGTTCACCCTTAACAAGCTCCTTTCCGCTAAAAGACATGATTACAGTTCCATCATCCTGAGGATTAATAAATGAATCGTGTTTTTCCGCAGTAATACCAGTCAGCGGCTGAAACCAGTGCGCAAAATGAGTAGCGCCTTTCTCTATAGCCCAATCTTTCATTGCGTGGGCAACAACATTGGCTACATCAAGTTCAAGAGGAGCTCCAGAATCAAGAGTTTTCTTGAGAGCTTTAAAAGTTTCCTTAGGAAGACGATCTTTCATCACTTTCTGATTAAAAACCATGCTTCCAAATAATTCAGGTACATTTGTCATTATAACCTAACCCCCAGTATATAATTTATTTTTTTGCAAAAAAAAAGCGATGTGAATTTCAACTAACAAAATTAGAAAAAATTCACATCGCCATTGATGTTGACTCTTTTATATAACTTTACAAAAAAAAGTGCAAGAGAATTTCAAATATTTTTAAAAAAAACTTATCTCATCGCAAGAGATTCATTCATTCTGTAATTGACATACTCTTCCTTATTATAAGGAAAATCCCACGTGCCGTCAAAATGGATTTTTCTGCCGCCAAAACCTGTCTTAAAAATGTAAAGCCCCGCCATGCGGTTTGCGCCATCTGTGTTAGGCGGAATTCCCATCAAATCATACTGGGTGCAGCCCAAACTTCTTGCAAAACGCATGACTTCCCACTGCAAGCCGTAATTCGGCATACATTCGCGGCCTTCCAAAGCACTTGCCGCATACATATAATAAGCCCGTTTTCCGCAAACCGCCAGAATAAGTCCGCTCAAAAGTGTCTTGTTCTTGTGCGCTGTAAAAAGGTAAAACTTTGGTGGAGGAACCTGCGCGTCCATCGGAACAAGGGCGTTCGCATTATTTTTATTAAAGCCGCAGGTGCCTTCCGTTCTTGAATTTTCTTCACTCATGGCAAGTTGAGTCCAGTTTCTGCTGATTCTAAAAATCGTCCTGAAATATTCAATCTCTTCGTAAAAAAATTCTTTTCTTTTTGCGGTTGAAACATAAATCTCATGCCAAGCTTTCAATTCTTCTTCCAAGCCCGGACTTGTAGCGTCATAAATTGAAAATTCAACTTCTTCCCGGTAAGCACGGCGGATTGAATTTCTAGTCTGCTGCCGCATTGAAGCAAGAAGTTTTTCTGGAGGAAAGCGCAAATCCAGCAAAATCGTATTCGGGCAAAGATAATTTGAAGGAGCTTTTCTAAGATTGTGCGTCCGCGTTCCAAAATTCATCGAAAGTTCCAGAAGCTCATTCCTCAACTCTTCATTTTTCTTGGAATATTTCGGCCACGGCAAGTCAAAACGAACAAAAACCGTTTCTTTCGGCAAAAATTCTTTTAACGCCTCGGCAATATCTTCCAGAAGAAGACTTCTAAATTCCTCACCGATATTAACTGCCGGCGCACGCTGGGCGTAAGCGTAAACTGTTCCAGCCTTTGTGCGGCGAACCATCACAAGCAAAGGAAAATTATATTGATTTGCTGAATTTTCATTCTCATCATTTTCAAATTGAGCCGTAACCCAAAAATAATACGGAGTCTGGGAGTTACATACCTCTTTTATTTTTCCCCAGAATGAAGTCTGAAAAAGAACATCTGTGCAAGGAAAATCCTGCGGAGCTGCCTGAACAATCTTAACCATAGCCTGACCGTAACAGCCAAAACAAAAAGCCGCAAGATTTACATCCGTTTGCCATGCTAGTTGTGTACTATACTTATGTTTTCGTCGCTAGTAGTACAGTTCAGATTTTTTCTATTAAATTGAGCGGAGTACATTCAAAATTATATTCGAATTTTGAGCCAGCAACAGCGTGCGCATAAACAGAAGTCAAAGCCGCATTTTTTGCTGAATAGCCTTGTGCCAACAAAGAAACGCACAACCCGGCAAGAACATCGCCACTTCCAGCCTTCGCAAGAGAATTTGTGCCTTTATCGCAGATAAAAGCAGATTTTTCTGAAAAGATATAAGTGTTCGCGCCCTTTGCTATCAATGTAAGATTTGGAAACTTTTTTGAGAATTCCACCGCAAATTCAAAGCGATTTTTTATAACTTCAGAAAGCGCTATTTTTTCCTGGTTAGATTTTTCCCCAGATTGAGATTGCTGTCTTTCGCCCGAAACTTCTTGTCTTTCCAGTTCAAGGTTCAGCGCATTCACAAGCTCGCACAATTCTTTTGGATGAGGAGTAAGAATCACGCGCGCGCCCTGCAAGGAATTCAGCTTTTCCAAGATTGAAGTTAAATTCCTGCTGTAAAAAAAATCAGCATCCAGAACAACCGCAGGATTTTTCATATTGCAGATAAAATCAACAGTTTTTTGAACCAATTTTTCCGCCTCTTCCGAACGTCCCAACCCGCTTCCAAGCAGAACCGCTGTCGTTTTCTCTGGAAAGTTTTCCGAAACCATAAGCTCAGGCGACATCGCAAAATTCTGTCCGGCAAATTCATTCTTCAGGACAGAAACAAATCCCGCGCCAAAACGCAACGCGGCAGTTCCGGCAATAATTCCAGCTCCAGTTTTTTCGCCCAGAACAACGCAGACGTGACCAAAATCCCCTTTGTGAACAGATTTTTTTGTCCTGATAGGCAATTCCACATCAGTTTCTTCAATAATATATGCGTCTGGTTTTGCACAAGATTCAAAAACAGAGGAAGAAATTCCCAAATCGGCAACAGTAATTTCGCCCACAAAATCCTTTGCAGAATCTTCATAAAGATTTTTCTTAAGCGCGCCCATCGTAACAGTCTTATGCGCGGCAAATTTCATTCCGCTCGGAACATCGCACGCAATCCGAACCGCCTTCTGCCCGTTGCACCAATCCAACGCAGCCTTAACATTTTCCGGAAGTTCCCCATGAAAACCAGTTCCATAAACGCAGTCAACAATAACATCAGATGCTGAAAATTCCAGCGTTTTCCCAAAATCCACAAACCATTCCGTTGCGTTAAAAATTTTTACGCCAACCGAAATAGCTATTTTGCGCTGAAGCTCCGCTTCCTCAGTTTTTGGCTCAAAAAACGCAACAACAAAAACATTTTTCACTTTTCCAAAAATCCGCCTGGAAAGCGCATAACCGTCGCCGCCGTTGTTTCCGCCTCCACAAAAAACAATCACAGTTTCCGGAGAGGAACGCAGAACTTCTTTTTCCAAAGCCGCCGCCGCATTTTCCATCATGATATTTTCAGGAAAACAGAACCGTTTCTTCGCCTCTTTTTCAGCAATTCCAGAATTAATATAAACCGCTTTCAACGCAAAACCTCTTTTCACCATTTTACAGCCATACCGACCGCCATGCAAATTCCAAAAGCAAAACTTAAAATATATAGCTATAAATTTGACATATAGCCATTTTAAAGTTACGATAAATTGTGTGTAGAATTTTAGGAAATTAGTCTGAATGTCGAGTTTTATAGATTCAGCATAAAATTGAATAAGCTACCAGAAAAAGCGCGACATTTTGACAAATCACCAATAGCGTAGTTGGATTTTTCAAAATCCACAAAAAATTCAGCGCACAGGAGAATTTTATGTATGACAAAGCAATTCCCATTTTTGAAGTAAAAAACCGGCTTTCATATTTTCTTCACAAGGCAAAAGAAGAAGGTCCTGTTTTCATAAGTAACCGCGGAAAAACAGAATTCGTTATTCAAACAATAGAAGAATATGAACAACAAATTCAGGCAAAACCAAAGGAAAAATCGTTGATTGAGAGAATTCAGGAATCACGCAAAACTTTTGGTTTAGAAAATGACAATTTTGATTTTTCTGCATACTACGACAGTATCAAAGAAAAAATTCCAATGACACGAAATTCAGAAGAACATCTTTTTGACGAGGTCTAACTTATGAAGAAAATTTATCTTTTAGATACAAATGCAGTTTCAGAATTAACAAAAAATGTTCCGAATCGCAACTTCTTGGAGCAATTTTCTGAAAATGGAAAACACTGTGCAATTGCTTCAACAACATGGAACGAACTTCTATACGGAGCAAATATTATGCCATCTGGAAAAAGAAAAGACTTTATTTTTTCAACATTAATCAATGATATTCAAGAAGCATTCCCAATAATTCAATTTGATAATCACACCGCATGGATTCAAGCTGATATAAGGATGCGCCTAAAAGAAGCAGGAAAAACAGTTGATTACGCCGACACCGAAATCGCCGCTATCGCAATTTCAAACCAAATGGTTCTTGTCACAAGAAACACAAAACACTTTGAACCAATTGCAGAAATCGATTCCGTATTTTACTACGAAAACTGGTTTGAATAAACGTTCCTGTTAATACAAAAAAGTGCTTCCTGTTCTAACAGGAATGAGTTTCCTGCTAGAACAAATTGATCGTTCCTGCTCTAACAGGAAGGAGCTTCCTGCTTAAACAAAATATCAGTCCTGTTCTAATAGGAACACTCTTCCTACTTAAACAGGAACAATATTCCGCTGCACAATTTTTCACTAAAATATCATTTTAATTGTAAAAAACGCGATAACTCATTAAAATTAAATAACTTGAATTTCGAGTTTTATTACTTCTGAAAAACGCTCACGGCGGATTTCCAATTTGCTCCAGACGGTTGAGCTCGCGCTGCGCTTGTAGTTATCTGGGTGCTGCGCACTTTTATTAGTTCAATCGCTCAAAGTCTTCACAAATCGTAAATTCGCCTGCGCTTATATCGGATTGTCATAAACTCAAAATCCAAACAAAAAATCTTATATCCCACGAGGCCAAATTATGGAAGAAATTCTTGAATTACTGCGACAAAACGCGCGTCTTTCTGTAAAGGACATTGCAAGCATGACAAAAAAGACAGAAGCCGAAGTCGCCGCAATTATCAAAAAATTGGAAGATGACGGAATTATTTTAAAATATGCGGCCATCGTAAACCCAGAAAAATCCGGCGAAAGCAAAGACAAAGTCCGCGCAGAAATCCAGCTTCAGGTAACTCCAGAGCGCGAGCACGGATTCGATGCGCTTGCCGACAGAATTTACCGTTTTCCACAGGTAAAATCACTTTTTTTAATGAGCGGCGGATATGATTTCAAGGTAATCATCGAAGGAGACTCTCTTCAAGAAGTCGCATTCTTTGTTTCAAATAAACTTGCAACTTTGGAAGGCGTCCGTGCCACAAAAACTTGCTTCATCTTAAAAACTTACAAAGAAAACGACATTGTTTACGTGGAAGACGAACGCGACCGGCGAGAAGCACAGGCCTAAAAGGGCGGACAACCGCCCTACGCCCGCACTCCGTTGCGTTCTACCCACCGTGCGGGCTTCAAACGCCAGCCCGCAACGCCCGCTTTGAAAAAAATATCAAAAGCTTCGTTGGCGCAATGCCCCGCTAAAGTTTTTTTATAAAAAGGAAATTTATGAACACAAGACAAGATAAATTCAGCCACCTGATGGAATCAATTCCACCAAGCGGAATCCGAAAATTTTTTGAAATGCTTATTGGACACGATGATGTAATCTCTCTTTCCGTTGGTGAACCAGATTTTCCAACGCCATGGACAATGAGGGAAGAAGCATTCTATCATCTTGAAAAAGGACACACATCCTACACAGGAAACCGCGGTTTACTCGAACTGCGCCAGGAAATCTGTAAATACATGGAACGATACAATATGTATTACAATCCTGAAACAGAAATTCTTGTTACCGTTGGAGCAAGCGAAGGTGTTGACGCTTCTTTGCGCGCAATATTAAATCCTGGGGATGAAATCATTGTCTGCCAGCCTTGCTATGTAAATTACGAACCGCTTGCGTGCCTTACAGAAGCAAAAGTCGTTCCAATTGACACAAGCGTAAACGGTTTTTATCCGACTGCTGAACAAATTGAAAAAGTTCTTACGCCAAAAACAAAGGCAATAATGATGTGCACACCGAACAATCCTACCGGCACAATCATTCCAGGAAAAGAACTGGAAAAAATCGCAAAACTCTGCGTAAAAAATCAGATTTGGTGCATTTCTGACGAAATTTACTGCGAACTGATTTATGATGACGCAAAGCACGTTTCAATCGGTTCATTCCCGGGAATGAAGGATTATACAATTGTCCTGAACGGATTTTCAAAATCTTTTGCAATGACTGGCTGGAGAATCGGTTATGTTGCGGCACCGGCAGACCTTATCACGCAGATGACAAAACTTCACGGATACAATTCAATCTGCGCCCCGATTTTTAGCCAATATGCAGCAATAGAAGGACTAAAGAACGGCTGGAAAGATGTTGAAAAAATGCGTTTAAGCTACCAGCAACGCCGAAATCTCATGGAAAAAGAATTCAATGAAATGGGGCTTCCTGTTCCAGAACCAAAAGGCGCATTCTATATGTTCCCGGATATTACCTCAACAGGAATTTCCAGCGAAGAATTTGCCACACAACTTTTCCAAAAATACAATATCGCAGTAGTTCCTGGCAGCGTTTTCGGGCTAGGTGGCGAAGGTCATATCCGCGTTTGCTATGCGACTGCAATCGATAAAATAAAAATCGCAATGGAAAGAATCGCAGAATTTGTAGCAGAACTAAAAAATGCAAAAAAATAACTGGAGATTTTGAATGACTTTATCAATTTTAATTGCTATTATCGCAGCTGCATCTTTATTCATAGTGCTGTCAGTTGTTACCAGCAAATTATCTGGCAATAACAACAGCAAAAAGAAAGGCAAACAAAAAAATAACTCAGCAATTATAAAAGAAGCCACAAAAAAACTGATTCACGACCCGAACAACATCCAGGCTTTAACTTCTTTAGGAGAAGTCTACTATAACACTCAAAATTACGAAAAAGCCATGCCGATTTACCAGCGTCTTATGGGGCTGCAAAAAGTTCATCCTACAATCGATGAAAAACAGACTTCATTAAGATACGGAATCTGCTGTTTCCACGAAAATCAGTTTGATAACGCCTTAAAAGCGCTTGCGACAAGTCTGCGCGAAGATCCGCAAAGTTTTGACGCAAACAATTATATGGGCAAAGTTTTAATGCAGAAGCAAGAATATGAAAAAGCGATTATGATTTTCAAGCGAGCGGCAAAACTTAACCCGGAAAAGGCAGAAGTCATTCAGAATCTTGCATACGCCTTGTACTTTGCAAAAAAATACCGAGAAAGCCTTGTCTATCTAAAAAAGACAGTAGAGCTCAACCCTGAAAACAAGGAGGCCTTATTCTATTTTGCATCCGCAATGAATGAAGCCGGTTACAATGACAAGGCTTTAAAGATTTTCCTTCACCTTAGATTGAATCCAGTTTTTGGCGCAAAAGCTTGTCTTGCAGCCGGAACAATCCACGACAGACAAGGAGCTCCAGACAAAGCGATCCAGGACTATGAAATCGCGTTGAAACTTGAAAATATTGACCAGGAAACCAAGCTTACAATTTTCTATAAACTTGCCCACACCCTTATCTCACAAAAAAATATCGGACGCGCGCTCGGCTATTTAAGGCAAATTCAGGCAATTGCGCCAGGTTACCGCGATGTTCAGATTTTAATCAACCGCTATCAGGAGCTGAACCAGAATTCAAATCTTCAGGCTTACCTTATGTCTGGAACAAGCGATTTTGTTGCTTTGTGCCGAAAATTCGTTTCTGGCTATTATCAGGACGCATTTATTAAAATCGAGGACATTACAGTTGCCGCAGAATGCGTAGAAGTTCTTTGCGAAGTGCAAGCGTCAAAATGGACGGACACAGAGCTGTTCAGATTTTACAGAAGCACAGGCGCAATCGGTGAGTTATACGTGCGCGACTTACATTCAAAAATCCGCGACATAAAATGTGACAAGGCTTTCTGTGTAACAGCTGGCTCATTTACCGAAGAAGCAAAAAAATATGCGGAAGGGCGCCCAATCGATTTGATAGAAAAAGCAAAATTGATTCAAGTCCTGAACAGGCTGGATGTTATCACTCACCCTTTTTAATCAAAACAAGATTACGCTCACGTTCATCCTTGCCACCAGAATTTTCTGTAAGATACGGAACGAACAGTTTTTTCACGGAAAATTCCAGCCCAAGCGATTTTATTTCTTCCATTTCTTTTGCAATGCTTTCTGATTTTGCCTTGTAAGCCGCAAGAATTCCGCCTTTTTTTGTCAGTGCAAGAAGAGTTTTTGTCATTTTTTCATCCAAAGGGCGGAACGCACGGAATGTTGAAATATCAAAACTTTCAGGAGGAACTTTTTCAGCCTCTTTTTTTAGCACAGAAACATTCCTTAGACCGCAAATTGCCGCGCAGTTTTCAAGGAACGCGCATCTTTTGTCCATCCGCTCAACCAAAGTAAAATTGAATTCTGGAAAAACCACCGCCAACGGAATTCCTGGGAGCCCTCCGCCCGAACCAATATCCGCAATCTTAAAGTCTGAAGCGGCAATTTTTTTTGAAAGTTCCTGAAGAATTCTGTATGGCGCAAGGCTGTCTAAAATGTGATTCACAACAATCTCATCATAAACGCTTGTGTTTGTAAGATTATACGCGGAATTAAAAAGAATTATCTCATTGATGTATTTATCAAGTTTTTTGGAAAATTCCTCAATTTTTTCAGCCGGAATACCAATCTGACTTAAACCATTCAAAAGTTTTTCTGATGCTGCCATTTAAATTTCCATAAATCATTCGTTGCCAATATCAAGCAAAAAATCCAGATTCCAGCCGTCTGAAACATATTTTAACGAAACAAGATTCCCTGTTTTTTCGGCTTTTAGTTTTGGTTTCTGCGTCAATTGATAAAGAAAAGAATATTCGTTTTTGTAGTCTTGAATCACCTGCGGCTCAACAAAATATCCTGCAGAAGTTCCGCAGTTTCCATCCGCCTTGAACAGAAGATAAAAAGTTTCATCGCGGGATTTTCCGTCACTTGTGTATTTCCGGTCGCCAGTAAGCAAGAATGAGCCATCGTTCTCTTTTTTGCTGAAATAAACCGTACGGATTGTGTCTTTTATATTATATCCGTTTACAACAAACCTTAATATTTTTGGACTGAATTTTGAATTTTCGCCAGCTGATCCGGAATTTGTAACCGGCAGATTAGATTTTTTTAACGCACGGGAAGTTTCCTCAGTTTTTTTCTTTAATTCAGAAAGTTCCGCCATAATCGAATTCAGCAGGACATCATTCTGATTATTTTTTGAAAATTTATTTGAAACTGTTACATCATCTCCAAGAAGTCCATAGACTCCATCAAAAAGTCCGCTGCTTCCCAAGTAAGAAACATCATCCGCAGAAAGATAATTCAGCGCATTTGAAAGTGCCTGTGCATTCTGATTTTTTAAATTTTTTGCGGTTTCCTCAGTTTTTACTGCTGATTTTTTTTCGTTTTCAGAAGAATCTGATTTATTTTCTTTATTTGAGATATTTGTTCTAACAGTTCCTGGCGCGTAAAATCTTGCTCCCAATGTAGGAACGGAAATTTTCGGCATCACAGGACTTTCTGAGCCGGAAATTGTCGGCATAGAAACCGATGGCATTTCCATCTGGCAAAAAGCGCCAGCACAAAAAACTGAAATAAGTGCAAATTTCAAAAGAAAATTCCTACATATTCGCAAGGCTTTCCTCCACATACTCAAGCCGCTGAGTAAGCTGGGCGATTGTTTTTTCCAGCCGGTTTTTCTCCTTCTCAAGTTTTCCGCGCGCATCCAGTTTTGTTGAAGAAGCGGCTTTCTGCTTCATCATTTCGCGCACAGACGCCGGACTTTTTCCGTCCAAAAATTCTTTTTCAACTTCCTGTCTTTCATCCTTTTTGCGCACAGACGCAACAACTTTCATATTTTCAAAACCGATTGCCGGATTCACTTCCACGCGGGCAACTTTCTGGATATCTTTTGCCGTATTCCGCGGAAGACACAAAACGCGGTCAATATAATCTTCGTAGCGGATATTTGCTTCCTCGCAAAGTTCGTGCGCTTTTATTAAAAGTTTCCCGAACTCCTGCATCATTTTTCCGTTCGCTTCAAGGTATTCCTTTTTGATTTTTTCAGTAAGTTCCAAAAGTTCCTTGTTGGATTCCCACTCAAGTTTGTAATAGCCTTTTTGTTCCGCAACAAGAAGAAGCTCGTTGAATTTCGCCCAGAAATGCTGGTTATGTACTTTTGCGTTGTAAACAGTTCCAGAATTTCCGGTTGTGGCAAGCAATTCCTCCGACTGAAGATGATGAGTGTATTCGTGAATCGCCGTGTAAATCAGCTGGTTGTCGTTCTGGAAATTTTTATTGTGCAGAAAAATCTCGTGCGTGTCAGGCATATAAAATCCGTTCACACGTTTGCTTTCTTTGCCTGTCTGAATTACTGAAAAATCAAGTTCTGTTGGCGCAATGTCCATCAGAATTTCTTTTATTTTTGCGTTATCCATTTTATCCTACTTTTTTATTGAAAAACATTATGATTTTTTTGTCAAAGCGGCACGAATCTGCGCGGCAAACAACTTATTCTGGTCATTTCGTTCTGGAACTGAAAATTTAGGTTTTCCATCTTCCTCTGAAATTCTATAAATATGCCTTGGACTTGTTGTATACGCAGGGCTTTCCGGATTGTTTATCCACCAGTCAAGAACCGCAAGAATGCAAAGCGTATATTTTAAAAGGTTCGCATTGTTCGCGTTAGTGTTTGCAGATGTGTTGTTCGCCCCAAGCAATGTGTCCAGACGTTTAGAAATCTCATTGGAAATATCGAATTTGTAGTGTTCCCACGGATTTGAAATCATTGCAACATCGCCGTGCATTGAAGCGACTTTATCACAAAGGGAAACTGCCTCTGTAAAATAAGAGCGTGCAAAATCAGTGCGCAAGAAAAGCGGTCTGTATTTGCTTTCATCCTGCGGGCGCTCAAGAATAAGCTGATCAAATTTAAAATGAGGAAGAAAATGCCACTGCGTCTGCCAAAGAAGCGATGTAATCAGTTTTTTTCCAAACTGGGAATCCTCGTAGTCATCCTGCGAATAAATCTGGTTCACAAGATCATTCAGCGGGTCGCAATAGAGTTTTTCAAAAACATTTTCGCGGTAAGCGGACCAGTCATCCAAAACAGAAGCAATTGTATCTTTTTCCTTGCTTGCAGAAGAATTCGCATCCGGCACAAAATTAATGTTCCGGCAACCGACAAAACAATCCTCAAGAATACGCAAAAGAACAACTGTGACCTGCAACGGATTTTCCGGGCTAAGAACGTTAAATCCGTCCGCAAAATGGTAAAGCGGCTGAAAATACGGATACATATCCAGATGTTTTTCCAGCTGGGCAAAACCAGCCTGAGGAAAAAGCTGATCCAGTAATTTTATTCCTGTTGTAACAATCTGATCTTTTACGCCTTTTTCTGGCTTCAAGGCAGTGTTTTTCTTCTTTTCTTCCTGTTCAGTTTTTACAGGTTTCGCTTTTTCCGGCAACAACAAATCATATTTGTGCAAGCCCACAAATTTCAGAATATCCGCAACTTTTACTTTAAAGAAATCAGGATATTCCTCGTAAGTGTCCGAACACATTCGCATCAAAAGCGGATAACATTTTTTTACAATCTCATTTTGAATGTAAAGCCAATCTGTAATCGCTTCTTTTGCGAGCGAAGAAAGTTTTTCCTGCGGAGAGTCCGGGTAAGAAACTTCGTCCGTATAAATTTCCTTGATAAGTTTTGGAATTTTATTTTCGCCGTAATAATAAACCTGAATCAAAAGCTTATAAACCGCGCGGATATATGGAATAAGATCCTGAACAACGTAAGGCTGCGGCAAATCCAAAAGCTCAATGTGCGCAAGTTTCACATTCTGCATTGTCCAGCCGGCAATCATCCTAAGAAACTTGAATTTTATCTCTGTTCCGCTTGCGATTTTTGCCTTGTATGAAGCTGGTGCAATCTGAATCAAAGTCTTTATAACCGTAATAAATCCCGAAAGATTTTCTATGTGATGTTTTAAAGTCACTGTGCAGAATTCCGAGATAACCTGCTCATGTCCGTTCTGCTGAAAATATTTTATAAAATTGAAAAGTCCGTAATTTGGTTTGATTCCATATTCGTCGCGCATCATGAGTTTGTCAAAAAGAGAATTAAGCTTTGCGGTTACAGGGGCAAGTTCCTCCTGGCGTTTGCGGGAACCGTTTCCATGATGTTCATTCGCGGCTCCATTTGAATTTGAGGAATTTTCCGAGTTTCCAGAAACAGTCTGCCGCATCAGGCGACCGGTACCTTTCGTGGATTTTCCTGTTGAATTTGAACTATCTGAACGTTCGTACATAACCTCTCCTCCGAGTTTTTTTGACATTATCTCAGCCTCTCCAGGATTCAACTGGCCAATCGCTTTTCGTGTTCTATCCAATGTTCCAGGAGCCCAGTCAGCTTCTCTAGCTCTTTTTCCATCTTCCTGCATAAAATTTTCCCCCTTGCTACAACCGGATATGACTTTTTTTCACGATTCCAGAGCAATTTTTAAGAATAATTTTATCTCCGTTTTTTGAAACAAGCACACCGTCAAAAGTGCCGTAAATTGTTGTATAAACATTGCGCATGACAATGATATTCAAAGTCCTGTTGCTCACTGAAGAAGGATTAAACGCAAGATCGACCATTCCTTCTGTGTCCTGGGCAACCCATTTTTTTGCAATTCCAAAAGGATGAGTGATTTGAACTGGCGGCATCGCAGTAATTTCACCGTCCACAGAAAGCATATCATTATTGAAAGTGTCTTCGTCCAACGCCATGTAGCTTGTATTTCCAAATGAAAAAACAATGTCCTTGCCGTTAATGTTTGCCATTCCGTACATAATCTCGCTGGAAGAACGCGGCCTTAAATAAGTTCTGTTCAGCATAAAAAGCCCAAGTCCTTTTCCCTGCGGAATTTCCTTTATGTGGTGGCGGTGTTTTCCTGTGTTCAATCCGCCTTCCAAATTCATAGGAACAAACCAAGTTGCTGTACAGCGCTGCATTGTCGGTGCGGGATTTACAAAAAGAACTTCATTCGAATCTTTGCTTTCTGTGTTAAAATGCGCGATATATTTCGCTTTTACCGCCGGTCTGAATTTATCCCCGCGAACCGTAAAAGCCAACGCAATTCTGTTCCTTTTCCTGCTCCAGCTGATTTTTATGTACCGCGTGCTTGAAAAAGTATTGCAAGCCGCCTCAAAAGTGTTTACCGGCACAAAACGTCTTCTTGGCCCCATAAAAGAATGATAAGCAAGCTTCTGGCCATTTTCCTTGTTCCAGAAAATCACTTCCGCAAGTCCAAAAGCCTTGTCATCAAAAAATTCTGCAAGCCCAATATAATTTTCTACCGCAAAAACAAAGCAAACCCGGCTTTTTATTCTAAAATTAGAAAAAAATGTTGAAGTCGGAATGCCGGCAAAAGGTGCTTTTACACCACGAATATCCACCGCATCAGAAACGCCAGAAAAAGAACCAAAATTAATTTTTCCGTTCTGAACAATATTGTCAGGAGCTTTCACAAGAGGTCTAGAATACACAAAAATCCTCAATCAAACTAAACAGTTTTCTATATTATATAAGAATCTATTGCAGTTATCAAATAATTTTCTTGTTAATTAAAAACACCGTGATAAAATTGATAGTATGAAATTTGAGTTTTTTGAAGACAAAATAAAAGCGTAAGCGACATTTCAGAATTTATCAAACTCAAAATTCACTTTATCAATTTTTGCAACTAAGGAGATGCTTTATGGGAATAAAATTATATTCACTCGGTGCCGCACAGGAAGTTACTGGTTCAAAACATATTCTGGAAATCGACACTCGCCAAATCATGATTGATTGCGGTGCTTTTCAAGGAAAACGAAAGGAATCTGATGATAAAAACAGAAATTTTGACTTTAACCATGAAAAACTAGAAGCTGTAATTCTTACCCACGGACATTACGACCATTGCGGACTTTTGCCTGTCCTTACAAAAAAAGGCTACGAAGGAAACATTTACGCAACACCGGCAACCCGGGACATTGCAAATCTTGTAATGATGGACAGTGCGCGCATTCAGGCTCGTGATGCAGAATTCCTTGCAAAACAGGCAAAAAAGAAAGGCGAAAAATTTACATGGCGGCCAATTTTTGATGAAGATGATGTTGTAAAATGCGCAAACCAGATAATCTCTCTTTCTTACAATAGAAAAATGTACATTGCCCCGGATGTTCAGCTGGAATTTTTTGACGCAGGGCACATTCTTGGCTCAGCATTCGCAAGTCTTTCAATCCGCGGATGGCATTCAGGCTTAAGTACGCCGTATGTTCACTCAACAGGCGAAAATGAAACAAGAATTCTTTTTACCGGCGACATAGGACGCAAGGAAAAACCAATTATCCGGCCGCCTGCAACCGATATTCCGGCCCCAGATTACATTGTGCTTGAATCAACATACGGAAACCGCAAGCACGAAAACCGGGAATTTGCGCTAAAGGAACTTGAACGGGTTGTCCGCGACACTTGCGCAAAAAAAGGCAAAATCATAATTCCTTCTTTTGCAATCGAGCGCGTCCAGGAACTCGTTTACTATCTGCATCTTTTGACCGACCAGAAAAAAATCCCAGTTGTTCCAATTTATGTTGATTCTCCGATGGCCGCAAATGCCACAAGCGTTTTCCGTGTTCACCCGGAATGTTACGACGAAAGCGTAAACGAAGCATTCCTGAAACATCACAAAAATCCGTTCGGTTTTGGCTCGCTAACATTCACAACCAGCGTAGAAGAATCAAAAGCACTGAACAAAAAAGAAGGTCCGATGATTATCATTTCCGCAGATGGAATGTGCGAAGCCGGACGAGTTCTTTATCACCTTGCAAACGAAATCAGCAACGAGCGAAACACAGTGCTTATTGTTGGCTACATGGCAGAAAATACACTGGGAAGAAAAATCCGAGACGGAGCAAAAGAAGTAAAAATTCTTGGCGACCTTTATCAGGTAAAAGCCCAGGTTGAGCAAATCAACGCATTCAGCGCACACGCCGACTACGAAGAAATGACCGACTGGCTGAAAACAATCGACACAAGCCGCCTAAAAAACATTTTCATGGTTCACGGTGAAAAAGATGCCCAGGAATTCTTCACAAACTACCTGCACGAACATGGATTTCCTAACGTGACAGTTGTTAAATATGATGAAACCTATGAACTAGGTTAAAATACAAAAAGAACAAGGAGTCTTTTATGAAAAGAGTATCAAAACTTTTTGCAAGCTGCCTTTGCATTTTTGCGATGGCAAGTATCATTGGCTGTAAAAACGATGACGGGGGGGGGAGCGACGAGCTTAAGGCAAGCGTAAGCAAAGCGACAGCCGCTTCTGTATCAGTAGAAGAAGGAACGTTCAAATCAATTGTAACAAAAGATGACAAAAGCACCATCAATGATGCGTTAGATTCTGCTGGAATTGACAAAATTATTGCCAGCGCAACAGATTATTCTGACTTTGTTCAAGACGCAGAAGATGATTCCGATTATTATTCAATGCGGGCAATGACAACCGAAGCACTTGGAGCAAAAATCTACAAGGAGTTGGAAGAAAAAATCGCACAATATTATGAAGACCTTGACAACAATAATGGAAAAGCTTCATTCAGCTACTCAATTACTCCAGGCGAAATCTCAGGACTTCCAGAAGGAATAAGAATGACAATTCCGCTGTTCTTTATATCTCAGTCCGTATCAGCTTCATCAGATGGAACTTCCACAGCGCAATCTTACACACAAGGAATCTGTTCCACATACTTTGAAGATTTTACAAAAACTGAACCTGATTCAAGCAACTATTTAAAACAAACCGCTGTAAATTCTGCACAGAACTACAATTACAACATTGCAACAGTTATTGACCCAACCAAAATTGACTTAGACAAGATTCAAAGCGGAGATTACACAGATATTTATGGTTCTATGACAATCAAAGGTTCTGCAAAAATAAATCTTGAGACAACCAGTTATACTTCATTCGTAATCGAAGGCATTGCCGGAAAAATTTCAACAGAACTGAATCTTGCTGTAACAATTACTGACTTTGATAAAATCTTCGATAAAATAGATAGCGAATCTTCTATTTCTCCAGAAACATTTATAAATTCAGACACTTCAAAAGGTTCTCTTAAAATCAATGTATGCGATTTGAACGGAAATGTTATCTACAATTACAAGACTATCTCAGATATTTCTGAACTTGAATCTTATATATCACTTTTCGACCTTAGCAGCGTAATCAACGGCACTGACGAATCAGAAAAATAAAATTTTATTCTGAACAATCAAAAACAAAAGGCAGTTCTTTTATAAAATTAAAGAACTGCCTTTTTTATTTTTTTTCCATCAATTTTAGAATTTACGAACCAATCGTGCCTTTTGTGGAAGGAATCGAGCCGTTTCGGCGTGGGTCAATTTCCACAGCGGCACGGATTGCACGGGCTGCGGCTTTGAATAAACCTTCCATTTTGTGATGATCACTGCGGCCACGCAATGTATCAAGGTGAAGATTGCATTGTGCGCTGTTTACAAAAGCTTGCCAGAAATCTTCAAAACAATCAGTCTGGAAACTTGCCTCAACGCCGTTTGCGTTCAAACTAACCAAGGGAATTCCTGTAAGTTCCGCATTGCAGACAAGAAATGGACGCCCACCAAAATCAACTGCCGCACGCAACAATGACTCATCCATCGGATACAAGAACGAGCCGGTTCTGTAGATTCCGGCACAATCGCCCAAGGCTTTTGCAAAACATGCGCCAAGAACAATCCCAGTGTCTTCAATCAGATGATGCTGGTCAACATTCAGATCCCCCTTAATTGTGCCGCTTAAATCAAAAAGTCCGTGCTTGCAGAAAGAACGCAACATATGGTCAAAAAATCCAATCGGATTTTCCATTTCGCATTTGCCAGAGCCATCAAGATTCAATGTAAGAGAAATCTGCGTTTCCCCGGTTTTTCGTTCAACAGTTGATATGCGAGCCATTTTCAATCCTTAAAAAATTCCAAAATCTAATATTACAAGATAACCTTGCGCAATTCATATTCCAAAATATCAGTTGCGCCAAGACTCTGCAATTTTGGAAGCAAAGTTGGAACTTCACTTTTTTTAACCGCAATTTTTACAGCATAACCATCATCGCCAAACAAAGGTGAAACGGTCGGGCTTTTCATTGAAGGAATTCCTTTTATCAGCTTGTCAAAATCAGCTTTCGCAACGTTCATTTCAAGCATTACGCGCGAACGGGCTGCAAGAACCGCCTCAAAAAGCATTTTAAGCTCAAGGATTTTCTGTTTTTTGGCAGGATTTTTCATCGCTTCTTTTGAAGCATACATCCGCGTTGAAGATTCCATCAGCGTATCAACAATCTTCAGCCGGTTTGCGCGCAAAGAAGAACCTGTTGAAGTGTTATCAATAAGAATCTGCGCAAGAGCATCATCATTGTCCTGAACAAAACCTTCAGAAGTTCCCCATGTGCGGAATATTGTTCCGTCAATTTTTTTTGCGGCAATATATTTTTTTGTAAGATTCTGATATTCAGTTGCGATTGTAATCTTGCCTTTCAGCAATTTTTCGTAATCTTTTGTTTCTGGAATAGCGGCAACAATGCGGACAGGATCAAACCCCAAATCCATAATTTCTTCAACATCATTTTCTACGCCATTTTCATAAACCCAATCTTTTCCGCTGAATCCAACATCAGCACAATTCTGAGCAAGCAAAGCACTTGTAATCTGAGGTTTTACAACCTGAAAAGCCAAATCCTCTTGGTTTGTAACAGGGAAATAAGTTCTATCCGGCAAATGAATGGAAATTCCTACATCATTCAAAAGTTCGTAAACCGATTCATAAATTCGGCCCTTAGCCAAAAGAATCTTTAATTTTTCCATTTTTGCACTCCTAGAATTTCAAATTATAAACATATTATAATAGAAGAAACGCAACAAATTCAATGTTATAGCCTGAATGACGATTTTTATTTTTTGTGAAACAAATTGAATGAGCTACCAG
>DLKK01000096.1:57024-92476 GCA_002478955.1 Treponema sp. UBA7590
TTTCTTTTTCTTCCCGCCCATTCAATTTATGAATTCAACAACAAACTCAACATCAAGCCATTATAAAAAAGATTGTTCAAAGCTGATATTTTGCGTAAAATATTTTTATGGCTTTAAATGCGGCTGACTTTTCAGAAAAAACTTTAGACATCACAATTCTTTGCAAAGTTGTGGACAATTTTGGCGACATCGGATTTGTTTATCGCCTTGCACGTTCGCTTTCTGATTTTTACCCGAAACTGAAACTCAGAATCGTCGCTGACAATTTAAAATCTTTCAGTCTTTTATGTCCGCAAATTGACCCGTTAAAAGATGAACAAAACGCAAATGGATGGCAGATTTTTAACTGGAACGCAGAAAAAACTTGTCTTGAAACATTCCGAAAAAATCCGCCCAAAATAATCCTTGAATGTTTTCAGTGCGGCCGCCCGGAATGGCTTGAAACTCTGCTTTTTACAGAAAAAGTTCAAAATATCGTTCATATAATTATGATTGATTATCTTACCGCTGAGCCTTACGCAGAAACTTTTCACAAACTGCAAAGTCTTACAAGAAGCGCAAAAGTTCAAAAAGTGAATTTTATGCCAGGGTTCACAGAAAAAACTGGCGGCCTTATTTTAGACAAGCCTTTTATTTCTGCATTGGAAAACCGAATAAATGAAAACGAAAATTCTTTCAACATCCTGTTTTTTGGTTATCCCCGAAATTATTCACCGATAATCCGCGCATTACAGAATTTCAACAATAAAAATGAGAAAAGAATAAATTTGCTTTTGGCAAAAGGAGCAGGATTTGATTCTTTTTTTGCGGCTTATAAAACAAAAAAATCCGAGGAAAAAGACTTGTTTGCGCTGGAGGAACTGCCGTTTCTTCCTCAAACTGAATGGGATGCGCTTCTTGCAAAAACTCCGCTACTTTTTATCCGTGGGGAAGACAGCCTAAGCCGCGCCTGCCTTTGCGGAGTTCCTTTTGTTTGGCACGCATATCCGCAGACCGAGGAATATCAACTTGTAAAAGTAAATGCGCTTTTGGATAGAATGAGCGTTCATTTTGCCCCGGAAGATTTTGGAATCGTAAAAAAATGCTGGCAAGTTTATAACACAACAAATGCTGAAACTCAAAAATTAGAAAACGCGTTGAATAATTTTTTGCAAAACTACAAGAAACTTTGCGGCGGCTTCAAGGATTTTTCAGACTCCCTTTTAAAAAATGGAAACCTTACTGAACATTTGCTGGAATTTATTAAATATATAAATAATGTTTTTTTAAATGATTCTGAAAAAAGAGATTGATTTGATGTTGTAAGACATTATGTTACAGACAAAAATAAGACACAATAGGATAAATCATGAAAAGTGAAGAAGTAAACTATAAAAAAAAATTTTGCGAAAAATATTTTGACAAAGGCACATGGGATTTAGATGTTTTAAATCAGGTTGATGTTCTTTTAAAAGACAAGAAACAGAATTATCTTTTGTATATTGAAACAAAATTTATAATTTCAAATGAAACATCATTACGTCAAGCACGGGCTCAGGTAATTCTCACAAACAAAAAGCAGACAAAAATTTTAAGCCGGGTTGCCCTTGTTTATCAGGACGCAGAAAAAAACGATGTTCTTGAACTGATTGATTGTTCTGAAAACTCTGTAATGTACAATAATGACATAAATTGGAATTCTGAAAAGCCAAGCATGCCAACAAAAGATGCAATTGACAGAATAAATGACCGCATTTACGGAAAAATCACAATATATAAAAATGATGAAATAAAAGAATTTTACAGACTTCTAAAAACAGATGGAGAAACTGTAATCAGCATTACTGAAAAGAATTTTAATGTCGTTTACAACCAGTGGAAAAATGAAGTTTTATTCAGAGAAAAGATTTTAGATGAACAGGATTTAATAAATCTTTTTCTTGTAGACATCTTAAACGGCACAAAATACAAAAAATCTTTTATTTCTGATGATATGAACAACGCGGAACTTTTTGAAAACCAGGAACAAGATTTAATCCGCGAAGGAACAAATTTAAGTCATTATAAACTGATGTTTATTGATGAGCAGATTGACGGAATTAAATACACTGGCGAAAGTTCTTCTTTATATTACACAATCACCGATGCAGAAAAATATAACTTCTTCTGGAAAAAATATAAAAGACCGCCGGAAAAACACGAATTCTTAAAAATTCTTGAAAGGTCAAGTACGCTTTATTCAGATAAATACAGAAAAGATACTGGCGGAGAATATACGCCCACTTGTTTTGTTCAAAAACAGGTTGAAATTTTAAACAAACACTACAACATGAACGATTTTATAGTCTTTGACCCTTGTGCAGGTGTCGGAAACCTTGAAAATCAATTCGGAAAAGATTTTAAGCAGTATTGTTATCTTTCCACCCTTGAACAGATGGACGTTGACATCTGCAAAATCAAAGGCTTTGAAAACTCCATGCAGTTTGATTATTTAAAAAACAAAGACCAGCCGAAGTTCAAATATAAAGGAACAAACCTTGACATAACAGAAATTGCCCAGCGTGAAGGCAAAAGACTGATGATTGTAATGAATCCGCCGTACCAAAGAAAAAAGGAGTTTAAGAATAATCTTGCCATTGAGTTTTTTAACAAAGTTGTTGAATTAAAGCCGCAAGTTATTGTGTTTTATTACATGACCGAAAGTTTTTTGCGAAGCGAAATCGAAAACTACATTAGCAGCGGATATAAGATTGTTTCACATATTTTCTCAAGTGCCAAAGAAACATTTTATCTTTCAGACTGGCCTATTTCACAAGTAATATTTGACAAAGATTCCGGCGAAACTATTTCTAAGAAAGAAATAAAGACAAAACGGTATGAATTGGAAAAAGGCTCTTTTATTTTTAAGGGTAATTACGTTTATGATTATGAAAGTCCTAATCTAATTTCAGAAATAGAAAATAAAATAAAAAAAGAAAATAAAGGGATGATATTAGGAGAATGGTGCTATTTAAGCAATGTTATAAATCTTATAAATAAAGAATGCAAAAATGGTTCCAATGCAATTACAACAAATAATCTAATCTGGTGTTTGTTGATGAAAGGCTTAAATTTTAATGCACATGGTAAATATTTTGAAAGAAATATTTATGTACACAAAGGCAGAATAGATGAAATTTCCAAAGAATTGTTTTCTGATTCAATTATGTTTTCACTATTTTATGTTAAAAACGCTTTTTCAAATAAAAACCCCGGAATAAAAAATTATATCATGCCATTTACTGCAGAAGAACTCGGTTGTGAAAAGAATGATTTAAACGTACTTTTTCCAGACAGTTCAGAGCAAGACCTTTTTACTCAATTAGAAGAACAAAAGCCTTTTGATTTTAGGGAATTTTTAAGTCAGTTTGATTTTTCAAAAGAGGCAAAAGATTTATATAACGCAGCTTTGCAGATATTTAAATATTATCATAAAAATGAAAACCTCCAGGATAAAGACTGGAATGACAGTTTTTATGACATAACAAACGCAATTATGGGAAAAAATCCAAATATTGACTATAACAAGAAAGAAAATCAAAATATATATAGTCTTGAGCAACATCGTACCACAAAAGGAACAAAAGGTTTTGGGCGAAATACGATAAAATATGCAGTAAGTTCCAAAGACCTTCCGATTTTTGAACATTTTTTTGATAGTCGGGATATTCTTGCAAAAAAAATTAATAAACAACTTATAGAAAACCATCTTTTGCTATGGCAAAGAGAAAACCTTTACTAAGGAACTAATTTTATGAAAACAAAAATCTTACAGGAAAAAATAGAAGAAGACATCAAAAACGAAGTGAAAGCACAGCGAACTGACGATTACAACAGTGAGCACAAGATGTCTACACGTGCCTACAGTGAACTTTACATAAATGATGCTCAGATTACGGTTGCCCATTCTTTTGATTATGCTACAAGAGCATTAAAAATATCCTTGTTTGATTATGTTGAAAAATTCCTGAACTTTGAATATCTGCATTTGCTTGAAATTGGAAATCCTCATTATGTCAGTGGAATAAGCGGTTGTGAACTTGCTTTAGAAATCTGCGGAATTCAAAGAAATATTCCAAGCCCGCCTTATAATCCAGGTAAAGAATATTGGATTGGCTGGATTGCAGCCTTTTATCAATGGTATAGAAATATTTTCTACAAGACGATTTTTGAAAAGTTCAGCCTTAAGCGTTTTGAAACTGCATATCCAACTTTTCATGAAGAAAATAAAATGCGGATGGTCGAGTATATGGACGAGATAATTTTAGGAGTAAACACAAATGGCAAATAATTTACTTTTATATCATGGATCAACTCAAATTATAAAAAACCCTTTCTTAGCAGGCGGAAAAATTGACAATGATTATGGTCAGGGATTTTACTGTACACAGGATAAAAATCTTGCAGGTGAATGGGCGTGCCAGAAAAAGACAGAAGGTTTTGGATATATAAATTCTTATTCGCTTGATACTTCTGATTTAAAATTTCTGTATCTTAATAATCAAAAATATTCTGTAATGAACTGGCTTAATATCCTGATTGAAAACCGCAAGGTTGATGACGTTCAGAACGAAGAAGCCCTTGATTTTGTAAAGAAAAATTATGTACTGGATTTAAAGCCTTATGACGTAATTGTAGGCTGGCGTGCCGATGACAGCTATTTTTCTTTCGTAAGAGATTTTATGAACGGTGCTATTACAGTTCAGGTTCTTACAAAGGCAATGATGCTTGGAAAATTGGGAAACCAGATAGTACTAAAAAGTGAAAAGGCATTTGAAAAACTAGAATTTAAGGAAGTCTTTAATGCAGAATGTAGTGTATATAATCCTCAGTTTACGAAAAGGGATTCTGCAGCACGGTCAACCTATAGAAAAATCAGAAATGAAATGCCCAACAGTAAAGGAATTTTGATAACAGATATAATTCGTAATCCTAAAGTGTTAAAAGAATGGGAGAAAAATGCTCTTCGTTGTAATGAAGCCTACGACAGATAACAATAAAAATAAATAACTGAATCTTTTACAGAAAACCCCAAGGCAAGAAAATCAAACTTTGAACAGTATACAATCTAAAAAAAAAGCGATATACTAGTTAAAATTATTTAGTAAAAAACTTTATTTTTGAGGTTATATTTTATGTTAATGACATCACAGTTAAAAGTTGGAACAGCTTTTATGTATGAGGGCAATCCACTTATCGTTCAGAAAATGCTTGGCCAGCGTTCTGGTCGTGCCGGAATGGTTACAAATCTTCGCGTTCAGAACCTTGTTACAAAATCAACAATGGATCTTGGAATTGATGCCGGCGAAAAATTTGATGAAGTTGATCTTGACGCTCACACAACAAAACTTTCTTATATTGATGGCGATACTTACGTTTTCATGGATCAGGAAACTTATGAGCAGTTTGAACTTCCAAAAGAAAATCTTGGAGACTACGCTGGATACATCACTCCAGAAGATGATCTTGAAGTAAAACTTACATTCTACGAAGGAAAACCAGTTGGTATTGAAATGCCTGTTCAGGTTACACGCACAATCACTTACACAGAACCTGGCGTAAAAGGCGATACTTCTGGAAAATCTTTGAAACCTGCAACTCTTGATACAGGAATCGAAGTTCGCGTTCCATTGTTCATCAATGACGGCGAAAAAATCGTAATCGACACACGCGACGGTTCTTTCGTAGAACGCGCTAAAAACTAAGTTTTTTAGGTTTATAAAATGCTCCACTTGCTGGAGCATTTTTTTTTCTTGAATAACTTTGCGGATTTAGCTAACATATATTCAACTTCAGGGCGAGGTGAAATTCCTCACCGGCTGTGTGCGTTTTTCGTAAGTCAGCGAGCAATATTTTTGCAAGATATGGTGTGATTCCGTAACCGACAGTAAAGTCTGGATGAAAGAAGTAAATTAAGTGCAATTCTATTATTGCTGGATTTATTTTGAACAAGCCCTGAAAAGGGTTTTTTTTATGTTCACTGGAATTATTGAAGAAACTGGAACAATTCTTTCTGCAGGAAATGGAAAAATCTGCATTGCGGCACAAAAAGTGCTTGATGGCACAAAAATTGGCGACAGCATCGCAGTAAATGGTGTTTGCCTGACGGTCACAAACATAGAATCTTTAAATTTTACAGCAGATGTGATGAACGAAACTATAAGCCGCTCAAATCTTGGTTCACTAAAAAAAGGAAGCCAAGTAAACCTTGAGAGGGCAATGGCTGCGGACGGACGTTTTGGCGGACATTTTGTTTCCGGGCACATTGACGGAACTGGAAAAATCTTAAAGGTGCGGAATGACGGAAACGCTGTTTGGGTTTATATTTCTGCGCAGCGCACGATTTTAAATCTGATTATTGAAAAAGGCTCTGTCGCCATTGATGGAATCAGCCTGACAGTTGCAAAAGTTAATGAAAAAGAATTTGCGGTAAGCGTGATTCCCCACACAGGAAAAGAGACAACACTGCTTTCAAAAAAAGCCGGAGATATTGTAAATCTTGAAAACGATGTGATTGGAAAATACGTACAAAAACTGATGAACCATGTAAACTCTGAGCAGTCTGAAAAAGACAAAAAACTTTTAGACTGGCTGAACGGATAAGCCGGGGCGTTGCGGGCTGGCGTTTGAAGCCCGCTCGGCAAGGTAGGACGCAACGGAGTGCGGCCGTAGGGCGGTTGTCCGCCCTTCTGATTGAGAATATGGCGTCTGCAAAAGACCTTGGGCTTTTGCAGATTAGTGAGCGACGGAGATGCGAACGTTGTTGTCCGCCCCTTAAAAAGAAAATCTGGAGGCAAAAATGACTGATTTTAGAAAAATGCGAAGATGCAACCAATATATTCCGCAGGAAGAAGTCGAACAGATTTTAAATTCTGCGACAAGCGGGGTTCTGAACCTGATTGGCGATGACGGTTACCCTTATGGAGTTCCGCTGAGCTTTGTTTATCTTGACGGAAAAATCGTTTTTCATTGCGGACGCGAAGGACACAAAATTGACGCAATTAAAAGTTGCGAAAAATGCAGTTTTACAATAATTGCGCAGGACAAAGTTGTTCCAGAAAAATATTCAACATTTTTTAAGAGCGTAATTGCTTTTGGAAAAATACATATCGTTGACGAACCAAAAGAAATGCGACGGCTCGTTAGCGAACTTGCGGAAAAATACCGACCGAACCACGATGAAGAAAAAAATAAAGAAATCGACCTTGAACTTGCCGCGCTCAGGATGCTTGTCATGGAAATTGAGCACATCACCGGAAAAGAATCCAAATTCCTTGCAGCAGAACGGCGAAAACCGGGTTCTTCAAAAGATATTGTGACAGACTAGACATTTTTTTAGACAGAGGTTTTTATGGAATATAAGTACAATACAATAGAAGAAGCGTTGGAAGAACTTCGCAATGGAAAAATTATTCTGGTTACGGATGATCCTGACCGCGAAAACGAAGGCGATATGATTTGTGCCGGAACTTTTGCGACTCAGGCCAATGTAAACATGATGGCAACGCACGCAAAGGGTCTGATTTGCACTCCGATGAGCAATGATATTGCAAAGCGGCTGAACCTTTTTCCGATGGTTGCGGAAAACACAGACAACCACGAGACAGCATTCACAGTTTCAATTGACCACAAATCCACAACAACAGGAATTTCCGCGGCGGAACGTTCGATTACCGCGCTGGCTTGCGTAAATCCTGATTCAAAGCCAGAAGATTTTCGCCGGCCGGGACACATGTTTCCGCTGATTGCAAGAAAAGGTGGTGTTCTCGTGCGAAATGGACACACAGAAGCAACTGTTGACTTGTGCCGTCTTGCAGGGCTTCCAGAATGCGGTTTATGCTGCGAGATTATGGATGACGACGGAACAATGATGCGGACACCGAAACTTTGGGAACTTGCAAAAAAATTCAACCTGAAATTCATAACGATAAAAGAACTGCAGGATTACTTAAGGCTTCACGAAAAGCACGTTGTACAAGAGGCAAAAGCAAAACTCCCGACAGAATGGGGCGATTTTGACATTTATGGCTACGTGAATGATATTACCGGAGAACATCATGTTGCATTGGTTCGCGGCGATATTGGAGACGGTGAAAACGTTCTGTGCCGGGTTCATTCAGAATGTCTTACAGGAGATGTTTTTGGCTCGCAACGCTGCGACTGCGGTCCGCAACTGCATGCGGCAATGAGCAAAATTGCGGAAGAAGGACGAGGAATCGTATTGTACATGCGCCAGGAAGGACGAGGAATCGGACTTATAAATAAGCTTAAGGCCTACAAACTTCAGGAAGAAGGATTTGATACTGTTGAAGCGAACGTAAAGCTCGGTTTCAAGCCGGATTTGCGGGAATATTGGATTGGTGCGCAGATTCTTAGGGATTTAGGTTGCAAATCATTAAGACTTCTTACAAACAATCCTGACAAAATCTACGGACTAGATGGATTTGGACTGAAAGTCGCAAAACGTGAACCAATCGAAATTGCCCCACAAGAATACGACCGCTTTTACCTGAAAACAAAACGCGATAAAATGGGTCATATTTTCAAGGAGCGTCTGTAGAAAAAAAACACTTCACGGCAGAGGCTTTGTCTTCTGCTAAAAAATATGCAATATGGTGCAAAACCACAAAGAGGATATTAATATGAATGAAATTAAACTTGTAGAAGGTAAACTGGTTGCCCCAGAAGGAATGAAAGTTGGAATTGTAGCATCACGCTTCAATGAAATTATTGTAAACAAGTTGCTCGCAGGCGCGGTAGATGGTCTTGTCCGCCACGGAGTCGAGGACAAAAACATTACAGCTGTCTGGGTTCCAGGCGCATTTGAGATTCCTGTGATTGCAGATAAGATGGCGTCAAGCGGAAAATATGATGCAGTTATCGCAGTTGGCGCAGTAATCCGCGGTTCAACAAGCCATTACGACTACGTTTGCGCTGAAGTCTCCAAAGGAATCGCACAGGCAAGCCTTAAAAATGGAGTTCCTGTAATGTTTGGCGTAATCACAACAGAAAATATTGAGCAGGCAATTGAACGCGCCGGTTCAAAAGCTGGAAACAAAGGTTACGACTGCGCTCTTGGCGCAATCGAAATGGTTAATGTAATCAAACAGCTTTAAAGATTTACCAAAGCCACTTCAAATGCAAAGTTTTGATCTTTCGCAACTACTAAAGAATTCCTCGTCGCTTTCGTTTAAACAGCAGATAAAATTTGTGTGGCAGCTTAGCGTACCCGGAATTCTTGCGCAGATTTCTTCAATTCTTATGCAGTACATTGATGCGGCAATGGTCGGTTCAATGGGTGCAGAGGCGTCCGCTTCTATAGGACTTGTAGCATCCTCAACTTGGGTAATTGGAAGTCTGGCGCACGCAATGTGCGTCGGTTTTTACGTTCAGGTTGCACATCTTGTTGGCGCCGGAGAAAAAGAAAAGGCAAAAAATGTCTTTTTCCAGTCAATAATCGTATGCCTTATTTATTCGCTGGTTCTGGCAGGAATTTCTTCTTCAATTTGTCTTGAGCTTCCAAAATGGCTTGGAGCGCCACAAAATCTTTTCCATGACTCAACAATGTATTTTCTGATTTTTGGACTTTCAACACCGTTTTTTGAAGTTGTCTATCTGATGAGCGGAATGTTACAGTCCACAGGAAACATGAAATTCCCGGCCGCAATGAATGCAGCCATGTGCCTGCTGGATATTTTGTTCAACTGGCTTTTTATTTTTGCGCTTAACCTTGGTGTAAAAGGCGCAGCTTTAGGCTCTGCGGCGGCAGCGTTTGTCACCGCGTTTATCATGTCGATTTATACCCTGCGTTTTTCGGATTACCTGAATCTGAAGAATTTTAAGAATTTTTCCATGAGCAAATATTGCGTCTCAAAGGCGATAAAACTTGCAGTTCCAGTCGGACTTGAAAGTTCAGCATTTTCCGGCGCGCTGGTAATTGTCGCAAGAATAATCGCTCCATTGGGCGCGGTTGCTATTGCGGCAAATTCCTTTGCGACAACAGCAGAATCATTGTGCTATATGCCCGGCTATGGCGTTCAAGAAGCGGCAAGCACGCTGGTTGGGCAAAGCTACGGTGCGAAACGCAACGACCTTTCAAAATCATTTTCAACAATTACAATTGTAGCCGGAATTCTGATTATGAGCCTAATCGGTGCAGCAATGTATTTTCTGTGCCCGTTTGTTTTTCAGTTTTTAACGCCAGACAAAGAGATTGAAAATCTTGCCACAAAAATTCTAAGAATTGAGCTTTTTGCAGAACCGATGTTTGCGGCGGCAATCGTTTCAACAGGCGTCCTGCGCGGCAAAGGCGACACACTTGTTCCAAGCATTTTAAACTTAATCAGCCTATGGATTGTGCGCCTTGGTCTTTCGTTCTGGCTTGTAAAACCTTTTGGTCTGGTCGGAATCTGGATTGCAATGGCGATTGAGCTATGCTTCCGCGGAATTATCTTATTAATCCGGATTCTAAGAACGCAAAAGATTTCTTAGGGCATCCGCAAAAGCGTTTTTCTGACCTTTCGTTGTAAAAATCCAGTCGGCCAATGCCGGAAGTGGCTCATCCGAAGCGGCAACCCAATAGCGAACATCATCCGCCTGGACATCAGGGACTGAACAACTTGCCTGAACTGGAGCAAGACCTGTCGCAAAGCTAAGCTGACTCTGAAATTCATCCGCAAGTTTTTCAACCGCAGAACGCGCAATCTTGTCTTTTGTAAGAGAAATTCCAAGCACAACAGGAGAAGTAAAATTTCGCTCCGAAGTTTCTGTTGCCGCCGGAATATAAACGGAAGTATATTTTGCAATAACCGGACGTTCAAAAGTCCTGTGCTCAGAAAGATTCTGGAACGCGGCTGTTACGATTTCTGTCTGCATAAAAATCTTCATGTCGCGCACATTAATCTGATAAATATTTTTTGGAAGAATTTCCTTCTGAGACCAGCTTCTTAAAAGTTTATAAGCCTCACTGTACGCATTTCCGTCCGCAAAAAGTTCCTTTAAAACCTCAACATAAGAATTGTAGTTCGCCTTTCCTGAATCAATCAGCTTTTCAAGTTTTTCTTTGCCTTCAATGCACGCCGATTTGCCGGAAACCGCCTCAACCAGCGCACCGAAAATATTTATAAGAAAATCGTTGTCGCCACCCGGAAAAATAATCGGCGACGGCGTAGAAGATTTTGTAATCCACGCAAGTTTTTCCAAATCTTCAAGCGTGCCGAGCGTTTTTATATTGCTTGCCCGGAATTTTTCAGTATGAACATCAAGTTCATAGTTATCAATCAAAAGAGGAACCGCAGCAACTTTTCCATCCTGAATAAACGCTGTTTTTCGCACGGAAGTTGTCATACCCTTTAAAAGTTCAATATCAAAAGTCGTATGTTTTTTTGCCGCCCTGGACGCCGCATAATCAGAATTTTTTCCACGGTACACAAAAACTATGTCAGCCTTTTGTTTTTTCAGCGCGTTTTCCAAAGAAACAGAATTGTCCAAAGTAACAATATTGAACGGTAAAAATCTTCCTTTCTTTTTTGCGGTAGTTGACTGAAGAACTTTTGCAATCTGCTCCTGATTTGATGCGCTTATTCCATAAAATGCAGCCGTTGGTCTGTGGCTGGAAATCCCGATGACAACAAGAGAAAGTGCAATCAGAAAAATAATCAGCGCAACAATAAGGAAAATAATTTTTTTAAAACTCAATTTAATCTTCATATATTTATTTTAGTCGATAGTGTTTTTTTTTTAAAGATAAAGTATAATTTTCTTACCTTCTGGAGGTTTTTTCATGGAATACACAGAAAATGAAGTTCTGACATACATTGCCGAAAACGATGTGAAATTCATCAAGCTATTCTTTACGGACATTTTTGGAACGATAAAAAGTATTTCCATTCAGCCAAGCGAACTTGAGCGGGCTTTTAAATCTGGAATTTCCTTTGACGCAAGCGCAGTAAAGGGATTTTTAAGCGTAAACAAGAGCGACTTGTATCTTGTGCCGGACGCTTCTACGCTTTCAGTTTTACCTTGGCGACCTCAGCACGGAAGAGTTGTGCGTTTTTACTGCAACATACGGTACCCGGATGGAACTCCGTTTGAAGGAGACATCCGCAGCCTGCTTGAAGAAGTTGTTGAAAAAGCAGCAAAAAAAGGTTACAGCATAAATGTTGGAACAGAATGTGAATTCTATCTTTTTCAGTTGGACGAAAAAGGCAATGTAACAAATATTCCGCATGACAACGCAGGTTACTGCGACCTTGCGCCGTTGGATAAAGGGGAAAATATCCGCCGCGACATTTGCCTTACGCTCGAACAGATGGGAATCAAGCCGGAAGTAAGCCACCACGAAACGGGTCCTGGTCAGCACGAAGTTGATTTTGTCTACGCATCTCCGCTAAAAGCCGCTGATAATCTTTCAACATTCAAGACTGTTGTGCGCACAGTTGCCGCAAGAAACGGACTGGACGCAAATTTTGCAGGAAAACCAATTGACGGAAAACCGGGAAACGGACTTCACATCAATATTTCAATCGAAAAGGAACGCAAAAATCTTTTTTCAGATTTTAATGAAGAAGCGCAATATTTTATCGCAGGAATCCTTGAACGAATCCGCGAAATAACCGCATTTTTGAACCCGAACGAAAATTCATACAAAAGACTTGGTCATTTTGAGGCACCGCTTTACATTGGCTGGAGCCGCGCAAACAGAAGCCAGTTAATCCGCATTCCAGAAACTTCTGACAAAACAAGAAGCCGCATGGAAATCCGTTCCCCTGACCCAAGCTGCAACCAGTACGCCGCGCTCGCGCTGATTCTTGCCGCAGGTTTTGAAGGAATCGAAAAAAAGACAAAACTTCCACCGGAACTGACGCTGGATGCTTTCCACGCTTCGCAGGATGAGCTGAAAAACGTGCAGACTTTGCCAAAATCACTTTCAGAAGCAGTCCAGATTGCATGTAACAGTGAATTTGTAAAGAAGATTCTGCCGCAAGTTACTTTAAACGCATTTGTTGATGCCGAAAAAGAATAATCTTATTGCTGGATAAAACGAAAGTAGATGGATTCGGTTTTAATAGTTTCTAACACAAACACAACTCTTGGAATTATCTCTGATTTGCTGAATTCGCAGCCGTTCAGCCGGATTGTTACGGCCCAAAACTGTGCAGAAGCCCGCCGCGACTTGATTTCTGACCAGTTTGACCTGATTATTGTGGACTCGCCCCTTCCAGATGAATTTGGCGATGATTTTTCGTTGTATGCTGCAGAGCAGACGGATGCCGGAATTATCTTAATCGTAAACAATGACAAAGTTTATGACATAAGCCCCGACATTGAGGATGCCGGTGTTTTTGTCCTTCCAAAGCCAGTAAGCCCGGAATTCTTTTATCAGGCTGTAAAACTTTTGATTGCCAGCAGAAAACGCGTTCAAGTCCTTGAAAACGAGAATGTAAAACTTCAGAAAAAAATTGACGAAATCCGCCTGATTGACCGTGCAAAGTGTATTTTAATCCAATACCTGCAGATGACCGAACCGCAAGCCCACAAATACATAGAAAAACAAGCCATGAACCTGCGCCAAAGCCGCCTTCAGACCGCCGAATCGATTCTGAAGACGTATGAAAGGTAGGGAATCTGATTTTTTTCTTACATAAGAGTTTTATTAGTTATCATTTCTTATAGTAAACAACGCATACAGCGGAATTGATTTTATATCATTTTCAAAACCAAAATTCCTTGCAGATACTCTTATTGAAAAAGACGGTGAATAAAGCTGAATGAATTTTTTAAGACTTTTTGCGCGGACATTATCAGCAGATTTTACTTCCAATGGAATTACACTTTGAACCGAATCTGCCTGAAAAACAAAATCCACCTCAGCGGAATTTCCAGAACTCCAATAATTAAGTTTTTTTCCAGCAGCATTTAATTCTTGCGCAACATAATTTTCCGCAAGAATTCCATTCGCTTTATCTGAAACATTTAAATTTTGAATCAAAGCCGTTGAATTTATGCCCATTTTCATAGAAAGCAAACCCACATCTGAATAATAAAGCTTAAAATTATCCAATACTTCATAAAGATTCACAGGATATTTTCCTTCTGTTGCAAGACGACATTTTAAAACGATTCTTGCACTTTCAAGCCATAACAAGGAAACCTCATAATCTTTTGAACGAGCTCCAACTTTTATAGAAGAATATTGAAATTTTGAATTTTCCTTTGCAAGCTGAGTATGAACACTGTCAAAAATTGCTATACTTTTCACGGTTTCTGCAGGACTTGCATATTTTGACATATCAGAAATATACGCATTTGAAATATTATTTTGTACAGAACGAACAAGATTCAAATCTCCAGTTTCGATAAAAGTTTTTACACTTTCCGGATAACCTCCAACCACCAAAAATGTTCTATATAGCTCCAATGCTTTTTCATGAATAACCTGTTCCATTGGCTCAAATGTCTTTGCATGCTCAACAATTTCTTCCAACAAAGCATCATTTTTTGTTGCAATTAAAAATTCATCAAAAGTCATTGGAAACATATTCAGCATATCAACCTTTCCAACAGGAAATGAATATTTTCCATGGTTTATAGCTAGTCCCAAAAGGCTTCCGGCAGAAATTATGTGATATTCATTTTCCTGCTCGCAAAAATATTTTAACGAAGTCAAAGCTTCTTCACATGCCTGAATTTCATCAAAAAATACAAGAGTTTTTTCTTTTAAAATCGTACAGTTCTTTATAATTTCCAAAGATTTTATGATTCTTTGCGGATTCAAGTCTTTCTGAAAAATTGATTTTAATTCCGCATCAAATTCAAAATTGCAATAAACAACATTTTCGTACTCTTTATTACCAAATTCCAGAACAGAATAAGTTTTTCCTATCTGTCTTGCCCCAAAAACAACAAGAGGTTTTCTATTTCTTAAATTTTTCCATTGAAGCAACTGATAAAAATTATTACGTTTCATGCAATAATTTTACACTTTTATCTACAAAAAATGCAAGTTTTAACACACTTTTTTATAGATAAAAGTGTTATATAAATACATATTTTATAAATTTCCTGATTAATTATCAACATTCCAGTTTACATATATCGAATTACATTTCTGTGTCTCAACGTCAATATTAAAAACAATCCAATAGTAGTGCTCAGCAGTCTGTTCAACATATGAAAGATCAGTATTTTCTGTGGAATAAACAAGCTGCAATTCTTTTCTAGAATTTTGCTCATTAAAATATTCAGCAGAGCGTTCAGGATTTCCATAAGACTCAATTATCTTTTCATAAGTTGCTCCAACTGTTATATCGTTATCAACTATTCTATATTTTTCATCATTTATAACGATACGAACAAGTTTATTATTTATATCATAATACATGAATGCAATTCCATCATATTCAATCCAATACAAAGCACAACTTGCGTTCGGATACATCGCCCATAAATTCTCTTTTTTTAAAGGTTCTCCTAGAACATCAAATATATTCTGAACATCCGAATCAAGTTCAAATATTCTGCCATCTGGATTTTTCACCTCAAACTGATGTTTATTAGGAAATTTTCCTTCTGCAAAGATATTAAATCCCACTAAAAACATAAATACAAAAAGAAATAATGCTTTCATATCTTACCTTGACAATAGATAATTTGGATTATCTGATTCGGAATTTGTATAGTAACCATCCACTTGTATTCGTGTTAATTTACAGAATATGAAAAATTTCAATCTCCTTAAATATAATATTCCAACAACTTAATCATTAAAAAACTCAGCACAAAAAAAACGTCTTTCCAGTTACGTTTATCAAAGCATCTTTTTCATCCTTTACAATCATTGCATAACCATTTACAAAAGAAGTTGCTTCTTTAAAAAACTCTCCGAAAGAATTTTCACCTTTTGAATTCAAAAAAGCAAATTTTTTTGGAGTTTCATAACAAACTGAAACAAGTATATAGTTATTTGTAAATTTATTATGTTCTAGTTTCATTCTGTTGATTGTTTTTATTTTTTTTCCGGTTTTATCATAAATTGCAAAGGAATTTGAACTCTGTGGCACACAAACAAGTCCACCTGAAAATTCAAAGTCATAAATCGGGTGTATCTTAGGATCATCTTCAGCGTGCTTTCCATTTTCATTTATGTCATTTTTAAATAAAAAAAGTAGGCATATTTTTAATTTTCAACAAACTAGCCTACTTTTATAACATTTATTATGTTTCTTTTTAATTTAAAACCTTGCTAATATTTTTTCTAACGTTTTTTTCGCATCCTGAAACTTTAATGCGGATTCCGGAAGAGTTTTATTCTCTGCGGCAAGTTTATTGTAAAAATATTCAGCGGCATTCCTGTCTATACTGTAATATCCTTGAGTTCCCTCAATCCCCTTTTGCAGATTCATTTTAGTTCCTTCCTTAAAATAAAAGTAATCGCTTAAAGAATCAAAATCTGCATTTCTATCCTCAAGCTCCATTGGATAAGACAATCTGAGCGTATAAACAGAATCCTTTGCAAAAACACGGAAAACATATACACCAAAACCTTGTATTCGCATCCACAAAGTTTGCGAATACATTACAGAAAAATCAAATTTTTTTCCTTTTATCCAATCAAATTTTGAATAAGAATGACCATAAGTCATAAAAATATCAGTACATTTTTCAAATTCTAACTTTATGTCGTCAAAAGTAACTTTTTCACGTTCTGGAAAAATTTCCTCGTTAAGAGAGTTAATTGTTTTTTTAGAAAAGATATCATTTGTTTCAGAAAAGATTTCAAGTTTAAATCTGCCAGAATTTTGATCATCATTAATCTTCTGATTTTCATATATAATATCAAACAAACCTGTGTTTTCAATCTGTTTCAATAACTTAGCTGGAAAAACCTGAGAAAATATCACATTTGGTATAAACAAAAACAGTAAAAGTAATATTCTTTTCATTTTATGAATCTCCTGATTAAATATTATTCCTTATATTAGTATTAATTTACAGAATATGAAAAATTTCTAGTACCACCTAACCCACTTGTTGCCAATGCTTCATCAGAAATATTTCCTATCTTTCCAGTCCACGGATCATAGTATTGCCCATTTCCAATATGAATATAACACTAGCAGAGTTAACAAACAAGTATTAGAACACAAAGCTTGCTAGTATTAGTTTATAAAGCAAATTAATACTAGCGAAGATAGAAAAACAGTATTTGCAAAAAAAATCCCCCACTGCAAGATTTTTGCGGTGGGGGGGGGTAAACCAAACTTGAATTTTATTTTTTTAGTTCAGGAATCAAAAAGTTAGCATCCTCATTATTTGTCTGTTTATATTCTTCTGGAAGATATTCACCATATTTGTAATTTTTATAACCCAACCAGTTGCTACCATTAACAACAAATTTATAGCCATACCACATTCCTGCAATATTATATTCAGAACTTGAAAATGTGAACTTGTATGTTCCATCTTCATTTTTTGTCATTCTGGCATTTTTAGAGTTTCCGTTCCAACCAATAAGATCACAGGCAGGAACCACAAAATTTATTTCATCTGCTGACAAATTAAAATCATCTGGAACAAATGTAAACTCCAAATATTCCATGGACTCTTTAGTTTCTGATGTTTCAGACCAATATTTATATGGAAGTTCTTTGTAATGCGCATAAACAGTCATATCACCAGTTGCATATTCAACGAGTTCTCCACCATCTGGCTTTGTATACCACCCGCAAAAGAACTTTTCTCCATTTGAAATTGAATCAGACCAAGGAATCCAATCACCTTTATAAAAAGATTCTGTGCGAGGATATGGTGAACCATCATTACATGAGCCTTCATTCAAATTACGCGTAATTTGATATAGCGGAAGCTTTTCCCAATGTGCATACAAAGTCGTGTTTTCAGCAGGAATTTCTGAAACAGGATTTCCATTTTCTTTAGCATCGAACCAACCTAAAAAATCATAACCAGTTAGCCAAATATCATAATAGTAGTTAGTTACAGCAGTTCCTACTAAAGCATCTTTTATCAAATATGAGGAATTCCAGATCTTTTTCTTCTTATCTTGTATCTCTCCATTATTCAAATCAAGCGCAATATCTACATATTTCGGTTTACAGTAAACTTGAACGGATTTTGCCTTCGCCTTAAAATAATTATCAGTTTCATCTCCACTCAAAAGCTGATATTTTCCGTAGTTTGAACACCACGAGGCAACATCATCTTTTATGGTTTTTGATGTGTCTGCATATTCAATATCATCGCTTGAAGTCAAATCTCTTACCAAACTTTGCAACCTTTTGATTTCAGTCTGGCTTCCTTCAACAAAAACAGCCGATTCGCTCAACTCAAGAAGATAATCCACGTACTTCTGCTTAACTTCTGGAACAGAAAGAAGTTTTTCTATCAGCGGAGCTTCGTAAATGCCTTCGCCCCAGTCAAGAGGATTTTTTGTGGCTGTGTCTGTATCGGGAAAGCAGTTTGTTCCCAAGATGTTGTCGTAATCGTAAGGAATAAAATATGCCTTGCCTTTTGTGTCAAAATAGAAGTAATAGTTGTTGTGATTCCGCCAGTAGTCGTCGTCCATTCCTAAAAGCACGTTGCAGGCGTAAGTTTTCAGGAACAAGTCAACGTCCATCTTGTTTTCGTAAAACTGTTTTATTTCATCTTCTGAATTAAGACTGTTCAATTCTTCTATAAAATCGATAAAATTGTTTCGGGCATCGCTTAGCTCATCCTTGTTTGTTTTCAGGTCGTAGTCGTAGCGAAGGCTTCTTGATTCATCAAGGAAAATTTCTTCCACACCAAAAGAACGGTAAACATCATAATCTGTTGACATGGAAGGACCATTGCTAGACTGCCAGCAGCATTTCCAAAGGTCGCCCTTGTTGTCGGAAAATTTTCCGCCGCCTAAAGTTCCAGCTGTCTGCAAAGATTCTGCGCGTTCCTTTAAGAACTGCTTGTTGATTTCTTCAATCATTGCGTAAACACCGTAGTTCAATTCTTTTGTAGTGCCATCTTTTTCCTTGATGTTGATAAAAAGATGAGCATAGCCTGCGCGTGGAGCTGTCCATATTCCGTTTTTACGGAAATAGTTGTAGCCAAAAACTTCGTGCACGTAAGTCGGGTCTTCCTTAAAGCGTTTAAGGTTCAAGCCTTTCATGCAGCCGGCAAGTTTTCGTTCTTCGCCTGAATCGTCGAGCCATTCTTCAAAGTCGAGCTTAAAATGCGCCTGATAATATTGCTCGCCAACCTGCGGTCGGCGGCGGCTTGTGTTTCCTCGAAGTCGCATTCCAATATCGCTGATTTGCCAAGTATTTTTACCTTTTTTCATCTCAAAGTCGGCATGAACGCAGTCTTCGTTTTTAGGATTTTTGTCATAATTTGCACAAAGTTCATCCCATTGCTCGCGGCTGATTGTAAGAGTTATTTCTGCAACTGAATCTGTTCCAAAAATGTAGTTCAGGCTTTCTGTGCGGCTGTCCAACATCGGCCCGACGTTTTCCGCAATCGTTATTTTTTCTGATTTTACACCGTCGCTTTCATTTCCGCTTGTGTCTACAGTTTTTATTGTGAATATATAGAAACGTCCAGATTTTACGCTGATTGAATATTTTTTAGTTTCCGGGCTTACAAAGACTGTATTTTTTGCCATTGCTTCTGTCAAAACAGAACGGGAAGCGTCAATTGTGCCAGATTTCAGTTTTTCTTCTTCATAAGAAATCAAATATCCAAATAAATCTTCTGACTTTGAAACTTTCCATTTTAATGTTGCAACCAAATCTTCAAGTTCTACAGCAAAATCTGTGACATCTTCCGGCGGTGTTGTGTCGCCTGGTTCTTCTGATGCTTTTTCCGCAGTTTTTATTTTAATTTCAGTTTTTTCTGATGTTTCCTGTTGTTCTGAATCAAGACTTGTAAAGGTGAATGTATATTCAGTATCCGCACTTAAACCTGTTACAGTAAAAGTGTTTGTTTCTTTTGGGCAAGCTTGCGGTTCTGCAAGATTACCAGCTGCCGGCGACATTGCAATTTTTACGCCGTAATAATTTTGTTCCGGGTTTTGCCAAGCCAGAATGATTTTTTCATTTGTTGCCGCAGATTTTACATTTCTAACGGCTGAATAAGTTAGAGAGCCGCCCCCCCCCGAATCAGAATCGCTGTCTGTTGCGCAGCCAAAAGTCATTATTCCAAAAAGAATAAATGCAGTTGCCATAAATAGGCTTAAAACTTTCCTTTTCATAAGACCCCCGAAAGTATTTGTTAGTAAGAATTTAAGTCTATAGCACAATCTGCATTGTTTCAATTGAATTGTTTTATTGATTCAGCATAAAAATTCGATAGTATAAATCCCTAGCTTGGCACGTGGATTATTTCGCGCGGCTTAGAGCCGTTAGCAGGTCCTACGATTCCGCGGGCTTCCATTTCTTCAACAAGGCGCGCGGCTCGGTTGTAGCCAACTTTTAATCGGCGTTGAATATAGCTTGCGCTGGCTTTTCCAGACTGAATCACAATGTCCAGAGCCTGCTCGTACAATGGATCTGCATCATCGCCGTAGAAATTCTGCTGACCGTCATCGTCATCATCGTCATCAACAAAAATCTCATCATCAATATAGTCTGGCTCGCCCAAAGTTTTTACGTAATCAACAACGTGCTCAACATCGGAATCGCTTTCAAAAGTTCCCTGGATTCGGATTGGGTACGGACTTACTGCAGAAGCGTAAAGCATATCGCCTTTTCCCAAAAGTTTTTCAGCACCCACTGCGTCAATAATGATATTTGAATCGGTTCGGCTTGCAACCATGAACGCAATTCGGCTTGGAATATTCGCTTTTATAAGACCAGTAATAACGTTCACAGAAGGTCGCTGTGTTGCCAAGACAAGATGGATTCCTACTGCGCGGGACATAGCCGCAAGGCGTGCAACATTTGACTCAAGTTCCTTTCCGCTTGTTGCCATCAAATCCGCAAACTCATCAATTATAATGACGATGTACGGCAATTTTTCCGTGGCAATCTTACGTTCCTCAACGCGTTTGTTGTAGCTTGAAATATCACGAACGCCCATCTGGTCAAGCAACGCATACCGGCGTTCCATTTCGCACAGACACCATTGCAATCCTTGCAAAGCTTTTTTTGGCTCGGTAATAACTGGCGTTAAAAGATGAGGAATATCGTTGTAAAGTTTCAGTTCAACAACTTTCGGGTCAACAAGAATCATTTTTACCTGCTGAGGCGAACGTTTGTACAAAATTGAAAGAATTATCGAGTTTACGCAAACTGATTTTCCGGCACCAGTCGCACCGGCAATCAAAAGATGAGGCGTTTTTGCAATATCAATAATCTGGGATTTTCCAAGAATATCTTTCCCCAAAATTACAGGAATCGCCATTTTCTGGAATTCTGGCAAATCCTGCTCAATCATCTCGCGGAAGCTTACAATTGAACGCTTTTTGTTTGGAACTTCAATTCCAACTGCGGCTTTTCCTGGAATCGGGGCAACAATTCGCACACTAGATGCGGCTAGGCTAAGCGCAATATTGTCCTGAAGCGCAACAATTTTGCTGAGCTTTACGCCCGGAGCTGGAGCTATTTCAAACATCGTTACAACCGGACCTTTTTTTATTCCAATCACTTCTGCGCTGATTCCAAAATCAGAAAGCGTTTTCTTTAATTTTACGGCGCTTTCCTTTGTTTCCGCGTCAATAAGCCAATACTGGTCATCTTCATACTGTTCAAGCAAATCTGTTGGAACAATGTAAGGCTTTTTTGGACGTGCAACATGGCTGACCGAAGCTGGTTCCGTAACAACAGTTTTTCGCTCTGGAACAGGTGATGTCTCAATGACTTTACCTTCAACTGTTGGCTCTTCAGTTTTTTCAGCAAATGCAGAGCCGGAAGAATCTGATTCAAGATTTGAGCTATAATTTTCTGTTGAGTTGTCTGTTTTTTCAGATTCTGGAAAATCTTCGCGGTTTTCAAAATTTTCCGCAGAAGACTCAGTCTCGTCCGCCGGCTCATGGGAATCTTCTTTTTCATCAAAGAATGAATCATTTTCGTTTTCTTCAAGTTGTTTGCGTGCATCGTTTTCCATGTCGGCAAAAACATCAGAATTAAATGAGATTGTTGAATTTTCGTCATTTTCCGCATTTTTCGTGGAATCTTCAGGCGGAACAGGCTCGTCCTCGGAATTCATATCGATGTCAAAAAAATCCGGGGAAAGCGTTTCATGAGAATCTGCGTTTTCCGTCTCATCTTCGTAAGAATCATCCGCAGATTCTTCATCCTCTACTTCGTCATTATATTTTTCAAAATCGCTCAAGGAATTTTCAAGTTCATCCGGCGCATAAAAATCATCTTCTGCCGGCTCAAAACCTTTGCCTTTTTCAGCGGATTTTTCGTCATCATCCTGAACTTCAACAGGAATCTCCACTGCCCCAGCCTGAGCTTTTATTTCTTCTGTGTCAGGCCATTCCAAATCGTCAGCCGGTTCTTCTTGAATTTCAAAATCCTTTTCGGTTTCTGGATTTTCTGGCTGATTTTCAGTTTTCTGCTCATCCGAAAGTTCCGTAAAATCAGAATTTTCAGGCTCTTCATTAAATCCGTTCAGGGCGGCAAATTCTTCCTGCGTAATCATTGAATTTGCGTTTTGAGGCTCGTCTTCGTCAAAAAGATTCGCGAACGGATCTTCCCGTTGAACAGTCGGTTCGTTTTCCGCAACAGTTGTCGGCGCGGAATCTGATTTTTCTTCATTTTGCACAGGTTGAATTTCTGAATCATTTTGAAGAACAGTTTCTTCCGCATTTTTTTCAGCATTTTCATTTTCTGAAGAAGTTTCTGGCTCCGAAAGATTCTCTGATTCTTTTGCGGCGCGCAATTCCTCCTGACTTTCAGAAATCTGCTCAGCAATTTTCTGTTCTTTTTCAGCAAGAAATTTTTCGCGGTGAAAAATCATATCGTTTATTCGTTCCGCAACAAGCCCGGCAATAATTATTTCCATCACGATTAGCATTATTCCAATAATTATTGTCAGCACAATCTTGATTGTAGAAAAATCATCCGTAAAATCTTTTGCAAAATAGCGGCAAAGTTTTTCAATAAAAACAGAAGTAAAAAATGGAACAACCGCAGTCAAAAGCCGCATTGATTTTTTGGAAGTCCATTTTGAGGCAAAACACGAAAGCCCCGAAATCAGAAGAAAAACTGGAATCAGAATGCTGGAAAATCCATAAACGGAAAAAAGCATATCGCCCAAAGAAAAAGCTGTTATATATAGAAGATTATCTTGCGCCGGACCAAAATTTCCAAAATCAAGAGGAAGAAGTGCCAACGAAATTGAAAAAAACGCGGCAATCAAAAGCAGAATTGCTCCAGCCACAAAATTCGGTTTGTTAGAAATTTTCATACTTTTATTTTCGGCAAGTAAAAAGACATTTTTTAGGAAATATTCGCGCAAAACAAAAAATTCTAAAAATGAAAAAAAATGATATAATTAGGAATAATTTCGTGTTTGTAATAAATAATGTGAAAAATCGCTCTCAGCAGATTTCCAAATTGTATAACAAACCCGAAATTATGGCTAATTTTTGCGAAGGTGTAGGATGAAAAAGTTTTTTTTGCAGGTGATTTTATTTTTTTGGGGATTTGCGGTTGCGTTCGGCCAGCAAGAGCTTCCTGTGCAGGTAACTTATAGCGGCGGAAGGAATTACAGTCTTGTTGAACGCACGGATTTACGCAGATATGACAACAACAAATATGTCGGGCTTGTAAGCCGCGAAGTCCGTTCTTTTATTGTAAATGACGGCAATTTATATGACGGAAGTTTTTATGTTGACGAAGGAACAAAACATCAGAATATTTCGGTTGCGCAAGAAATCCACGATTCCATTCCTTCAACCTTTAAAATCTCTCCAGACGGAAATCTTATAATGCTTGAAGACCACGGCTATCCAAGTTTCAGAAGCTTTCCGGCTTTTCCAAAAGCAAAAATAAAAAAAGGCGACAGCTGGACGGCAAGAGCAATGCGTTCTATTGACCCATTGAACAAAGGCATTTTCACAAAAATTCCAATGGAGGTTTTATACACTTACATTGGTGATGAAACTGTCCGTGGCGAAGAAGTTTTTGTTTTCAGCGCAAAATGGGCAACACGTTATGGAATCTCTTATTTTGATTTTGGTGGCGACCAGAATTTAAAAAGCGCAAATGGAAGCCACAACGCAACAATGTATGTAAGCAAAAATACCGGATATGCGATTGTTGTGCGCGATTCTGTAAACGAAAATTTTATTTATAAAGACGGAAATTCAGTAACTTTTAAGGGAACGATTTCATTGTTCACTGAATATCCGCCGGCAGTTGACCGAACAAAAATTATAGAATCTTTACAGCGAGTCGCACTTGTTTCAAAAGATGAAACAGAATCTCTTTCCAAACCAGTAAACGAATCACATCCATTGGCCGCAAGCACCACAGGAAACAAAAAGAATGAAAAAACTGAGCCAAAAACGAAAAAAAACACGGCTTCAGCGGCAAAAAACTCAAACATCAAGGTTGAAAACACACCGGCAGGAATCCGGCTTACGATTCAAAATCTTCAGTTCAAGGCAGACAGCGCGGAACTTCTTCCCGGCGAAGAAAAGCGGCTTGATCAGATTGCAACAGTCTTAAAAGAAGCTGGAAACAGCCAGTTTCTAGTTGAAGGTCACACGGCGGACACAGGCTACGAAAAAGGCGAAATGAAGCTTTCCGCAGAACGTGCGCATGCAGTTGCAGAAGCTCTTTCTAAAAAAGGAATTCAGGCTTCGCGGTTCATAACAAAAGGAAGCGGCGCGCACAAGCCGATTGCGGACAATGCAACCCCGGAAGGAAAAGCAATGAACCGCCGCGTAGAAATCACAATTCTTGAATAAAATGTGGTAATTCAAGTGTTGAGTTTTTATAAATTGAGCAAAAAAATTGAACTATCTACCAGAAAAAGCGCGTTGATTCGCCATGCGGAACGTACCAAGGTATCGGACTGCGCGATTTTCTTCAAAATCGCTTGCCATCGCTCCGAATGGCTCGGTCACCGCTTTCTTTTTCTTCCCGCTCGTTCAATTTGTGAATTCAGTAATACAAACTCAACATTCAAACTAACAAAAGATTTCGTTTTTGTGCAAAGTACCAAGCTGAAAAAGTGCTTCTTTTAAAGAAAGTTCTTTGTGCGCTTGCCTAAAATCCTTTAAGTCAATTGAAAATCTGTTCATTGAAAAATGTTGAAACACAAAGATTTTTTCCCATTCTGCATAGTTCTTAAGCTGGTCGCGGTATTTTGTAAAAATTCCCTTTGACTTCAGTTCGCTGTAGCCAACCAGCCAAATCTCAGAATTCAGTTTTTCTGCAAGCTCGGCTGTTTCTTTTGCCATCCAAAGTTCAGTTTCTTCTATTAAATTGGCAATTTTTTGACCGCCATTTTTTGCGATATATTTTAGCTGGGCAGTTTTTGCAGAATGAACAGGCGTCTTATTTAAAATAATCACATTTTTTCTAAAATCAATTCCAAGCTCCGGGTTTTTCCTGAAAAATCCTTCGCCCAATTTTCCGGCTTGCCCTACAAGGTATCTGTTGTTTTTCAGAAGCTGCTCGTCTTTTCCGGGATTATCGCCAATCACAAGCAGTTTTATTTCGTCATTTTCTGAAATTTCATCCAGCGCACGGTTATAAACAATCGGTGTTTCAAATGGATAATCCGGTGTTTTTGAGTCTTTTGCTGCAGCTTGCTGGAGCCCCTTAAGATTTGGGGCAGCCCCATTCCATTCTTCAATTTTCGCCTTGAAATTCTTTCTGAATTCCTTAATTGCTGCGTATTGTTCCTGAGTCATTTTTCCTGCTTACCTTAATTTTTGCCAGTCGGTTGAATGTAAAATGTCGCTAACCGCCTGCTGAATCCGCCGACTGCTTTGAGTTCCATAGATTTCGCTACGGCGGATAAATCCAATATCGTAATAGCCAAGAATATTTCCGGCTGAATGGCTCGTGAAACTGTCCGCGTAACGCCCATTCTGCAAAACGATTTCTGGAACAAGTCCCATTCCAATCCCAAGCTGGGCAAGAGCCAGAATCGCCTCATTTCCTTCTGTTTCCGCGGCAATAACCGGTTTTACGTTGCGGCTTTTTGTCCATTCATCAAAGCGGCGGCGTGCCAACCCAGTTTTTGGCAGAATAAGCGGAACTGAAGAAATAAAATCTTGCGGCGAACCATTTTCTGCATAAAAATTGCTTGAATTGCTCGCGGCAAAAATCAGCGGAGAACGGCAAACGCTAATCGTTTCCATATAAGAAAGTCCATCTTCTGGAATCGCCGCAACCGCCAAATTCGCGCGCCCTTCCCTAACCGCAGGAATTGCGCCGGCAGGATCTCCAGTTTCCAGAACAAGCTGAATTCCAGGATAATTTTCTGAAAGTTTTTTTATGAAAAGCGGTAAAATTACGTAGCAAGCCGTTACAGAAGCATAAACGTGAAGCGTTCCTGTTATCTTATTTTTATCACCATTAAAAGTTGCAAACAAATCTGCCTGTTTTTCAAGAGTTTCATGCGCAAACTCCGCAAAAAGTTTTCCGTTCGGAGTAAGCTCAACTTTCCGGTTTGAACGATCAATCAAATCTGTGCCGGTTTCTTCTTCCAGGCGCGTAATAATCCGGCTTAGCGCAGACGGACTTATATTGATTTCTTCCGCCGTTTTTGCAAAATGCAATTGCTTGCTCAAAACAACAAATGCTTTCAGTTCATAAAAATTCATTTTGTTTATTCTATCATACTCAACAGAATTTTGACAAACATTCAATCAACAGTTTATAATAGAAGCATTGGAGGCTTTATGAAAAAAATTATTTCCTCTTTGTGCGTTGCTTTAGCAGGCTCTTTGTTGTTTGCCTATGACATTGCATCTGAAGCACAAATAAAAGACGGTGCAAAAAGCGTAACAAGAACTGATTTTTCAATCGTTTCAAAATTTGGAGAATATTTTCGCACGCCAAGCACAAAATACACATACATTCTTGACGAAAACGGAAAAACTGTTGAATCCGCAGAACTTACGGCAAGAGATTCTGTTATAAACAAAATTGTAAACGTTTATGACGAATCTGGAAAACTAAAAGAACAAATTTGTTCAGATTCAGATGGAGTTCAAATCTGGAAATCAACAATAAATTACCAGAACGGCAAAAAAGCTGATGTTTCTGAATTTGGAAAAGACGGCTCATTAAAAAGCAAAACAATTTACATTTACGAAAATTCAAAGCTTGCTGATGAAACTGTCTACAATTCAGAAGGTGCGCTTATGGAAAAGACAATTTATAAGTACGATGAAAAAGGTCGCCTTGCTGTTCAGGACATTTATTTTAATGATGGAAGCCTTGCCCAGGAAAGCCAAATTTCTTATACAGAAAACGGCAAGAAAGATACAGTTTCCTACTACGATTTGCACGGAAAACTTACTTCAAAATGTGTTTTCAGATATGCGGCGAACGGAACTCTAACTGAAGTTACAACTTACGGCGCAGACAGCCAGACAACAACACGTCAGCTTGTTAAATATGACAGCAACGAAAATATTTCGCGGATTACAACTTACAATGTTGCAAAAAAATTTGGAACAACTGTAAACGAAATGACTGATATGCTTGAATTTTCATACAACTACGGCACAAACACCGCAGATGCAAAATAAATTTTCAGACGCATAAAACTGAAAATCAAAGCAAAGGTCCAAAAACCTTAAAAATCCATCCCGTAAGTCTTACGACAAGCGGGATTTTTTTATATTCAGCAGGTGTTAATTCCTTGCAATACTTTAAAGTTTCCTGAAAATCCATTTCTATCTCAGAAACAGTTTCATTCTGGTAAAGATAAACGCCACATTCAAAATGATGAAAAAGGCTTCTGTAATCCAAATTTATCGAGCCAACCGTTGCCCTTTTATCATCTGAAACAAATATTTTTGAATGGACAAATCCTTTTTTGTAGGCAAAAACCCGAACGCCATTGCTAATCAACTGCTTGATAAATTTTCTTCCAACGCAAAAAGTCAAAAAATGATCATATTTTTCTGGAACAATAATGCTTACCTCAACGCCACGACGCGCGGCAAAAATCATTGAATTCATCAGCGTGTTGTCAATTATGAAATATGGCGTAATTATATGAACATAATCATGCGATTTTGAAAGGATATAATTGTAGACATCTTCCGCAATATCAGATTCAGAATAAGCATCATTTCCGTAAGGAATTACAATACCGCCAACATCTTTTTGATTTTTCGGAATATTTACAAAGCGGTCAAAATCCGAAAAATTCAATTCTGTTTTTTTTGTCTGAAGATACCAGAGCTGCAAAAATGTAACCGTAAAAGTTCTTACCGCAGGCCCTTCAATCCTGATTGCGGCGTCTTTCCAATAAGCAAATCGCCTGTGGTTCAAATTTATGTATTCATCAGAAATATTAAGTCCGCCGGTATACGCAACTTGACCGTCAATATCAATAAGTTTGCGGTGGTCGCGGTTGTTCAGCGCGGTGTCGTAAACAGGAACGAACGGAGAAAATATCTTTGCGTTAAGTCCATGGCTTCTTAAAAATTTTTCATAACGGTGAGTTGCCAATGTTACCGAGCCAAGACTGTCGTAAAGCACAAAAACTTCAACGCCGGATTTTGCTTTTTCCACAAGAATTTCAAAAATCTTGCTCCACATAAAACTTTCTTCGATTACAAAATATTCAACAAAAATAAATTTTTCAGCTTTTTTTAAATCTTCCAGCATTACAGGAAAAAAATCTTCGCCACAGCTGAAATATTTTGTCTCAGAATTTGTAAAAGTTGAAAAACCTGCGCTGTTCTTCAAATAATTTGAAATATCTTTTACCTTTGGATAAATTTCCAGAGCTTTTTTTTCAGTTTCAATATCAGAAAGAAATGGCCGCGAATAATCTTTTATTTTTTTTAGCCGACTTGAAAACTGAGTTCCAAGAAAATTCTTCTTAAAAAGAAAAAACAATACGATTCCAAAAAATGGCATAATCAAAACAGGAATAAGCCACGCAATCTTAAATTCATTCCGTCCCGGACTATTAACCAGATAAAAACAGAACAAAAGGCTTATGACAATGCTAACCTGAAAAAAATTCCGCAAATACGGAAGATAAAGAAAAACCGGAAGCATAAAAAGTGCAATCTGAACAAGCAAAAGCAGAACAACAATAAGAATTCGGCTAAAAACAAGAGTCTTTAAAATTTTTAAGCGCCGGTGCAAAGCCCGTGACTGTTGAGAATTTTTATTCATTTTGCAATTTTACCTTTTACAAGTATAATAGAATATAATCAAATTTGCCATTTTCGCCGATAAAATATCAGTAAAAAGTCGAAGAGCGAGGTATGTTATGAAACAGATTGGAATTAAACTAGCGGACGGAACATTTTACCCAATAATGGAAGAAGGAAAACCCGTAAAAAAAACATTGGGACTTACAACTGTAAACGACAATCAGACCCGCGTAATTGTTGATGTATACCGCTCAAAAACCGGAACTATGGAAGACGCTGAATATATTGACAGCCTGCAAATTGACAACCTTGTTGCGCATCCAAACGGAACTGCCGACATAAATCTTAACATCGGACTTGATGAGAACAATAAACTTCATGCGGAAATGGATGACCCAGAAACTGGAGCGACTTCAAACGCAACTGTTACTCTTGTTTCGCGAACTTTGGAAGAACGCCTTGAACCAACAAATTACGATGTGAAGCTTGAAAAAATTCCACAGGAAAATCCGGAAGAACAATCACTTGATGATTTGTTGAATGATTCTGAAACTGCGTCTTCAACAGAAAACAACAACGGCGCAGAAAATAATTCCACAGAAACAAATAACGCCACGGACGATTTTTCCGAACTTCCAAAATTTGATGAGGAAGATTTTGATATTCCAGATTTTGAAAACAATGATGATGAAACAATCGTAGAAAATCCGATTTCAGAAGAAACTTTTTCAGAAGACAAAAATGGCAATGTAATAGAAGATTCTGAAGAAAATCCGAAAGACACTACGGAACCCTCTGAAACTGACAAAACAGAAGAATTTGAACTTCCTGAATTTCCAAAAGAAAATCCTTTGGAAGAACCTGTAACAGGCGAAACTGAAAATGCGGAAAACCAGCCGCAGGAATTTTCCGATGAAGATTTTGAGCTTCCTGACTTTGATGAAGTCGCTCCAGCAGACGAAGAAATTTCTATTCCAGTCGCTGAGGACAAAACTGAAGAAACAGAAACCGCCGAGCCAGAAGAAAAAACAGAAGATTCAACAGATGTTCACGATGAGGAAGAAAAATCAAACACTAGCACAGTTGCAGCCGCAGCAGGCGCAGGAGCGGCACTTGGTTTACTCGGCGCGGCAAGCCTCTTAAAGAAAAAAGAAGAAGAAAGCAACGAAAAAACAGCGGAATCTCCAGAAACAAAAGAAAATGCGGTTCCTGAAAGCACAGAAGATTCAACAGTTGTTGCCGACAAAAATCAAGAAACTCCTGCTGAACCGGAAAACAAAACTGCTGACCAAAAGCCAGAAAATTCTGAATTCACAGAACCAAATTTCGACGACTTTGATTTACCAGATTTCAATGAAGATGATGGCGCAGACGAAATTTCAGAATCCACAACAGAAACTTCAACAGAACCGACACTTGAAGAGCCAATCAACGCATATGCAGAAAAATCTGAAAACAAAGAGGAAGAAGCTGAAACAACCGCAAAAAATGACGATTCAACAATTGCCGCAGACACAAACGATTCTCCATTTGACGATTTCCAGCTGCCAGATTTTGACACAGATTCAGATTCTGCGCCAGAAAATGATGAAAAATCGGTTTTGGATGATGACGCATTTTTTGACTCAATAACTTCTGACGATAATAATTCTGAAAAAACAAAAACTTCAGAAGATACCTCAACTCTTGTGAACGACAATACGCCTTCAAATGGAATAAATTTTGATGGGCTTTACGACAAAGAAACTGTTGCCGGCGGTTCCGCTGATTCAACTTATGAAAACGACACTGACGAAATAAAGAAAAAAACAAAAGCGCCAGTTATAATCTGCATAATCTGCGCAATAATTTGTATTTTGGCGACACTCTTGATTCTCTTTGTTGTTCCTTCAAAATATAATCTGCTGAACAAAAATGACAAGGCAAAAACTGAGACAACCAAAGAAATTCAGCAGGAGCCAGAAGAAGAGATTCCTGAAACTCCGGCCGAACCAGAAGAACCAAAACCTGTTGTGATTGAATCAAAAGAAGAGGAAGTTGTAGTTGCTCCAGAACCAGAACAGGTTATTCCAGAAACACCAAAAGAACCGGAAACAAAACCAGCAGACATCACCTACAAAATCAAATGGGGAGACACGCTTTGGGATATTGCCGACTCTTACTACAAAAATCCGTGGAATTACAAAAAAATTGCGCGCTACAATAACATTAAAAACCCGGACTACATTATTTCTGGAACAACAATCACAATTCCTGCAAAATAATTTGAGATAAACAGTTCAATTTGCTAAAATAAGTCATCGTTTTTCGATGACTTATTTTTTTACGGATTTTTTAAATTTCAAGATGAAAAAATTAAAATTTTGCATAATCACGTTACTCATCGCATTTTCCGCAGTTTTTTCTGGTTGCGGACAAAGTTTGAATTCAAATTTTTACAATGTTCCAGCAAAAGATAAATATTATTTTTTGGCGCTAAAAAAGCAGCAGGAAGGAAATAATTTTGAAGCAAAGCGGCTTTTTTCAATTTCAGCAAAAAAAAGCTCATCTTACATTGCAAGGCTAAGCGCAGAAAAACTTACAGAAATTGGAAATGTGCGTGAACGCCTTGACGCCTGCGAAAATCTTATAAAAAAATACAGCGATGAAGACGCACTTTTGATTGCGGTAAAGCAACTTTTTGCGGAAGAAGAATTTACAAAAATCGTTGTACTTACAAACAACATAAATTACGAGACAAGCGAAAATTCGCTGATTTACCTTAGATTTGCGGCAATGCTAAAAAATAATGCACCACGTTTATACAATGATGTTTTTGAATGGTTTACAAAAAGACCAGTTTCTTCTGAACATTATAAATTTTTCTGCGACATTTCAAAAAACGAGGAATTTTTAAAAAATCCAGAGCAGGCTCAAATAATTGATTTGCGTTCGGAAGTTTTTAAGCGGAATTATAAAATTGCGTTCGAGAAATTCCAGAATCTGAAGGAAAATTTACCTTTGCTACCACAAATAATTTCTGATGCGGGAAAAATTTGCCTTTACGGAAGCGACTCTTATCTTCAAAATGCAAAATTTTTTGACGGACTTACAGAAAAAGTTTCCGATACAGACGCGGAATTCTATTCAAACTTTTACGCGGCCCGCCTTTACGAAAAAATTGAATATTTAACCTACGCAACAAACCGGTACAAGTCAGCAATGGACTGCGCAAAAACCGATGAACTTTACGACAATGCGCTCTGGTATCTTCTTAGCCTGAATTTAAAAAAATCAACAAGCCAAGGAATAAAAATGATAAAGCAATATTGCTCAACTTGGCATAATCCTGCATATTTTGATGACATTTTTGATATGCTCAGTCCGCTTATGCTTTCTGAAGGACGCTGGAATGAATTCAACGATTTATACAAAGCGATAGACGGCTATGCTTCTGATGGGATGACCGCAAAATTCGCATACATTTTCGGTCGTCTTGTACAGGAAAAACTTGCTCTGCCGGCAATTGACGACACTCATCAAAGCGAAGACGACGCAGCTTTTACACGAGCACTTACCAGCGGAAACGAAATTTACTACAAAACGCTTGCAATCTCAAAACTTGGAATTGGCGGTGAAAATGCGGAGGAAATAATTTGCACCACAAAAAATGATTCAGAAATTCCTGTTGATATTGAGGCAGAAAACCTTTTACTTGGTTATATTTCTTTTGGATTTCCAGAAAAAATTTATCCGGAATGGCTTTCGCTGAACAAACGAGGCTCCAGAATCAGCTACGAAACTGGAATCAAAATTGCAAAATTCCTTGAAAACTGCGGAAACAACAAAAACGAATATTATCCGCAGGCATTACGGATTGCCGCAAAAGTCATAAATTCCGCGGACAAATCAGTTTCAAAAGAAGAGTTAAAGTTGCTTTATCCACGGGATTACAGCAAATTAATCAGCGAAAAATGTAAAAAATACAATGTTCCTGAAGAAATCATGTACGCGCTTGTACGCAGCGAAAGTTTTTTTGACCATCAAATTGAAAGTTCGGCCGGAGCAGTTGGTCTTACACAACTTATGACTTTTACCGGAAACGACATTGCGCATCGGCTTAAATACAACGAATACGATTTAAAAAATCCGGATGACAATCTTGAATTTGGAACATGGTACTTGAACAATCTTGCAGAACGACTTGAAAACCGCTGGCTTTCGGCATTTTTTTCATATAATGCCGGAATTACACGAGTCCGCCGCTGGATGAACAGTTCAAAAATTGAATTCAACAACATAAAAAAGCTCCCGGACGATTTGTTTCTAGAAACAATTCCTTACGAAGAAACCCGCGAATACGGCAGAAAACTTGTTGGCGCGGCCGCAATGTATGCATGGCTTTATTACGGAAAAGAAATTGCGGAAGAAATCACCGAAATTGTGGACTAAAAATGATTACAATTTCTTTTGAAAACCGCGGAAAATGCGGACTTTGTGAATATCTTTACAATTCAATCAAAAATCAGATTGTCTGCGGAACACTAAAATCAAACGAAAAACTTCCTTCAAAACGGACTCTTGCACAAAATCTTGGAGTAAGCGTGATAACCGTTCAGAACGCTTATGCACAATTAATCAGCGAAGGATACATTTATTCAATTGAAAAAAAAGGTTTTTTTGTGACAGATTTAAAGCCTTTTGAAAAAGAAACTGAAAAAAAATCTGAAAAATTTGAAAACTGCGAAAGCGACGAAACACAACGCGGAAAAGACGAAAAAAGGACGGAAGAAACTGAATCACAAAAATGGTTTGCGGATTTTGGAAGCAATTCAACAAGCTACGAAAAATTTCCGTTCAACTTGTGGTCGCACAAAATGAGGCAAGTTTTAAATTCCGGCGATGAAAAACTTCTTTTAAGAGTCGGCGCAAAAGGCGTTTTTGAACTTAGGCTGGCAATTTCCAGATATTTAAAAGAATTCCGCAATATGAGCGTGAATCCTGAACAAATTGTAATCGGCGCCGGAACGGAAAACCTTTATTCAATGGTCGTGCAGCTTTTGGGAAGAAATAATCTTTTCGCGGTGGAAAATCCTGGCTATCAAAAAGTTTTGTATGTCTGCAAACTGAACGGCGCAAAAGCAATCCCAATCAAAATTGACTCGCAGGGAATCGATATAAACGAGCTGGAAAATTCAAAGGTCAATATTGTCCACGTTTCACCAAGTCATCACTTTCCAACAGGAATTGTCATGCCAATCCGCCGCCGCCAAGAAATTTTAACCTGGGCACAAAACGCGGAAAACCGCTATATAATAGAAGATGATTACGACAGCGAATTCCGTTTTAGCGGCAAACCGTTGCCAACATTGCAAAGCGCGGACAAAAACGGAAAAGTCATTTACATCAATACATTTTCAAAAACTTTGGCACCATCATTCAGAATAAGCTACATGGTTTTGCCGCAAAAATTAATTCCCGAATTTGAGCAAAAAATCGGATTTTACTCCTGCCCCGTAAGTTCGTTTGAACAATTTACGCTCGCAAAATTCATATACGACGGAAGCTACGGAAAACATATAATCAGAATGAAAAATTTCTACAGAAATTTACGGAATTCACTGATTTCCGCAATTGAAACAAGCCGGTTTGCAAAATTCTGCAAAATTCAGGAACAGGAAGCCGGTCTGCATTTTCTTTTGACAATTGAAAGCAATTTTTCGCCTGATGAATTAGTTCACCGCCTGTCAGAACAAAAAATCAACATGCCTCTGCTAAATGATTTTTACTACAACAAAATCGTTTCCAGCCAAACCAACACATTTGTAGTAAATTACAGCGGTATAAAAAAATCCCGAATCCCAGAAATCGTAAACCGCATGGAAAAAGTAATTCTGGATGAATAAAATTTTAATGCAACAAAAAAAACTGAGACACTAAACACTTTTTTAAAATAACCAAATTGACGCTACCGCTCCGCAAAACCAAAACAAAACCAGGCAACCTGCAAAAAAAATAGCCAACAAATCATAGAAAGCCCAAAATCCTCTGTCTTTCATAAAACAAGCCTCCTCCCCTACCCAAAAAAAACAACTTTTTGAATAGGGGAGCCATTTTTACTTTTTGCGCGCCACTTTCCATAAGGGCGATTCT
>DLKK01000093.1:0-4903 GCA_002478955.1 Treponema sp. UBA7590
CATCGCTCCGAATGGCTCGGTCACCGCTTTCTTTTTCTTCTCGCTCATTCAATTTATTGGTTCAGAAAAAAACTCGACATTCAGGCTAAATTACAGAAAGACTGATTTTTTATCGCATCAGCAAATCCTACCGGTTTCCGTAGTTATTTTTTATCCATTCCTTGTAGGCGCCGGATTTTATGTGGTCAATCCATTCGCTGTGTGAAAGATACCATTTTATTGTAGAAAGTAGTCCTTCCTCGAATGTCATTTTTCGTTCCCAGCCAAGTTTTGTTTTTGCTTTTGTGCAGTCAATAGCATAGCGGCGGTCGTGTCCCGGTCGGTCTTTTACATAAGTTATGGTTTTTCGCACTTCTTCTGGATTTTTGCCCAGTTCCTTTGAAGTCAAATCAATAACTGTATTCAATAGTTTTATGTTTTCCCATTCATTTTCACCGCCAAGGTTCCATTTTTCGCCAGCCGAGGAATTCTTTACAATCTGCCATACACCGCGGTTGTGGTCTTCAACATAAATCCAGTCGCGGATGTTTTTTCCATCGCCATAAACCGGAAGATTTTTTCCTTCCTTTATATTTGTAATCATGAGAGGAAGAAGTTTTTCCGGAAACTGGAACGGACCGTAGTTATTTGTGCAGTTTGACAAAGTCACCGGAAGTCCGTACGTGTGGTAATATGCCATGACAATATGGTCGGAACTTGCCTTTGATGAAGAATACGGAGAGCGCGGGTCGTAAGGAGTTGTCTCTGTGAAATATCCAGTTTTTCCAAGAGAACCATATACTTCATCTGTTGAAATATGATGGAACAAGACATCATCGCGGATAGAACCGTCATCTTTTTTCCAGAAATTTCTTGCGCAGTCCAAAAGTGTAAAAGTTCCCATGACGTTTGTTCTCATGAACGCTTCTGGTCCTAAAATTGAGCGGTCAACATGGCTTTCTGCCGCAAAATGAATAATTGTGTCAATGTCGTACTGCTTAAGGATTCTCTCAATCTGCGGACGGTCGCAGATGTCAACTTTTTCAAAGAAATAGCGTTTTCCGCCGTATTTTTTTTCAATATCTTTCAGACTTTCTGCATTTCCGGCGTAAGTCAGGCAGTCAACGTTTACAATTGTTCCGTCAAAACCTGAATCTGTAAAAGCCGCGCCACCGGCAGTTGATTCACCAAGAAGGTAGTGAATAAAATTGCAGCCGATAAAGCCTGCGCCACCAGTAACCATAATATTTTTTAGTTTTCTCATAAATTCCCCTTTTCAATCAGCCTGATTAGCTAATCCATTTTCCGTTCAGGTCAAAATATTTATTTTCAAGGCAAAAAGCAGGATGATTCTTGTCTTTTTCGCTCAGATTTGCATTTTCTGTGATTCCAGGCATAATCTTTTCCCAGTCAATGCCGATATTTTTGTCATTCCACATAAGTCCACCCTCATCTTCCGGATGATAAAAATCGGTGCATTTATAGGCAAAAACAGCCAAGTCTGAAAGAACACAGAATCCATGTGCAAAACCTTCTGGAATATAGAACATGTTTTGTTTTTCGCAGTCAAGCAGAACACCGTAATATTTTCCAAAAGTCGCGCTTCCAAGCCGCAAATCTACAGCAACATCATAAACTTTTCCATAAAGAGAGCGGACAAGTTTTCCCTGTGGATGATGTTTCTGAAAGTGAAGCCCACGCAATACACCTTTTGTTGAGCTCGACTGGTTGTCCTGTACAAATTTCATTGTGAGACCAGCATCAAAAAAATCTTTTTCGCTGTAAGTCTCCAGAAAATAACCGCGGTTGTCGCCAAAAATCTTAGGCTGAATCTCATACAGGCCGTCAATGTAACATTTCTTAAATTCAAATGACATAATTTCCTCGTGAATCTTAATTTTCCGCAATGAATTCCAAATATCTTCCGTATTCGGTTTTGTATTCTGCCGCCATCTTTAAAAGTGAATCTTTTGAAATCCATCCGTTCCTATAGGCAATTTCTTCTATGCAGGAAACGTACATTCCTTGTCTTTTTTCGATTGTGGCAATAAAATTACTAGCTTCAAGAAGCCCGTCGTAAGTGCCTGTGTCAAGCCAGGCCATTCCACGACCTAAAAGTTCAACCTTAAGCTGCTTCTGGCTTAAATATTCATTGTTTACGGAAGTTATTTCAATTTCTCCGCGGGCAGAAGGTTTTACATTTTCCGCAATCTTTACAACTGAATTGTCATAAAAATAAAGTCCCGGAACTGCATAATTAGATTTTGGTTTTGCAGGTTTTTCCTCGATTCCAAGAACTTTGCCTGAACCATCAAATTCAACAACACCATAAGCTGTCGGATCTTTTACATAATAGCCGAAAATCACAGCGCCTTTCTCGTTCCTGATTTTTTCAGCGGCATTCTTCAAAGTTCCTGTAAAACTCTGACCGTAAAAAATATTGTCGCCAAGAACCAGCGCAACATCATCATTACCGATAAAATTTTTTCCAACAATAAAGGCATCTGCCAGACCACGCGGTTTTTCCTGGACCGCATACTCAAAATGCATTCCGAGCCAAGAGCCGTCGCCAAAAAGCTCCTCAAACAACTTGATGTCTCGCGGAGTTGAAATAATAAGAACTTCGCGGATGCCTGCAAGCATAAGCACGCTCAAAGGATAATAAATCATAGGTTTGTCGTAAAGCGGAAGAATCTGTTTTGACACAGCTTTAGTGATTGGGTAAAGCCTGGTTCCGCTTCCTCCAGCAAGAATTATTCCTTTCATAAAATCTCCTGTTTATATTATATTGAACTTAAAATCAATTCCATGTTTCCGTCAAAATTGACAGTTCCGAATTTGGCTGGCAAAATAAAATGATTTTCTTTTTTTACCGGAATTCCATTCACCGTACCGGTGCCGGAAATGACTGAGCAAAGCAAAAATGGCATTGTCTGCTCAAAAGAAACTTTTCCGCTGACTTTTGCGTGCCATACCGTGAACAAATCGCAGGAAACCAGCTGTTCAAATGAGGAATGAAGTTTTTTTCCTGCATTCAACGGCAACTCTTTCTGAGAAAAAGGTGCTTTTATAACATCAATGCTCTGTTTTACGTGTAAAGGACGTTTTTTTCCATTCTGAAGCCTGTCGTAATCATAAACGCGGTAAGTAATATCGCTTGACTGCTGTGTCTCAAGAATTACAGTTCCACCCTTTATTGCATGGACAGTACCAGGCTCAATAAAGAAAAAATCTCCCTTATGAACTGGAACTTCGCGGATAAAATTATTCCATTCGTGGTTCTCAATCATTGATTTTACTTCAGCGGAATCTTTTGCGTTGTGTCCGATTACAATTTTTGTTCCCGGTTCGCAGTCCATTATGTACCAGCATTCAGTTTTTCCAAGAGAGCCGTTCTCATTTTTTGCGGCATAGTCATCATCTGGATGAACTTGAATGCTCAGGTCTTTTTTTGCGTCAATGATTTTTGTAAGAAGAGGAAATCTGTCTCCCTTTGTATTTCCAAAAAGTTCCGGGTGTGATTTCCACAAGTCGCTTAAATGAAGCCCCTCGTATTCCTTGTTCAACACAAAGTCATCACCGTTCGGGTGCGCGCTTATTCCCCATTGCTCGGAGCCCCAGATAAGATTTTTTACTTCTGGATTCAAGAAAATTGGATTCATATTATTTTGCCCGCTTTTTTAGTTCTTCTGCAACAATCTTTACATCCTGGACTTTATCTTTCTTTGAGACAAGAATTCCATCCTCTGAAGTAACAACAACAATATCTTCCAGCCCGATTGCGGCAACAAAAATATTCTTTGAGTTTATGTAGCAGTTTTTGCTGTTAAGACTCATGACGTCACCGCTTGTGACATTTCCGTCAGAATCTTTTTCTTTTATTTCCCACAAAGCCGACCAGGAGCCGACATCGTTCCAGCCAGCATCAAGTTTTACAACTCTGCCGTGCTTTGTTTTTTCCATCACAGCGTAGTCAATTGAATTTCCTTTTATTGCCTCGAAATCAGCTTTGTTCAGGCGGATAAAATCCTTGTCAACAACGGCATTCTCGCAGGCTTTTATAGAAAAATCATACATTTCCGGCTCAAAAGATTTCAGTTCCTCAAGAAATTTCGCAGCCTTGAAAACAAACATTCCGCTGTTCCAGCTGTAATTTCCATCCGCAAGATATTCCTTCGCTTTTTCAAGGTTCGGCTTTTCAACAAAACGCTCAAGCTCAAATGAGCCATCATCTTCCCTGCCGGTTTTTATATATCCATAGCCTGTATTTGGTTCTGTTGGAACAATTCCAAAAGTCACAAGAAAACCTTTTTCAGCTTCCTGAACGGCTTTTTTTACAGCGACCTGAAAAGCAGACTTATTTTTTATAACATGATCGCTAGGAAGAATAATAACAACCGCATCCTTATCGTTTTTCATAACCTGATAGCAGGCGGCGGCAATAGCAGGAGCTGTGTTTCGCGCAATAGGTTCAAGCATGATTTTAGGCTCTTTCATTCCAATCTGATTCAACTGTTCTGCAACAATAAAACGGTGCGCCTCATTGCAGACAACAACAGGCTCGGAATGTTCCATTCCTTCAAGACGAAGCAAAGTTTCCTGAATCATGGTATTTTCACTCACAAGCGGCAAAAATTGCTTTGGATGATTTCCACTTGACAACGGCCAAAGCCTAGTTCCGGCACCGCCAGAAAGAATCACAGGATAAAGAGACATACTAACTCCCAAAAAAATTAAAATATAAAATCTTAAAAATGATAACACAAAACGAATAAATTTTCTATTAAAATTGATTTGAACGGAAAAAGTGTCTTTTTTCACATTTTTTTTCAATCTGATGACAAAGCTATTTATAAATTCTATAATAAAAACATCATGAAAAAATTATCAGCATTTACAGTTATGGCGGTGGCATTTTCTTTTT
>DLKK01000093.1:4930-10331 GCA_002478955.1 Treponema sp. UBA7590
CGCAGGAAGCATTAAAGTCAGCAGAAGAAGAATATTACGATTTTTTATCATTAATCGGAATAACAGAACGACCTACCCTAAATTATAGAACTTTAAGCGATTCCGTATGGGCAATAAAAGAGACTGAGACCGAAGACAGACTTTCCGACTCTTCAGACGTAGAAACAACCGGCGAGCTAAAAACAGAAACAATAAATAAAACTGAAAAAACTGTTCATCCATGGCAGAATAACAATCTTGGCACAAAACGGACATTATGGAAATCAAGTTCTGAAAAAACAAACTGGTTCACAAAAGGCTTGAACCGCTCAGTGTCACTTAAAATCTACGGACCAGAATGGTTCAACTCCTACAACACCGCAGCCCCATACGGCCAGAACGACGGCGCACTCTGGCAAGGAAAAGGCTACAACACAAGCCTTACAGGTGGCGCAAGACTCGAAGCCTACGGATTCGAAGTAACTTTTAAACCGCAGGTAAGCTGGAGCCAGAACAGGGAATTTGAGTTAGTTGACAATAGTTCATATTATACAAACAAATACGCTTACATCTGGGGATATGGAAATAACGTTGGAGTAGATGCCCCTCAACGATTCGGAGACTCGTCATTTTGGACATTTGATTGGGGAGATACTGAAATCCGATGGTCATGGCATACATTTACAGTCGGTTTTGGGACACAGGCGATATGGCTAGGTCCGGCATATCTAAATCCCCTATTACATTCAAATAATGCAGCTACATATCCAAAATTTGACATAGGTCTACGTAGAACAAAACTTTATTTACCTTGGCTCGGTTGGTATATTGGTGATATTGAAGGAAGAATTTGGACAGGTTACCTTTCTGAATCAGACTATTTTGATAATTATGATAAAAATAATCATAACCTGCTGCATGGATTCACTTTCAGCTATGCTCCATCATTTTTACCAGGATTCACACTCGGCCTAAATAGAGTTTGTCTTGTAAAATCAAGTTTTGAAAATTTAAAATATATAATTCCTATGGCAAAAAACACACATGTAGGAGAACATGGAGCTGGGGAAGATCAAAAATTCTCTTTTACAGCAAGCTATCTATTTCCAAAAGTCGGATTTGAAATTTATGGAGAAATAGGTACAGATGATTATGCTCCTGGTGGTGGTACAAACGGATATATCAGATATTTCACTCACACAATGATTTATACCGTTGGTGCAAAAAAATCAATGACACTTTCAAGCAGAAAAAATATATTTGGCGAGCTTATTTTTGAATGGAATAATACAGAAATGTCTCAGAATTATCAGCTTTCAGGTAGTTATAGCTTCGGTTTTCATTACCAAATTACACAAGGATATACAAATAAAGGACAATGGCTTGGTTCTGGCATAGGTTACGGTGGTAATAGTCAATATATTGAATATAAAATTTCATATCCAAAGGGAACTACATCTATCTTTATGGGAAGAAATAATCCTGATAATAACTTTATTTATCAGAAAGCAATAAACTCTAACACAAATGAAACAGGACAAAAATATGGACATGCATTCAAGGCAAATTATTATCTTGGTGCAACAACAAATTATTTTATAACACAAAATTTTTGTATTGATGGAGGCTTTATTTATAATTATATAATAAATCCATTGTACAATATTCGTGATGAAAACAATGATACAATAGGAAAAGATCAAATTTTTAATTTTCAAATTCAGTTGGGATTAAAGTATAATATCTAGGGATGGTGCGAATTGAATGAAGTTTCCAATAAAAAAATAAAACTTTCTCGTACAAAAAATGCTGTCAGGAATATATACAGCGGGATGTTCAATAAAATTTTTACTATATTTTTCCCGTTTTTAATAAGAACTGTCCTTATCAAGAAAATTGGAATTGAGTATGCGGGACTCAACAGTCTTTTCTCGTCAATCTTGCAAGTGCTTAATCTTACTGAACTTGGCTTTGCAAGCGCAGTGGTCTACTCAATGTACAAACCAATCGCAGAAGATGATAAAGATACAATCTGTGCGCTTCTTAATTTTTACAAGCGGGTTTATTTTATAATCGGGCTTGTCATTCTTGCGCTGGGAACTGCCGTAATGCCATTCCTGCCGCATCTTATAAAGGGAAATGTTCCGCATGATATAAACATATATGTGCTTTACAGCATTTATTTAGTAAACACATCTTTAAGCTATCTTTTATTTGGTTACAAGAATTCCCTATTAAATGCCCATCAGAGACGGGATGTAATAAGCAATATCCTTACAATAACCCAGGGGCTGATGAATATCTGCCAGCTGCTTATTCTCGTTACAATAAAAAATTATTATTTATATGTCTTAATGATGCCGATTTTTACGGTTCTTAACAATGTTATGGTTGGAATTGCGACAAAAAGAATGTTCCCTGAGTATTCTTGCAAGGGAAAACTTAGCATATCAGTAAAAAAAGACATAAGAAAAAAAGTCGCAGGATTGATGATAAGTAAAATATGTCAAATATCAAGGAACAGTTTAGATAGTATTTTCATATCTGCCTTTTTGGGATTGACTACTACAGCAATTTATTCAAATTATTTTTTAATTCTTACAAGTATATCTTCTTTTATGGGAATAATCACAACATCGATTCAGGCTGGAATTGGAAATTCTATAAATACAGAATCCATAGAAAAAAACTATTCAAACATGAAAATGTTCAACTTTTTATACACATGGTTAGCAGGATTTTGCTGTATATGCATGGCTTGTCTATATCAACCATTTATAGAACTCTGGATTGGAAAGGAATATTTGCTTCCAACAAGTGCAGTAATACTAATTTGTATTTATTTTTATATAATGAAAGCAGGAGATATTACTGCAAATTATTGCAATGCCGTTGGAATTTGGTGGGAAAATAAATACAGATATATAGCAGAAACTGTGTGTAATTTCATACTAAACCTTGCATTAGTGAAATTTTTTGGTATACATGGTTTGATTATTGCAACAATAATTACAATGCTTTTTATAGGACATGGAATGGGTAATCAAGTTCTATTCAGAAAATATTTTAAAAATATAAAATTAACTAATTGGATTTTTTGTGTTGAACTTAAGAATTTTATAATCACAAGTATATCAGGAGTTATAACACTTTTTATTTGTATTTTCATAGATACAAAATTTTCTTTAAATCTTTACATAAAAATTATAATAAGGCTTGCAGTTTGTGTTCTATTTTCAAATGCAACTCTTTTCTTATTTTACAAACGCACGAATGAATATAAAGATGCGAAAAAATGGATACTTAATAAAAGGAAAACAAGATGAAAAAAGTAAAAGTTGCTTTTATAATTCTCCATTATCAAGCAATAGAAATGACAATAAAATGTATTAATAGTTTATATGAAACATTTGATATGTCAGAAAACTTTATTGTTGTTGTAGATAATGCTAGCCCAAACAAATCTGGAAAGGAACTTGTAAATAAATATATAAATAATAATATAAAAATAATTATATCTCCTGAAAATTTAGGATTTGCAAAAGGCAATAATATTGGTTATTCATATTGTACAAAAGAATTAGATTTCGATTTTTTAATTATCATGAACAATGATATTATAATTTCTCAAAAAGATTTTATTGAGAAAATTTATAAATTATATGAGCAAAATCATTTTGATATTTTGGGGCCTGACATTTATAACCCGAACTTGAATTATCACCAAAATCCTTTAAGATTAACCCCGCTATCAACAATTGATCTCCTAGATAAAAAAAAAGTATTACAGAAACAGGTTAAATTTTATTATTTTTTAAAATTTAAAAGAAATCTTGGGATTCTTAAAAGAAAGTTTCTGACAAAAAAAATCACAACAAATAAAAAAACTTTTAAATATGACAATTCTAAAACTTACATCTCTCCTGTATTACATGGAGCTTGCTTAATATTTAGCAAAGTATGCTGCAAAAAGAGAAAATATGCTTTTTATCCAGAAACATTCATGTTCTATGAAGAAGATATTCTTGATTATGATTGTAGAATAAATAACTTCTCTACAATTTATTCTCCAGAAGTCAATGTAATTCATCTTGAAGATGTTTCAACAAATACTTTATTTTCAAATGAATCAAAAAAAGAATTATGGAAATTAAAAGAAATGCTAAAATCTATTTCAATGTTCATTGATTACAAGAAAAAATCTCAAGAGAATTAAAATGGCAAATCAAATACAAAATATAAAAACAAATAATAAACTTAGAAACTCTTCTTTTGAACTTTTAAGAATAATAAGCATGTTATTAATTGTTGCACATCACTTTGTCGTTCATGGAAAATTTGATTTAACATCTATGTTTAACAAAAATATTTTTTTTCTGCAAAGTTTAAGTATGTTTGGAAAACTTGGTGTAAATCTTTTTGTATTAATTTCAGGATACTTTTCATGCATGCAACCTTCCCCCCCCCATATAAAATTTAGCAAACTCATAAAATTAGAAATAGAAGTAATATTTTATTCTATCTTAATTGGAATCATTTTCTACAACTTTTTTCCATCTTCTGATTTCGGTTTTAAAGAGTTGCTAAAAACTTTTACACCACTTCGGAGCAACTGCTATTGGTTTTATCGCTCGTATTTTGTCCTTTATTTAATCAATTCTTTCTTAAATTCATTTATAAAAGTAATAGATAAAACAGAATTAAAAAAAATAATACTAACAATATTCATTCTCTGGGTTCTTCTCCCATTTTTTCCAAACATACCTGCGATAGAAATGTCCAATTTAACTTGGTTCATTTTTCTATATTTATGTGCCGCTTATATTCGATATTATAAAGAAGACTTTAATAGAAGCATTTCTTTTTATTCTATTTTCACTATAAGTGTTTTTTTACTAATAATACTATCCGTATTTTTGTTTGATTTTCTAGGAAAATGGAAACAAAAATTTTTAAGCAATTATGATTACTTTTTACCTATGAATAGCATTTTTATTTTTATACTTTCAATATCAACTTTGATTTTATTTTCAAAAATTAATATAGGCAATATAAAATGGATTAATATTATTTCTTCTGCAACATTTGGAGTTTATTTAATACATGACAATAAATTAATGAGAAATTTTCTATGGGTAAAAATATTTAAAAATCAATCATATACAAATTCAAATAAATTAGTCTTATACTCAATTGCAGTAATATTAATAGTATATATCTTATGCACTTTGATTGATTTAATAAGAATACATATTTTAGAAAAACCAATACTAAAATTTTTAAGCAGAAATAAAAAATTATAAAACCTAAAAGAACAATAAAAAAAATGTTTTTAACAAAAAACATGCTAGGCTAACTCCGATTTTTTTGTGGCTATAAAATTCTTGCTTCAAATATCTTCTGAACTATGTTAAAATAATTC
>DLKK01000073.1:0-170 GCA_002478955.1 Treponema sp. UBA7590
AAACTGGAAACGTTCTTGTCGTCGAGCGCGGCGTCAATCTCGTCCAAAAGACAGAACGGGCTAGGGCGAACCTGATAAGTCGCAAAAAGAAGCGCAACCGCCGTCATTGTCTTTTCTCCGCCGGAAAGGAGTCCTATGCTTTCAAGCTTTTTTCCAGGTGGCTGTGCGAG
>DLKK01000073.1:207-7184 GCA_002478955.1 Treponema sp. UBA7590
AGATTCTGCGGATCTTCAAGCCGTAATTCCGCGCGTCCGCCGTTAAAAAGCCTGCGGAACATGTTGTGGAAATTTTTCTTGATTTTATTGTATGTCTCAAGAAACATCTCTGAGGATTTTGACTTTATTTCCTCGCTTACGCGGATAAGGTTATCAAGTGACTTCTGCGTGTCGTCGTAGTTTATCTTCTGTTTTTCGTAGCGGTCCTTTACTTCTGCAAATTCTTCAACCGCCATAAGGTTTACCTGGCCGCATGACTTAAGCTCCTCGCGCGCGGAAATAAGCTGTTCCCTAAGTTCCGCGGAAGGTTTTGTGATTTTGAACATTTTCTCTTCAAATTCCATCAGATCACGGGAATGTTGCTCCTGGAAATTCTGCTTAAGATTCCTGATTTCTGTGTCTGAAGAATTCAATGAAAGCGTGAGCCGTTCGTACTGAGCCTGACAGCGGTTCTGTTCTTCCTGTTTTTTTATGAGAATATCTTTTTTGCCTGTTACATTCGAGTTGTTCTCGGCGATTTTTGAGTCAAGTTCCTTCAGCTGTTCGGCAAGTTTTGTTCCTTTATGCTCAAGTTCCGCAAGATCCTGCTGAATTTCCTCAATCTGTTCGGTCAAATCCTCTGATTTTTTTGTCTCGGATTCAAGTTCCTCGTTTGCCTGGCGCAATGAATTCTGCTCGGAAACAAGATTTCTTCTAAGAAGGCTTGCCTGCTGCATTGCCGCCTGAATCTGGGTTTCCATCTGAGCCTTGTTCACACGGAGCTTGCTGCAGGTTTCCTTGTATTCATCAATTTTTTGCGCGAGCTCTGAATTTGCGTTGCGGAGTTCTTCTATCTGCGCGTTGAGCGTTTCTGCCTGAGAAATATTTTCCTGGTTCTTTTTGTCAAGCTCGCGTTTTTTTGTCATTATTCCTTCCGGAGAAAGGAATTCGGTTATAAAAGCCGGCGACGCGTTCTCGTATTCAGAGACAGCTTCCTTAAGCTCGGTGATAAGTTCCTCGGTTTTTTCAAAATCCTTTGCCGCCTCGTTTACTGTGCTCAAAGAATCTTCCGCAGAATGAGATGCCTTTGCAAAATCTGAATAGACATTTTTTCTGCCTTCTGCAAAAATCTTGAATTTTTCAAGGATGTTCTGGACTTTTTCCTTTGCATCGGCAAGATTTTTTTCTGAGAAACCGGCCGCTTTAAGTTTTGCGTCAAGCATTCCTACAATGTCTTCTGTGATTGACGTAAGTTCCTTCTGGATTTCCTTGCGTTTTTCTTCAAGTTCAGAGATTTTTCTGCGGTTTTCGTCAGATTTCTTGTTGTTTTCTGTAATCTGTGTTCCTGCCGTTGCAATATTTTCCTCAAAGTCAGAGATATTTTTCTCGACTTCGGCAATTTTCTTTTCTTTCTGGTGAAGCTCAGCTTCCTGCTCGTCAATTTCTTCCTGAAGGCTGGAGATGTTTTCCTCGACAGATGAGACTCTTACTTCAAGCGTGGCGATTTTTTCCTTTATTCCGCGTGCCTGCGAAGAAAGCTGCTTTTCCATGTCCTGCTTACCGTTCTTTTCTTTTCCGATTCCGATAAGCTCTGACTGCATGGAATATACTTGTTCCTGCATTTCCTTTACTTTGTCCATGTTCTCGGAAATTGTGTTGTTGATTTCCTCAATTTCCTTGCGGACTTCATCTCGGCGTTTTGTTACGTCTGCAAGTTCCTTTTCGTGGCGGTCTTTGTCTGTTATGAAAGTACGCAGCTTTAAAAGTGCAATGTCAAGCTCAAGGCTGAAAATCTTGTCTTTCAGGTCGCGGTATTTTTTTGTTTTCTCTGCCTGAACTTTCAAGGTGTCGTATGAACGCTTTATTTCTGCCATCGCCATTTCAATCTGAATCATGTTCTGGCGGGTCTGTTCAAGCTCGCGTTCGGCAATTGCACATTCGGCCTTTGAACGGCTGATTCCTGCCGCCTCTTCAAAAATGTAGCGCCTGTCTTCCGGTTTTGAAGAAAGAATCTGGCTTACCTGACCTTGCTCCATGATTGAATATGATGATTTTCCGACTCCAGTGTCCATGAAAAGTTTTACTATGTCGCGTGAGGAAGCCGGGCGGTTGTTGATAAAATATTCCTGCTCGCCGTTCCTGTAGAGTCTGCGCTTTATTGCGATTTCTGATTCTTCAAGCGGCAGAAGTCCTTTCTCATTGCTCATTGTGAGTGTTACTTCCGCAACGTTAAGTGCCGGGCGGCGTTCTGTTCCATTAAAAATTACGTCTGTTTTTTCCTGCGCACGCAGATTTTTTGCCTTGTTTTCGGCAAGAACCCATTTTATCGCGTCCACAACATTGCTTTTTCCGCAGCCGTTAGGTCCGAGCAGCGCGGTGATTCCGTCCGCAAAATCGATGTGTGTTCTGTCAGCAAAAGATTTAAAACCAAAAATGTCCAGACTTTTTAAAAACACAAAAAACTCCGTAGTTGTTTCCAAAATGATTTTTTGGAAATTCCCTGTATTTGTATCTTTTGAGTATACCGAATAAGACGTGTAGTTTCAATGAGATTGATTTGCAAAACTCTTTTAAAAAGCTTTTTTGTTGAAGCATATAAAACTCAATGTTATAATTAATTAGTTCAATTTATGGGTTGAGAAAAAAGTCAGAAATTCAGGCTAATTGTATAAAATTGCATATATGCAGAAATTAATGAAAAAAATCGCTGTTTTTTGGCTAATTTGCTTATTTTCGCTTGTTGTGGCGGGCTGCAGTTTCTCTCTGGCTGGAGAAGATTCTTCCGGTGGCTCCAGGAATTCAGTCCACAGAATATGCGGCTCGTCTGATTTATTGATGGAAAATCCGCGGAATGCGTTTCCGACTTACCAGAAGAAAAATATGTTCTTCAATTTTTATGCGGTTAAAAATTCTGATAAAACCATAGCTAAAGAATCCTGTGGCGCGGAAAATTCTTTTTCATTCGAGCTGGCAAACGGTGAATGGATTATTTTTTGTGATGTTTACTACGGTTCTTCCTTGAATTCTGGAAATTTCAAGGATGGGGCTGGAACTATAATCTTTTCAGGAAGCAAGCAGCTTTTATTGGATGAAACTAGCGGCGACAAGACAGACCTAAAAATCACCACAAAAATTTATACATCAGAAAACGCAAAAGGTAGAGCAAACCTAAGGCTGTATTCGGCGGTCAATGCTGTAAAAAGCGCAAAGGCTGAGTGGACTGGCTCTGGCGGAAATTCCTTTAGCCAGGTTCTGGACTTTCAGGATTCTTCAAAAAAAGACGGCAGTGAATATTTTGATACTTTCAATTTTGGCGGAAATTCGGTTCTCGCGGGCGTGTACAGGGTAAAAATCACTTTTTATGATGGTGAGGTTTCTGGCGGCGAGCCAAGCGGAAACAAAATCTGCGTCACAATAAAGACTGTGAATATCGCGTCCTCTCTTACAACTGATTTTTGGAGCGATGACGGTTCGTTTGTAAAAGATGGAAGCGGAAAATTTGTTTTTTCTGAAAGCTGCATAAAAATCTCCAGGGCAACGGCTCTTTATGTTTCTGGAAATGCTGCGGAAAATGGAGCTGGAATTTTGCCTTCAGAGCCTATGAATTCTTTGGATGCGGCTTTTGATCTGCTTTTCACTTTTTCAATGGAAAACGTTCCTGTCTGCGTCCTGGAAAAAACGACTGCAAGCTTCAGCCGGACTGTAACGCTTTCAGAGGATGTGAAAAATCTGACGGTTACAACATACAAGGCTGACGGAACAATCTATGGGGAAAGGGATGTTGTTCTTCCGCAAAATGAACGGGGAACGATAAAACGCGCGGACAATTTGGTTCAGATTTTGGATGGTGGAACTGACGGCGCGACGATAAACTTTGTGAATGTGAATATTACCGGAAACGATTCTGCGGATGTTACAATTGTGAATTCATTTGTTGGCATTGCTGGTGCAGATGTTTCCGCTGCAAACTGTAAAGTCCGCGATGATTTCTTTTTATATTCAAATGGTGGAAATTCTGGTTCAGTTTCTTTGTATAATGTTGATTTCTCTTTTTCTGGAAATACTGCCAGTTTGTCTACAAAAGCGGTTTTTGTTGACGGCGGAAATTATGAGTTAAATATTGACAATTGCGTATTTAAAGATTTTACCAAACCACTTTGGCTTGAATCTTCTGGGGTAAACGCAGTAATAAAAAATTCTGAATTCTCTAATAATTCAATTGCAATAAAGGCAAAAAAATTTAATTCACTTTTGCTTTCTGGTGTTACAATCAAAGATAATTCAGAGTTTGGGATAAAAGCTAACGGAACTTTTACGCTTTCTGGAACTTGCACTTTTGACGATACTTTTAATCTTGATGATTCTGCGGGTGGAGAAGTTCTGATCAATTTTGATAAAAGCTACAAAGACAATGATTCTGGAAGTTCACCAAATTCAGTGTTTGTTTCAATGCCTGGAAGTACTCTTATCCGTGGAAAAAAAGTTCTTTCCGGCGAAAACATAGAAACAAACCGCACGAATTTTACAGTTCTGGAAGAAGGCTGGCAAATCAACAATGGCGGATACCTTTATGAAAGCAATGCTGAATCCAGCAAAAACCGTTTTTATTATGTAGACCCGAAAACTTCATGCGCAGCACCAGAACCAGGCGATTATGACAAGCCGTACAAGACTTTGCAGGCGGCGGTTGATGCTGTTACTTCAGCAAATGAAAAAGAAAACGAAAAGGGATATGCTATCTATGTTTTAAATAATATAGAAGGAACTGGAACTGCTTCCGAAATTACAGATAATTCTCTTGCAAGCATAAAAAGTGATTCAAAAAAACTGAGGCTTGAAATAATTCCTTTTGTTGATTCTCCGGTTGATATAGATGCCGCAAAATTTTCCAGAATTTTTTATATAAGCGGAAATGTAAAAATTGTGCTGGAAAATTTGAATCTTTACGGTGGCGCTGTATCCGGAAAAAACGGTGGTGCGATTTATCTGGATGGAACAAAAGGCGCTGAACTTACGCTAGAAAACTGCACGGTCGGAAAATCTAATGCTCAGATAGAATCCTTGCTGGACGGAGTTCAAAATAAGACTTATTCTCCGGATGAAACAAATTGTTCAAACTGCGCGGATGAAGGTGGCGGAATTTATGCTGCAGCCGGTGCAAGTCTTACATTAAGCTCTACAAAAGTCTTGGACTGCTTTGCAAAGTCATCTTTTGGCGGTGGAGGAGGAATCTTTTTGGATTCTTCCTATTTATCAATAGAAGAAAACTCTGAGATTCTTGCGAACGGAGCAGCCGGATCTAATGGAGCCGCAATTTGTTCTAAAAAATCAAAAATATATTTTACAAAAGGAGTTGTGCGCCATAATTATGCAAAGGAAGAAGTTTTGGCGGCAGTTCCAGGAATATATTTGTCAAATTCAACTTTGGATATGTATGATGGGGAAATACGTGATAATTATTATCCAAAGGGAAATTTCGGCTCAGGAATTTATATTGATGGCACATCTTCTTCTGTGTCATTGTATGGCGGTTCAGTTATCAACAATTCATCTGTTGCGGAAAATGTGCAGAACTGCGATATTGGATATTCTGTTTCAGTCGCCGATCCAGTCGTGAGTCTAGCAGAAAACGCTTATATTGAGACAATTTATTCTCCAAAAACTTATATAAAAATTCTGGATAAACTTTCGGCTTTTTCTTCCGGCAAAGAGTGCAAAATTTTCACATCAATTGCAGAAGGAAATCAGGTTTTGCGTGCGGAAACAAAGGATATTCCTCTTGCAGATTACGTTGATTTCTTTAAGTTGTATGACCAAAACATGAAAGAGGCGAAAGAATATTCACTTTCTGTTGATTTTAATGCTGAAGTCCCTGCCGCAAAAATCGTAAAGACTGGAGTTCCTTTTGATTCAATTTCCAAAACTTCTGATATGAAGCAAGGTGAGTCATATGCTATTTCGACTGCGGAAGACTTAAAGAAAATTTCATCATTCAGTGAGTCTTCAAATTTTTTTGATATAAAACTTGTGCTGAAAAATGATATTGACCTTGGATGCGATGAATCCAGTCCTTTTTCACCGATTGGCTCAAAAATTGATTTTTTGGGGACTTTTGACGGAAATGGGCACAAAATCTCTAATCTTTATGTAAATACAACAACAGGAAAGGCCGGCTTGTTTGCATGTGTTAATAGTGGAACTGTAAAAAATATCACTGTGGAAGGAACTGTGATAGACAATGCCTCATCAACAACAAACGGAGCCGGTGTCGCAGGTGTTGTGGGCTATTCAACAGGCAAAGTTATAATTGAAAACTGCGTGTCAAAAGTGAATATTACAAGCTCCTGTGAAAATACCGGTGGAATTCTAGGCTATACAAATTCGGATTCAGTGATAAGAAACTGCATAAACATTGGGAATATAAACTCTTCAAATGATTTTACAGGCGGAATCCTAGGTTTTGCGGTTGGTGGAGCTGTTGTCTACAACTGCGCAAACTTTGGAACAGTCTCTGGCAAAAGCTATGTTGGCGGAATCGTTGGCAAGACAGAAAGTGATGTTTCACTTTGCTATAGTGTTGGAGCAATAACCGCTTATGATGGAGATTCTGCGGCAGCCTCGATTGCAAATGTCACAGGAACAGATTCAAAGTTTTATCAGTATTGCTATTATAAGACAGATTCAGCGGGAGCAGCGTTCAACGGAGCTTCTCCTACGGTAAGAAATTTCTCAAAACCGGAAGATATAAACCTTGGACAGGAACTTTCAAACCGCATAAACGATTCAAAGAACAAGGAATTCTGTAGTCCATGGAATAAAATCTACGCATTTGATGGTGTTGGATACCCGGTTTGTGTCCAGATTAGGTAAATTAACTGATTATTTCAGATTTATTTTTATTTAATCGACATTTTACATACAAAAATTTCTGTGCTATAATAAAATTATGATGTTGACAAGCATTTTGGAAAATTTTAAACTCAACAACTCAACAACTC
>DLKK01000073.1:7315-7696 GCA_002478955.1 Treponema sp. UBA7590
ACTCAACAACTCAACAACTCAGATGATATAGTCGAATTTTATAATAATTCTAGATTTTATAAATCAATAGAAATGAAAAAGGCATATTTTGTGTGCTTTGGCGTGCAAAATATGCCTTTTTCGTTTTTGGAGCAAATCTGATGAAAAAATATTTTTTCTCTTTGCTGGTGCTTGCCAGTTTGTTGCCGCTTTATGCAAAAAAAGCGGCTATGCCGGAGTGGGTTCAGAACTACAGGACTGTGTTCCCAAATTCTGAATATCTTGCCCAGCGCGGAAGCGGCGATTCTGCCGAAAAAGCAAGGACTGACGCAACAGCCGCACTTTCCCGCTACTTTAAGACAAGCGTGAACGCAAACCTTTCCACTACGATGAGTTCCGTTA
>DLKK01000077.1 GCA_002478955.1 Treponema sp. UBA7590
AGCGCGAGCGCAGCCCCGGAAAGCACGACGTCATAGGGCGCAGAGCGCACTATGACGGACCGCCATGATTATTCTTTAACTATTCAGTTTTATCGGAAGGAGTTTCGGTGGTTTCTGGAGTTTCTGGCTCTTCACCGAGGGCTTTTAATTTTTCCTGGCGCGACTGGATTTCTTTTTCGATTTCTTTTATTGCGCCGGTTATTTTTACGACATCTTCGTCTGTGGCTGAAAGCGTGGCTGTATTGTCTGTAATGAATTTTTCAAAGGCTAGCTGACCGAGCTTTCGGATTTCATCTTTCTTTTTTGATTCAAACTGGCGGATTTCGATGCGGATTACGCTCTGATCGCTGAGTTTTCTGACCGCAGTTTCTGTTTTTTGAAACGCTTTTTTTGATGAGGCAACAACTTTGTCCATTCCTGCCTTGAGTTTTTCTTTAAATTCGTTTTTGTCCATGTTTTTGCCTCCGAAAATTGTTATATTTTTAATATAATCCTGTTTTTAAGTTTTTTAAACTTTTTTTTTCTGTTTTTGATGATTTTTTTATCAGTTGCGCTGAAGGCAAACTATTGTAAGATCATCCTCCTGTGAATCTTCCTTTATGCATGAATAAAAGACATTGTTCGGATTTTTGGGTTTTCGCACCGGGCGGCCATGGAAACTTTCCTGGGTCGGAGGAACTGCGTATTCTTTATAGAGTGAGAAATATTTTTTTAGGAATCCGTCGATGGCGACATCCACTTCGACAAGATCTTTTACTGTAGCGGAAGTTGGCTTGTAAAGGCGGAAAAGTTTTTCGAGAGAGGCAAGTGCCAATGTGACTTCCTCTACTGTTCCCTGACAATTTGTAAAATCAAATTCAAGAATTTCGCCGGCTGAAGGATTATCTTTTTTGGTGAGAATATATTTCTTTTTCTGGAAAACTGCCTCGATTATCTCGTAGATGCGTTTTTCGCCGAATTCTTCCCTTTCGGCTTCGAATTCCGGGTTTCCGTATTCATCGCAGATTTGCTCGCCGTTCGAATCTGTCTTGGGTTTCAGAACTGCCGCAAAATCTGGTGTGCGTATGACTCTTCCGTTTTCTTCTATTCCGTCGGTGTAAAGAATCAGGACATCTTTCTGATTTAGTTTTGTCTGTTCAACTTTGAATCCGCCTTTCAGCTCAAGCATAAAATTCGGAAATGGCCCTGCTGCTGGAGTTTCCGCAAGCTCGATTTTCTTGATTGATTCAGTTGAATTCTCGTAGATGCGTACAAAACGGTCGCCGGCGTGACACATGAAAATATCGCCTGTTTTTGAATCATATAAGGAAACTATCATAGCAACGAATTTTCCCTTTATGTTCAGCGATTCAAGAAAACCGTTGACTTTATAAATGAAATCCTCAAGTTTTGTGCCATTTTTCTGGTAGGACCAGCTTTCAAAATATTTTTTGTAAAGAGTTGCAACTATTGTGACTAGAATTCCAGCTGGAGCCGCATGCCCGGAAGCGTCGCATTTTATAAGGACGTACCAGCGCTCATCAAGTTTCTTGAAGTCAAAATAGTCGCCGGATGCGCCGGACGCGCCTTTGTAATATGCGAATTCTGAAATATTCTTGTCTGAAATGCGGGAAATATTCTGCTTGAAATTGCCCGAAAGCGGTTCAAGAGAAACCATCGCCTGCTGGATTGGAGTCGCCTCGTTTGCCTGGAGATTAAGTTCGCGTTCGTTGTAGCCCAAATCTTTTTTCATACGGTTCACAGAATCGCCTAGGCGGCCAATCTCGTTGTTCGGCAAATCTGTTATGTCACCGGCAAGAAGGCGTTCCTTGTCGTTTTCCTCTGAAATTTCGGTGACAGTTTTTTCAAGCAGTTGGATAGGGCGGACAATTCTGCCGGCAAAAAGGTTTGCGCCAAGAATTCCCAGGACAATTGCAATTGCAGAAAGCACAAGGACTATGTAAAAAATGTTCCGGGTGGCGTTATCCACATCGCGGATAAGAGAATCTGTGTTCACTTTTAGGAAAAGAATTCCGTGGACATACTGATTTTTCTGGTCAGATGCGCCTGCCGAGTAAAGAACCGGACGGTAAAACAGATATTCTGTCACATTGCGGTTAAATTTTTCATCATTGTAAGACGGAACTGAATCCGAGCCTTTTTCAGAAAGCGCAAGAAGCTGGCGTTGAATTTCGCTGCGGTAACCAGCGTTCAAATTTGAAATCTCCATGCGGCGGGAATTCGTCGCCCCGGAAATCTCGGAATTTAGCCCGGCGATTTTTTCTTCTGTTTTTCCGCATAGTTCGTAGGCTTCAAGGTTCAGTTCTGAACAACGCTGAAGAATCTCCTGCTCAAGCTCCTGCGCGGACGAGAATTTTGAGACGCCCGGAATTATCGTCTTGCGCGCGCTGAGCCTGTCAACCTTTGAAGTAATATTCGCATCGTTGGAAGCCCATACGTAAAGCACAGAATTTTTTTCATCATTATTTTCATTGATTTCATTGTTGCCGGAAGAATTTTTCTGCGGCGCATAATTTTTTGCAGGTCCGCCGGTGATTGTAAGAAATTCAGCCTCGGAAAGCGATGACATCTGGTTCAGCAAATCGTTGAATTCCATTGTGTTTTCATCCGCATTCTGAAGATAAGTCCTTGCGCCGGTAAAAACAGAGGAAAGCAGAACATTCACGCGGTCGTGCAAACCTTTTGAAAGAGTCCTCTCCTGCCCTTTTATCATCGTAAATCCAAGACTCAGGGAAATGACAATTATAATTGCGACAACGAGTGAAATCGCAAATCCCGCAAGAGAAGTTTTCAGGCTGCCATTTCTTCTTCTTTCTTTTTTTGATTTTTGGAACTGTAGCATAAGACCTCCCGATTCAAGCTGAATGACAATTCTTTTAGCTGAACAAATTTCTGCATAATTCTTAAAAAATGAAATTCCGAACACGAAAATTGCCACAACAAGCAAAATTCCTGCGATAAAAAGCACAATGTAACCAACAAAAACCGAATGCGCATATTTTTTTTCAACGGCTTTCCAGGACGGAACATATTCATATTCATTTTCAATCTGAACAGTTCCGTTCGGGCTGATTTTAAGGGCTTTCGTTTTTGTAAAGGAAATTCCGCGGGTTGAATGGACAACGCCGACAAAATATGATCCCTCATCAAGCTCGTGGCCAAGATTTATTCCGGAGATTTTTGAATTTGAAACACTGAAATCCTGAACATCTTTTGAGGCTACAAAATCGTAAGGTGGTTTTCCGTCTGAATCAACAATGACTGAGCGGACTGTTCCATCGTACGCAAAATCGTTTCCGGAAAGTTCAATTGTAATATCGCCGAATGAAGAAACATTTTCCTTGATTGAAGAAATGTATGTGTGCGGCACATATTTGTTCAAAAGAACTGGAATATTTTTTGGCTCGCCAACGAATCCAGCCTCATCAACAGCAGCAACAGAAAGAATGTAAAGACCGTTTCGCTGGTTCTTGAACGCAAAAACCGGATTTTTATAGACCGCGCCGGAAAGTTTTATTTTCCGCTGGAAAGATTTTTCATCTGCGCCCAGTATTTTTTCCGCATAATTTTTTAGTTCTTCCTCAGAAACTTTTGTCCTGTTTTTTGAAGTTACCGAAAATTTTGCAGGAATTTCGGCAATTTTTGAAAGACCGTAGGAATAACCTTTTATGTCGTCATCCAGAAAATCAGGATGCCACCGCACAATTCCCGAATTTGAAGAAAGAAAACCGGCGCTGTCCGTTTCAAGCGGCTCAAAAACAACTTGTCTTGGCGGCGTCAAATCCAAATAATATTCTGCAGAACTGATTTTTGACCAATTTCCGGCATTGTCAAGAACGCAAACCTTCAAATACCAGTAGCCTTCTTTTTCCGCGGAAAGCTGAAGAACCTGACTATCAGAAAGCGATTTTTTTTCAAGCGGAGGTTTTTCTTCATCATCTTGTGACCAGCTGAAAGTATATCCCTGAATTCCTGAAATATCATACGGTAATTTTATTTTAAACGAAACGCGCCTGTTTTTTGAGCGGAACGTGGAATTTGCGCCCTGGCGTTCGGAAATTATCGTGGCGGCGGAAACTTCTTTGTCCGGCTCAAGCGACATTATCCTGTTTTCCGCAAAAGCCCCGGAAGTTTCCGTTGAATTTCTTGCGGAAACGGCAGAATTTTTGCTCTGCCACACAAAACTCAAATCATCGCCATTAATCAAAGGAGATGGAAACGTTGAGTCAATTTTCTGCTGGCTAAGGCGGCTTTCTTCCCAGTCAATTTTTTGTTTTTCCGCAAGATAAACCTGCTCGTAGCCGGAACGATTGTCAAACCAGAAAGCGTAAATTTCATCCTTAAAATCAAAAAGTCCGGCTTTTCGGCAATTTCCTTTTGAAGCAACAACATCAACAGACTCAGGAAGAACTTTTCCATCCAGAATCTGCTCGTACCAGATTTCAGAATTTTCAGTTCCGCGCGATTTTCGTTCCCATACAAGATTTATTTTTCCATCCTTAAACAGAATGAATGGAGCCTGATTATCAAAATCAGAAAAATCGCCTTTCGGAACAGAATCTTTTCCCGTAACTATAACCGGAGAAGCCCAGGAACGGCCGCCATTTTCAGAATGAGAAACGTAAATCTGGTATGAATTTTTATTTTCCTGCGAAAACTGAGACTGAAAAACCAAAAAATCAGATTTTTCTGAACTGCACATAAACGGCGCAAAAGAATTCGGCATTGAAGAAGCGCCAAAAGTCTCAACAAAAGGTGACCATTTTATCCCGTCATCTGAAACCGAATGAAAAATAAAAAATTCGTGGAGCCGGAGCGTTGAATCTGAAATTTTAGATTTTGACGCAAACATCACGAATTTTCCAGAAAAAGAAGCATAAATTCTTGGCGCAAAAAATTCACCTTTCGGGACAGAAACCTCTGACTTCTCGAATTCTTCCGAACCACTTCTTAAAACGTAGACGCTCAGCTCTGAATCAGAATTTTGGACAGAAACCGCAAGCGTTCCATTTTTGGACATTGCCGCAGAATAAATGTCAGGAATCTCCGGACCGGCGTATTCAAAAGGACCTGCAAAGCGGCGCAGAATCTTCCAGTTTCCGGAAGAATCCAAAAAACGCGCAGAAATCCAGATGTTTTTATCAGATTTGTCAACTTCCTGCCAGAAGGAAAAAGTTTTTTTACCGTTTCCGGCCGTTTTTGGAAAAACAGAATCTTTTTCGCTTATGGAATGAGCCAAATTCCACCAGAATTTCTCAGCGGAAAACGCGGAAGAAACAAAAATTCCAAAAAAAGAGAAAATCAAAATCAATCTGAAGAAATCTAAAAAATTCCGCTTAAATTTCATTGTCCCAAAGCCCTTTCAACGCGATTTTTAAGTTTTGTCAAATTTTCAGTCCTATTTGCCGGATTTTTCCACATTCCAGAAATTATCTCTTCCGCCATCTCGTATCGGTTTGAGGAAACAAGCTCGACAATCTCCTGGTATCGGTCAGTATAATTTGAATCTCTTGTGTAAATGTTTGTCTTCAAACGCGCGCTGATTTTTGAACGGAGAGATTTAAAGCTCTGGTTCTCATTGTCAATGGAAATCGCCTGGTTCACTTTTTTGAATGCTTCCTGATAATTTCCGCCCTGAAAAAATCTTTGAGCTTCAGCGGCAAGCTGCTCCGCCTGTTTTTTTACAGCAGGAGCGAGCGGACGTTTCTTTTTTCCAAGAGAATATTCAATTTCAAGAATCGTATTTTTCAAGCCCGGATAATCAGGATTTATCTCCGAAAGATCCGAAAGTTCCGCATAAGCCTGAAGAAGTTTTTCGTTGCCAGAAGAATCTTTTGCCGCAGAAGCAGCGTTATCCTTTGCCTGGGAAACCCGGTTCGCAAAATTTATCTTAAACTGCTCTGGATCCTGGAACTGTTGGATTTCAAGTCGAAGTTTGTTCGCCGCCATATTCCGAGGAACAAGAGAACGTAAAATTTCCAGAGTCTGCAAAGCCCCGTTGAATTCTGCGGACGCTTCGGCAGAATTTCCTTTTTTGGAAAATGACTTTCCTTTTTCAAAACTTTGCTTCGCGCTTCTGAGCATCTGTGAAACATCGCGGTAAAGAGAATCTGAAGGCAAAACTTCGCGGCCATTGTTCGCGTTCAATGCGTTCTCAACAATTTTCATCATATTTTGAATTTCATCGTTCTCGTAATCAAGAAAAACTACGTTCCAGCGTTCCTGCGCGCGGTTCAAAAGAATCTGAGCCTCGGCATAATTATCATTGTTAAACTCTTTTCCGGCTTCTGCAATAAGATTGTCAACCTCATTATTGATAATAATTTTCTGCTGTCCGGAAATTTCTTCCAGGAGCTTTTCAATTTTTTTCCGGCTTGCCGCAGCAAGATTTTCATTGTAGTCAAAGCGCAATGAATCATCATAAAATTCAATCGAACTATTCGCCGCATTTCTTGCCTCGTCAAATTTTTTCTGACGGAAGAATTTTTGTGCCGCCTCAAAATTTTTATCGCCATCCAGAATGTTTTTATCAGAATTTTTAACAAGAAAATTCGCTTCATCCAGAGACTTTTTAAGCTCATCGGAACAATTTTCAAGTTTTTCAATGCTTGATTTTATTGACAGAACCGAATCCTCGTAATTTTTCTCATAAAAATCGGTCACTTTTTCCAGCCCGAATTTCAAAGATTTTTTTCCGCCTTCAACATATTTCTGCAAAACCAGAATTTCCTGAGCCGCATTTCTGGAAAAACGCCTTCGCATTCCGTCAACGACAGTTCCTTCAAGATTCTGCGCAATTTCCAGCCGCGACTTTTCCGCATTTTTTTCAAACTGAAGCCCCGCGAGCGCGTAAAATTCAGCGCCTCTTTTGTAAAGTTCGTTCTCAATATCAAAACAATAATCGTTCAGCGCAAAAATGTAATCGTTGTAGGTTTCACCGATTTTTTCCCAGACAAGAATTTTATCTTCAATCTGGACGCCGCTGGTCGCATTTTGATTTTGCGGCAAGGAATTTTCCGCAACAGAAGAATTTTGTTTTTCAAGAAGATTTCTATAATTTTCGCTCCAGTCAGATTTTTTTGGAGAATTTTCATTTATCTGATTTTTAACAGAATCTATCTCAGAGACAACGGAAAGCAAAGATAAAATATAAGAATTTTCAGAATAAGCGGAATCCGCGGCATTTTCTGGCGGAAGAATTTTGTCCGCGCCGGATTTTGTCTCCGCGATTTTTATGACATCGTCAACAAAACTTTCCGAATAAAACGCGACATTTTCAAGATATTCAACTGAAATCTCAAAATTTTTATATGGAACCTGAAAATCTTTTCCATCACGTTTTTTCAAAAGTGAATAAAGCGAATTTATTTCGCGTGAATTTTTTCCGAAAAGCCCGATTTTCAGAAGTTCAGATTTTTCAGGAAGAATTTTGCTTTGCCGGAAGCTTTGGACTGCGCTTTTTTCTGCAAATCGAACTGAAAGATTGTTCAGAAGCACAACCGAAGATGATTTCATATTTTCAATGTTCACGTTGAAAACCGCATCCATAACGCCAAGAATTCCGTGGTCTGCGCCGGGCATTTCGTTCCAACCGAAAACTGCGCCGCACGCAAGTCCCGGATATTCCTCGCCGTGCCCGACATAATTTTCGCCATCATCTGTTTTTCTGCCTTTTTTATTTTTTTCCGCAATTTTTTTCAACGCCACAGAATCTTTTTCCAGCAAAAGCCCCAAATCCGCAACAGAATTCCTTAGCGTGGCATATTCTGAAAAAACTGATTTCACAGCCATAAGCGAAGAATGTGCAATCACCGTATTTTCAGAATTAAGCGCGTTTATGTAGGACGCCCTTGCGTTTTCAAGGCGCACAAGAATTCCGTCGAAAAATTCAAGATTTTTTTTGATTTCTTTTACCGAAGAATCAATTTCAGCACTGATTTTTTCTTTTCCAAACTCAGCAATGAAATTTTCGTGGAGAATTTCCAGCCCTTCCGCAGCTTTTCTTATTGCCTCTGAATATTTTTCCTCATGAATAAGCTTTTCTGTCTTATTTTGAATTGCACTGTACTGACGGATAGAAACAAGATAATTCGTGTCTTTTACAATATCCAGACGTTTATCGTTCGGATTAAATTCCAGCGCAAGAATTTCCTGGGTCAGTTTTTTTATGCGCCCGTCAACAATTTCCGTGTCCTCTTCCGAGCTGTTTTTGATTAAACTGATAAGCTCATTCGCAAGCTCGGAATAAAGTTTCCTAGACTTCAGTATTTTTTTATATCTTCGCTGAACCGCATCGAATTCCTGCGGATTTTCCTCAAGATATTTATTCAAATCAACAAGCGCCTGCTGAAAATTCCGTTCGTTAGGCTCATCAATGATTTTATCGATTTCGTGCAAAGTCATTGTCTTTTCCTGCGAAAAAAACTGGTTTGCAAAAAGAGAGAAAATTGTTATAAAAAGCACGAGAATCTTCTGGTTTTTCATCATAAAAAAGTACATTGCAAAAGCGCAAATGTCCACAATTTCTTTTTCGGTATATATTCTAATGAGTTAAGAAAAAAAATCCGAACAATAAAGTAACAAAATGAAAAAAAACGGACCGTTCATTTTTTTAATTTCGCTGATTTTCTCATTTTTTGCAGAAGCAAAAACCTTTGCGCTGGATTACACAGAAATTTCTTCATCACTTGCAAATTTTTTTGATTCACTTTACGGCGAAAACGAAGGAACAACTGGATTCCGTTCACTTTTAATTCCTCTTGGAGGCCGCTCTGAAAGTCTTGGTTCCGCATACACAGGACTTTCTGACGACATAAGCTACATTGACTACAATCCGGCGGCATCCAGCATTTTAAGCCAGACTGAAATCGCGTTTTTCCACAACTCCTGGATTGCAGACTCAAACATGGAAACGCTCGCATTCACAACAAGATTCAATAATTTTGGAGTCGGCACAAAAATCTCATGTTTTTACGTTCCGTTCACCGAATATGATTCTTTTGGTTCAAGAATTACAGGAAATTATTATTCAGAGACAACCGGAAGCGCAAATTTTTCCTACAATTTTTTTTCTGGCTACAATTTCAAAGGACTTGCTGTAGGATTAAACCTGAAAGCTTCATGGCGTTCCGTTCCGGACTACGCGGACAACAATACTGGCGAAATTATTTCTGGTTCGGGACTTGAACAGTCTGCTCTTGCAATAATGGCCGATTTTGGAATGATGATTCAGTTCAACACGGCAAAATTTTTTGTCTCAGAAGAAGCAAACTTGAAAATCGGGTTCAGCCTTACAAATTTCGGAACCGCAATAACTGGATTTTCTGGAGAAAACGGAATTTCTTGCGACGATCCTCTGCCCTCAACAGTTGGAATTGGAATCTCATACAATTTTTTCCGCCCTGTGACAATTTCTATGGATTTCAGGCAACCGGTAAACCTTCAGAATTTTTCTGAATACCAAATGTTCTACGCCGGAACTGGAATTTCTGTGAAAATCACAAAATTCTTTTCAGTTCTTGGCGGATTCCAGTTAAAAGGCGCAAATCCACGTTTCAGCCTTGGTGGAGAGGCAATTGTCTCAAAAGTAAAACTGAACGCAAATTACACGCTGGATTTGACTTCATCATTGAATCCGCTGAACCGGTTCAGCGTTTCGGCAGGCATTCTTCTTGGGGACAAAGGCCGCGCTGAAAAGCACGAAAAAGTAAAAAAACTTTACAACGATGGAATTTATTTCTTTGCGCAAAAAGATTACGAAAAAGCAATTGAAATCTGGCAGGAAGCATTAAAAATCGACAGAAATTTTGACCCGGCAAAAACAGGAATCAGAATCGCAAGACTTTATAACGAAATGCTTCAAAACATGGAAAATCTTTCAACAACGCACAATTAATCAGGCTAATCAAAAAACTATCGCTTCTTGCTGAAAATCCTGTAGTTTATCCACGGGAAAATCTGATGTTTTTCCTCAAGGTTTGTAAGCCATTCTGTGCTGACAGTGTTTGAGCCAAGCGCATCAAAAACCGCCGTGAAATCATTTATGCTTTGCTTGAAGCGCATCTCCGCGTATTCCGGGAAAACTCCGTTCTGAATCATCTTTGCCCATCCGCTGCTCTGAGCAAACATAAGTTCTTTTGCACCAAGATTCAAAAGCCTTGCCTTTAAACCTGTATCTGAAGGAAAACGCTCCGCCAAATCAACCATGCGTTCGCTGGCCTTGCGCACAAATTTCATCATCCAGTTGTTTTTGCTGGAAAGCAAATCCTCGCCGTATCCAACTCCACTGGAAGAACCGTAATACGGCTGAATCCGCTGAAGCTCAAACGGATTTTTCGCAAGATTTTTCGGATGCTCAAGTTGGATTTCCGTTGAACAGATTTTTCTGCACACTTGTTCAATCCAATCAATGCTTTCAAACCATTTTTCACTCAGACGGCTGATATTCACTGCGACAACCAGCGAAATTTCTTTTTCATCAGGAAGCAGTTTTTCCGCCTGGACTAATTTTTCCGCTTTTCTGTAAACAAAATCATCCGCATCTTTTAAAGCTTGGGATTTTGCATCATCAGCGGAATAAACATTTTCAGTTTCACAAGGATTTGTCACGGTAGACTCAGAATCACCGCCTTTATTCCAGTATTTATATCCAATCGAATAGCGTGACGTTCCTTTTTTCACAAAAGACTCAATATCTTCAGCTGGCAAAGAAAAAATCACATCGCGGTTTTCAGAACGGTACACAGGATTTTCAGAATAGCCTTCCTCGCCCATAATCTCTTTGTCCGAAAAACCGTCGCGGCCGAAAGCCACAAGCGCATTTGTAAATCTTGCCGGGGAAAAAATTCCTTTTTTCGGTTCAATTTCGCTGAAAAGGAAACTGTGCGCATCCAAAATCGTGTAATTCATTCCATAAGCACGAAGAACTTTTTCAACACCATCGTAATATCCAAGCTCAGGAAGCCAGAATCCATCTGGAACTTCGCCAAAAAAACTTCTGTAGGCAAAAATTCCAGCCTCAACCTGGGCAGACATGATTTCCGGCATATCATTGTAAAACGGAAGAAAAATATCCGTGGCGCAAGTCGCAAGAATTTCAACAAAACCCTTTTTTTTGAACTCAGCAATTTTCTTCACAAGACGACAGCCAAAATTTTCAAACGCAACCTTATCACTTTCAGCTTTTTCAAGGCAGGACTTTACCGCATCCAAAAGTTTTCCAGCAGTTTTTACGCGCTCAATCTCTTTTTTTCCAAATTCAATTTTTTTATCAAGCCATTCAATATATTGAGCCTGAATTTCCGGATCTTCCAGCAAAGTGCAAAGCGCAGGCGTAAGAACAAGAGAAATCCTGCAAGGAATTTTTTCCGCCTCGAATTTTTCAAGCATTTTCACCAGCGGAATATAGACATTTGAGATTGACTCAAAAAGATAGCTCCGCTCGCCAGCGTAAAGAACAGTTTCTTCCCCAGTATGTTTTATGTATTCCTGACTCGTATTAAGAATTAGAACAAATTTCTTTTGTGCCATTTATTTTTCCTGTTGAATTAGCCGCAAATTACGAAAAAGATTCGCGATGATTTTTGTAATGCTCAAGCAAAAGCTCGTTCATTCCAGAAAGTTTCATTATTTCAGATACATTTTCCATTTTTCCAGGCTGAAGAAGCGCAAAACGTTCACAACCTTTCGGTTTTTCAAGAATTCTGGAAGATGCAAGAATATCTACAAAATTATCAAGATTGAAAAGAAGATCCACGCGGAAAAATTTCTTGTTCTGCGGAAGAAGCACGTATTGGCCGTCATCTTCCTTTGAAATTTGAATGTCAAAAAATTCATCCGGCTTAACCTGGTCTTTTTCGGAAAAAGAATTGACACGGATTCGCATCTGGCTCACAAATGCCTTTTCCAGCGAAATTCTGTCCGAATCGCTGATGTTCCAGTAAACAAATGCCCAAGCCGGATTTCTAAGAACAATCCCGACTTCCGTCTGATTATATGCACGGGGAACAAGATCTTCCTCTTTTTCAGGCTCAACTTCCTCCTCGGAAATAATCATGTCATCTTTTTCAATTTTTTCCAGATCCTCATAAACCTCAAGAATTTCTTCTATAAGAAAATTCCGGTTAAAATCAGAAGGAACATCGATTCCCTCTTCATCAGCAATCTTTATAAGCTCTGAAAATGAAAGAGTTTCCAGATAAGCACGGTTAAGCACAACTTTTTCCATAAAATAATAATCTAAAAAATCCCGATATTAGTCAAGCGACACCAAGTTTTATCTTTTTTATCTAAAGCTATTGAAAATTCAAGATAATTATGTTAATAACAAATTATGAGGGTTTATATTTTTTCTCTTACACAAAATTTAGACCGAGCGCGGAAAATCCAGGAATTTCTGAACCTAAAAGGACATTCCGCAAAACTTTTTGATTCTGACTCGCACTTTTTTAATTTTATCTACAAAAAGGAAAAAATCCCTGATTTTGTTGTCTACGATTATCTTTTGTTCAACCACAGTATTTTCAATATCTACAATTTTATGAAAAGCGAAAATTGTCTGGTTCCGCTAGTTTTTTTCAATGATCCGACAATTCATCTTGAACCAACTGAATTTTTCTTCAAAAATATGCTGAATTTAATCTACGTGGAAAATAAAATCGACTGGGAAAAGTACGGACAGATTCTTTCAGACACCGCAGAAATTGTTGACTCAACAAAAGAAATCCGAAACTTAAATGACGAAGCCAGACGCGAACAGAAAAATAAAGCAAAGACGCAAAAAACAGAAAAAAAGTTTCAGGAAAAAACAGAAGAAAAACCGGAAGCCCGGATTTCAAGGGAACTTTCAGGAATAAATCTTGCAATTTTCAAGAAACTTTTTGCAAATCTGAACAACTGTGTTCCGCTGGAAAAGCTGCAAAATCCAGAAGAATTAAAGAAATCACTGAAAAAGACGACGGTTTTCTGCTCAATTTCAAAAATCCGGAAAGCAATGAAATCCGCAGACGAAAAATCATTTGAAATACTAAAAAATTCAGATGGCTACACAATGATTTCACGTTATTGAAAATTTCACCAAGTTTTCAGTTTTGTCCGCCGCAAAAATCATCAGGATTTCTCAATTTTTTTCCCTGCAAAATATTTTTTCCGTCAAAAAATCTGACCATCGAATTAAGGACATCGCGTTTATTTGCAGTCCAAAGAGGAGCAACAAGAATTTTTTTTGAACCATCGCCGGTCACTCGGTGAACAACAATATTTTCAGGAATTATTTCAAGGGCATCCGCCAAAAGCCCAAAATATTCATTTTTTTCAAGGCAACGGAAAAATCCATTTTTATAATCTTTCTCCAAATCCGTTCCTTTCAGGACATAAAGAACTGAAATTTTTATTCCGTCTATTCCAGAATCCACCGCATATTTAATCGATTCCATCATATCATGCTTATTTTCACCAGGAAGCCCAAAAATAATATGCGCAACAACATGAATCTTAGGCACTTTCAATTTTATCCGCCTTACGCAATCCAAAAAAACTGAATTTTCATACATCCGCCGTATATATTCAACAGATTCCGTTTTCGAAGACTGAAAACCAAGTTCTATGCTCAGATAATTTTTTTCAGAAAGTTCAGCAAGATTCTCAAGCATTTTTTCAGAGATACAATCCGGCCGCGTTCCTATAGCAAGTCCGGATACATCCGCACATTCCAGCGCGGCTTTAAATTTCTCCAGAAGCGCATCCTCATCCCCATAAGTTGAGGTAAAATTCTGGAAATACGCGATATACCGGAGTTTTCGGCCATTTTTTATTTTCGAGGCGACAATCGTTTTCGCCTGCTCAACCTGTTCTTTTATTGAAACATTACGGTTCGCCGCAAAATCTCCAGAACCAGCCACGCTGCAAAAAATACAGCCGCCAAAACCTTTTGTCCCATCGCGGTTAGGGCAAGTGCACCCAGCATCCAGACTGATTTTATAAACTTTTGAACCGAAAATTTCCTGATAATATTGGCTCGCTGAATAAAAATGACCGTTTGAATAAACCATAAAAGAAATGAAAAAAAAAGATTCAAATGATAAAAATCATCTGAATCTTCTGATGCTTGCAAGGCTCGAACTTGCGACCTGCTGCTTAGAAGGCAGCTGCTCTAATCCAACTGAGCTAAAGCACCAAAGAGCAACTCTACATGGAGCAAAACTCTGTAGAAATTAATATATAAAAAAAAGTTGTTTTTTACAAGTGCAAATCGCAATTTACTGCTAAAAATAGTTGTCATTTACAACTGGCGCATATTCAATCAGTTATCCTCCTCAGCAGCATTTATTGCAACCGAGCCAAGATAAAGAACATTGCTGTAATAATTTGTAAATGAATTGTCATGGCCAACCGCAACTGCATACAATGTAATATAATAAATGTCTTCTTTGCTTGCAGTTCCAAAGTTCACGTCATCTTCGCCGCTTTTTGGTTTGTCATAATCGCCGTTGCTATTTTTTCGCCCGAAATCAAAAGATTTTGTATTGTCCTGGCGCATAGGAAGATATTTTTCATCATCATCCACAACAATTTTTGCTCGGTAGGCATAATTTTTCCATTCCTCACCATTTTTGTCCGCCGGTTCATGGTAATTTGTAAGCCGGATAAAAACACGCTGGTCTTTTCCACTGGAAGCCGGAATAAGAGGAGAAACATTTCTTCCGCCAACCCCAAGTTCCTGATAGCCATAAGACTGAAGCTTAGGAAATGCCGATGAAGAATTTGTAGAACTGGAAATTGAGCTGACCGCGGAAATCTGGCTGTTCATAGTTGAATAATTATTATAGATTTTGTAATAGACAGCCGTTCCCATATATTTAAAGGCACTTGCCGCTGAAGTTGAATTATCGCTATCGTTTGTGTAAAAATCAAAATACGCTGTATCAAAAGCCGCCGCATCGCCAGAATCAGAAACCGTAGGATTTGTCTGTCGCCTGAACGGAGCTTCCACAACATAATACTCTTCAAGTCCGCAACCTGGACACAAAAAAAGACAGATAAAAAAAATCGAAATATCAAAAAAAATCAACTTTTTCATATCTGTCTTCCATTTTTTTATATAAAATTCTAAAAACTACTCTTTGTCAGAAATTTCAATGCTGATGAGTCTTGATTCAGCAAGTTTTGCCCATGAGTCACTTGGTGAAGAACCAAAAAGTTCAGAATAAACTTCTACAGCACCTTTTTTATCACCTTTTGCCTCTTTTACGCGGCCAAGACTGAATTTTGCATGGTTAATCTGGTCAAAATCCTTGTAAGAAACAACTTTCACATAAGATTTTTCTGCATCATCAAGATCCGAAGCGTCCTCATAGGCTGAACCAGCGTTAAAATAGCATAACGGAGCTGTATAAGATTTTTTATCTTTTTCAGCCGCAGTTGTCCAAAGTCCAGCGGCTTCTGCATAATTTTTCTGTGAATATTTTACTTCTGCAGAAAGCATATTTGCACGGACTCCAATAATTCCAGCTTTTTTATTATATTCCGCCAGATCAGACAATGCTTTTTCACGACGAGTTTCAAGAACCTCTTCTGAAAGACCAGCCGAATCTTTTGTAAGATTGTAAGCTATTGAATCAATGTCTTCCAGACCTTTTTTATTCACATTAGAAACAACAGAATAAGTGATTCCATACCCCAAAACAAAAACTGCCAATACAACAAGAACCACAAGAAGAATTTTGCGGTATGCCACAAAAAATCCTGATAATTTTTCTCCTGCTGTCGCTTTTTCAAATTGTGCTTTCATTTATTTCTCCCATAAAAAGTCAATAAGGAAATATCAATTTCCGATTTGGCTTTTTAACGCAATTTCGCAACAAAGTGAGAAATTGCAATTAATAAGAAAGTTTGCAACGCAAACTTGTGAATAAAAACTTTGACGATATTTTAGGCAAAGTTTTTATTATTTCTCCAAACTATAAAACTATATATTTTTGTCGCGTATATGCAATTCATTCATAAGGCGCGAAACGTAAGTCCTTTGTATGCCAAGAATTTTTCCAGCTTTCGTCTGATTCCAGCCACATTCATCAAGAATTTTAACAACATAACGTCGCTTAAAATTATTCAATGCAACTTTAAGACTTTTATCTTCATCGTCAAACAAAAGCGCTTGTCCACTTTCTGGCACCGAATAAACATACGAAAGATGCAAATCTTCATCCTGAACTAGATTTTCATGGCACAATAACACGCTTCTTGAAACTACATCCCTAAGCTCAAGAATATTTCCAGGCCAGGAATAATCTTTCAGCGCATTTTTAGAATTTTCTGAAAACCCATCGATTTTTTTTCCGTATCTAGAAGAAAAAGAAATTAAAAAATTTTCGGCAAGAGGCAAAATATCCTCTTTCCTTACCCGAAGAGACGGAATCCGAACAGGAAAAACATTCAGACGGAAAAACAACTCTTCAATAAAACTGCCTTTTTGAACAAAATCCGCAAGATTTTCACTTGTGGATGCAATAATTTTTACATTAATTTTAGACTGTATCAAATCAAGCAGTTTTTCTTGGTATTCATTTTTTAAATATTCAATTTCCTCAAAAAAAATCGAGCCATATTCTGAACTGACTTTTATAAAATCAATATTTTCCGACTTTCTGCAGTCGTAATAAAAAAACGGAAATTCCTTTCGGTTACAATTCTGATGAATTATTTTCGCGAAAGTTTTTTTACCAGAACCAAGCTCTCCTATCAAAAGAACAGGAGAATTTGTGGCAGAAGTTTTCTTGATGATTTCAAGCAAATCCTTTGTCACAGGACTTGCAGCAATAAAAGTTTCGCACATGAAAAAAACGGCTTCCAGATATAACAAAACGCATTGCAACTAAAATCAGCTGCAATGCGTTTCAGAAAAATCAAGTTATTTGTTTTCAGCTTTTTTATCGTTAAGCAAATCACCCAATGTGTATGCACCCTGCTCATCATCATTTGAGCTAGACATATACTGAGAAATTTCATCGCGCTGCTGCTTTCGCTTGTATTCACGGACAGAGAAAGCGGCTTTTTCTTTTTCTACGTTTACATCAACAACAAACACATTGATTTTGTCACCGACATTGTATTTTTTAACAGCTTCTTCGTACGGAGTATCGCGGTCTTCACTTAGATTTGCCTTGTTAACAAGACCTTCAATTCCATTTGGAGCTTTTACAAAAACACCGAAATCTGTGATTGAAGTGATTTCTCCTTCCAAAGTTGAACCAGGTTTGTATTCTTCAGCAAACTGTTTCCAAGGATTTTCAGAAAGCTGCTTGATTCCAACTCTAATGCGATGATTTTCAGCATCACAGTCAATAACAACAACTTCAATTTCCTGATCCACAGCCAATTCACTGCCAGGATGCTTAACTTTCTTTGTCCAAGAAATATCATCGGCATGAAGGAAACCATCAATGCCTTCTTCAAGCTGAACAAAAGCACCTGCGTTTGTAATTTTTACAACTTTACCCTTTACTTTTGTTCCAACTGGATATTTTTCAGAAATTGAATCCCATGGATTTGCAGTAACCTGCTTGATTCCAAGAGAAACACGGCCAGCCTGAATATCGTAGCCCAAAATCATAGCCTCAACTTCATCGCCAACCTTAAGCATATCAGACGGCTTATTAATTTTCTTTGTCCAAGAGAATTCACTGATGTGAACAAGACCTTCAATTCCTTCTTCAAGTTCGATGAAAGCACCAAAGTCTGTAAGTTTCGTAACTTTTCCCTTAACAATATCGTTTACGTGATATTTTTCCTCAAAGTGAATCCAAGGATCTTCTGTAAAATGCTTCAAAGAAAGATTGATTCTTTTTTCAGCTGGATCAAGACGAATAACCTTAAGTTCGATTTCCTGACCTTTTTTTACAAAATCCTTAGGACGAGCAACGTGTCCCCAGCTCATATCATTGATATGAAGAAGACCATCGAATCCACCAAGATCGATGAACGCACCAAAACTTGTGAAACTTTTTACAGTTCCCTTTACAGTGTCACCGATTTTCACATCATTGAAGAAAGCTTCACGTTTTCGGTCAACTTCTTCCTCAAGATATTTTCTGCGGTTTACAACCACATTTGCTTTGCTTTCTGAGTACAAACGCTCAATATAAAACTTAGACTTGACATTGAGCAATGATTCCGGCTTTTCAACTTTCTGGCTGTCTGACTGGCTTATAGGCAAGAACGCATGAATATCGCCACCAAGAGTAACTTCATAACCACCCTTGACAATCTTTGTTATAACGCCGTCAACTGGAACCTTATCCTTGAATGCCTGTGAAATTTCTTTCCACATTCGCTTTGAATCTGCTCTTGTCTTAGAAATTTCCGGGCCATATTTTCCAAATACTTTAGCCAAGAATACTGAAACTTTGTCCCCTACTTTTGGCAGGTTACCTGCGAACTCCTGTACGGGGAGTCTACCCTCTGACTTGCATCCTACATCAAGAAAAACATAATCATCAGAAATTGAAATAACTTCTCCTTCAACGATTTGTCCTTCTTCAGGATTGCTAAGATTATTCAGAGACTCTTCTAATTGTGTCTGGATAGCGCTCTTGGAGTTCTGAGCTTCTTCCTTTTCCACTTCCATTTCTTCCATTTTGAACCCTTGTTTGTTGATTTTGCTTAATATTATTCCACAAACATCCTCTATGGTCAAGGCTGAAGTATCGATGTAATAGGCATCCGGCGCACGCTTTAACGCTCCTTCCGCCTTATTTTTGTCAATTTCATCGCGTTTTCTGATTGCTTCCTTGATTTCTTCAAGAGTCATGTTGCTGACTCCCTGATTGAAACGCCGTTTCGCCTGAACATCAAGCGATGCATCCAGATAAAATTTATAGTCAGCATCCGGGAAAACAACTGTTGTCATGTCACGGCCTTCGCAGACAATATCTAGACTTTTTGTGATTTCACGCATTTTGTCGTTCACAAGATGGCGGACTGGAATAAACGCAGAAACCTGGGCGACATTCTGGCTTACGCGGTCATCATGCAGATGGCTTTCAACATCAGTTCCATTCAATATAAGATGAGAATTCTTGTATTCAAGCTTTTGTTTTTTACAGAAGTCAACAACCGCATTTTCATCATCAAGAGGAATTCCTGCATCCAGCAAAGAAAGTGTGAGCGCGCGGTAGAAACTTCCGCTGTTCAAATACGTGATGTTCAGTTTTTTTGCAATAATCGAAGCGATTGTGCTTTTTCCTGTACCGGCAGGTCCGTCCATAGCAATAATCATAATGACTCCTAAAATATGTTTTTTCAGCTTTTATTTATTTGTTCGGCAAAGTTTCAGCAAACCGGAAACTTCCTTTTCAGAAAGCTCGCGAAATTCTCCCGGCTTCAGACCATTTATTTCTATGTTGCCAATCCGCACACGAACCAGTTTTTTTATGCCGATTTCCTTCGAGGCGAAAACATTGCGGATTTCACGGTTTTTTCCCTCAACAAGAACAATCTTGATTTTCCGGGCGTTAAGCTCGACCGCTGACTTGCATTTGTAGAAAATGCCTTCAACCCTGAGTCCTTTTTCAAATTCAGAGGCAAGAGAACGCGGCAAAGGAACTGAAGTTTCCACAACATATTCTTTTTCAATCTCGGCAGAAGGATGAGACAGTTTTGCGGCAAAATCACCATCATTTGTAAAAATTA
>DLKK01000013.1:0-5261 GCA_002478955.1 Treponema sp. UBA7590
GCTTTTTCTGGTAGCTTATTCAATTTTTATGTTCAATCAACTCAGATTTTCATACTATTATATCACAAATGTGCTATACTTTGCTCATGAAAAAAATTGCAATTATTACAGGCGCATCCAGCGGAATGGGAAAAGATTTTGCGCTTCAGATTTCAAAAGATTATCAGTATCTGTGCATTGATGAAATCTGGCTTGTGGCAAGAAGAGTAGAAAAACTGAATGAACTTTCAGAAGAAATAAAAAAAATCAATGGAGCGCCAATTCCGCGTGCTGTAGAGCTGGATATTTCTGGAATGGAGGGCGCAAAACGCTTCAGTTCAATTCTTGCGCAGGAAAAACTTTCCGGCAATTTTGAGATTACAGTTCTTGTGAACAACGCGGGTTTTGGAACTTACGGTCCTTTTGAGGAAACTCCTGTTGAAAAAGAAATGCAGATGATTGAGACAAACTGCACAGCTCTGACAGGAATAACAGGTTATTCTCTTCCACACATGAATGAAAATTCATATATAATCAACACGGCGAGCATGGCGGCTTTTGCTCCTTTGGGGAATTTTGCGGTTTACGGCGCAACAAAATCTTTTGTACTAAGTTTTAGCCTTGCGCTTGCGGCAGAACTAAAGCCGCGCGGAATCCATGTTTGCGCGCTTTGCCCTGGCTCAGTAAGTACGGAATTTGCGAATGTCGCTTCCAACGGAGCAAGAAAAGAAGTCCTGCATGGAATTTCTTCTGAAAAAACTGTCCGCCACTGCCTAAAAAAAGCATTTTCCGGAAAGAGGACGGCAATAATGCGCCTAAAATGGAAATTCCAGGCGCTCGGAAGCAAATTTGCAGACGCATACACAGTCGCGGATTTTACATTTAAACATTCAAAACGGCCATACAAAAAAGACTGAATAATCAATTAACAAAAAAAATGCCGGAACGGAAGCGGAAAAGCAAATTGGCGTAATTTGCCATTTTTTTGCCGCAGGCATAAAAGAAAACTGAAAATGAGCATTGCGAATTGAAGTTTTCTTCACAAAAAAAATTGCAACCATAGCCAATTTTGTTTTCCGCTGGAAGTGCAGGTATTTTTGCGCAATTATTTTTCAGGCGCGCTGAATTTTCGCATTTTCAGGAATGGCTTAGCCCCGATTGCCACGGAAAGACCGGAATGGAGCGACGCGGAATGAGGACTTGAAGTAAAAGCGGGTCGCGCACGGAAGCAACGTGCTTCTGATTGATGACAAAAAGCAAAAATACCGCTAAACTTTTGTTGTAGGACGTGCAGGTTGCGTACAAGATGCTTGAGGTAGCCTCGGAAAAATCCTTACTAAACATTTCAGCGAGGTTTATATGAAAAATTATTTTAGCGGCAATGCACTTTTTACGGATTTTTATGAGCTGACGATGGCTCAGGGCTACTGGAAGGAAGGAATGAACCAGAAAGTTGTGTTCGATATGTTCTTCCGAAGAAATCCTTTTAACGGCGGATTTTCAGTTCTTGCCGGAAATGAGCCGCTTCTTGACGCAATCACGGAATTCAGTTTTAACGAGGATGACATTGAATATCTTAGAAGCCAGAAAATTTTTGAGGATGGCTTTCTTGAATATCTGAAAACCTGGAAATTTACCGGCGACCTTTACACAATGGATGAAGGAACTGTGATTTTTCCGCAGGAACCGCTTGTACGAATCCATGCAAATCTTATTGAGGCGCAGATTCTTGAGGGACTGATTTTGAATCTTGTGAATTTCCAGAGCCTGATTGCAACAAAAACCGCGCGCGTTTATCTTGCATCAAAAGGCGCTCCGATTATGGAATTTGGTTTAAGGCGAGCCCAGGGACCGGATGGAGCAATGGGAGCGACAAGAGCGGCGTTCATTGGTGGCGCTTCTGGCACAAGCAATACTTTGGCGGCGAAACTTTATGGAATTCCTGCGATGGGAACGATGGCGCACTCGTGGATTATGAGCCATTCTTCTGAGCTGGAGGCGTTCCGCGAATATGCAAAGATTTACCCGACAAACGCGGTTTTTCTTATTGACACTTATGATACTTTAAAATCCGGAATAAAAAATGCAATAATCGCTGGTGGCGAACTTGTTGAAAAAGGGTACAATTTTGGTGTTCGGCTTGATTCCGGCGACATTTCCTATCTTACAAGGGAAGTTCGGAAGGAACTTGACCGGGCTGGATTTCCACAGGCAAAAATTTCTGTTTCAAATGAGCTTACAGAAGAAATCATCTCAACTTTGGTTGCAAACGGTGCCCCGATAAACAGCTGGGGCGTTGGAACACACATGGTTACTGGCGGAAACGAGTCTTCTTTTACTGGCGTTTACAAGCTTGCCGCAAGACACGATAAATCGACGGACAAAATGATTCCTGCGATGAAATTCAGCGACAACCCGGCGAAAACAACAAATCCTGGAATAAAAAATGTCTATCGTCTTTATGATGAAAACGGAATGGCGCTCGCAGATATTCTTGCGCTTGAGCCGGAAAAAATTGAAGCCGAAAAAGAATATCGTTTTTATCATCCGATGGTTGACTACAGACAATTTTCTTGCAAAGCCGCAAAAGTCGAGCCTCTTCTAAAACTAAAGCTGAAAGATGGAAAACGAACACAGACACGGCTTTCTGACTGCGAACAGTTGAGGCTTGCGCGTGAAAATATGCAGAAACAGCTTGCGAGCCTTGACGAAAGCTACAAGAGAATTTTGAATCCGCACATATACAAAGTTTCTTTAACAGAAGATTTAAAAAACCTGAAGGCGGATTTTATCAAGAAGAATATCAAGTAGCTATTTGCAAAGATACGAGCCGCTTACCGCAGCAACATTTTCCAGATTTTTATAGTCATTGCAGTTCTGGCTGTTCACTCCACCGGAGACTATAAAACTGACCTCTGGATATGGTCCTGCCAAAGCGGTCAGATATTTTGTTCCGCCAAGAATTTCAACTGGAAAAATTTTAATAACAGAAAGCCCGAACTCCAAGGCTTGCTCAATTTCGCCAGGAGTCGCAATTCCCGGATAAACAGGAATATTGTGTTTTACGCAATATTTTACAGTCTTGCAATTAAACCCCGCACTCAGCAGGAATTGTGCGCCGGCTTTTACAGCCCGCTTTGCCAGTCTTGGGCAAGTAATTGTTGCGCCGCCGATTAAAATTTCAGGAACCTGCTCCCTTATCGCGCGTATACATTCATCAGAGGCTTCAAGATTTTCCAGGTCGCGGTATGCGATTTCCATCGCCTTCACGCCTTTTTCAAGAAGTTTTTTTGCAATCATAACTGCTTCTGCCGGCAAAGTAGTCTGCACAACCGCAATTTCTCCAGCTTCTGCAATCAGCTCATCCATTAAAAATTGTTTTTTCATCGTTGAATTCTTCCTGTTCCATTGCCGTTCATCAAAGTTTCTATTTCATCTTTTGTGGCAAGATTAAAATCACCGGAAATTGAATGTTTTAAACAACTTGCCGCCGTCGCAAAATCCAATGTCCTGGCTTCGCCAAAAGAGTCATCCGAAAATTCTGAAAGACCATAAATCAGTCCGGCCGCAAAACTGTCACCCGCTCCAACTCGCTCTACAATATTTTCAATGTCATACTGCGCGCTTTCATAAAAACCATATTTTCCGCTTAAAACCGCTGACCATCCGTTTCTGTCCGCGCTGTAACTATGCCGCAAGGTAACCGCGACAATTTTTATATCAGGGAATTCATTTTTCACATCCGCGCAAAGATGACGGTAAGATTCTGCAGGAGTTGTAAAATTTTTCAGCGGAAGCCCAAGACAATTCTGAATATCTTCCTCATTCGCAATCAGAACATCAGCTCTTTTGACCAAAATCCGCATAACATCACTGGCTTTTTTTCCGTACTGCCAAAGTTTTTTCCGGTAATTCAAATCAACAGAAACTGTGCAGCCCATTTTTTTTGCTGAAGAGACAGCCGCCAGAACCGAATTCATCGCCGCCTCTGAAACCGCAGGAGAAACCCCAGAAACATGGAACCATTTTGCATCCGAAAAATATTCTTCCCAGTCATATTCAGCCGGTTCAGAAAGCGAAAAACAACTTCCAGAGCGATCGTAAATCACTTGGCTTGGACGCTGACAGGCACCATCCTCCAGAAAATAAATTCCAAGGCGTCCATTTTGTTCGGGACCGCAAACCTGAACGCCATAATAATTCAACGCTCTTTTTGCCCCTTCCCCAATCGCATTTTTTGGCAACGCAGTTATAAATTTTACAGATTTGCCCAAAACCGAAAGGCTTACCGCAACATTCGCTTCACTTCCACCAAAGACAGCTTCAAAATTCGCATTCTGAAAAAATCTTTCCTTGCCAGAAGGTTTTAGCCTAAGCATTATTTCACCAAAAAGCGCAATTTTTTTATTAGGTTTGCTCATATTTTTAATTTTCCCTGCAGAAGTTCAAATTTAAATTCCAAGTTTTGCGTTTATTCTTGCCCGATGCTCAGGATATTCAAAATAATAATATCCATTTTCATTCAATAAACGGTAAAATTTCACAGTGCGCGACCCGGGCAAAAGTTTTTCCGCCTCAGAAAGAAGTTTCTCAGCCTTTTCTTTTTTTCCGTCCTCAAAAAACGCCTGAGAAAGAAACAACTTCGCATAATAAAGTTCCGCATCTGATTTTGCAGCTTTTTCCGCCGCAAGAAACGCCTTCATCGCCTTGCCTTTTCCACCGCCACTTATGACCGGCGCATGAAAATACCACTGGGCAATATTTATAAGGCAAAAAACAAAATCCGGATCATTTTCCAAAGCTTTATCGTAATATTTCTTGATTGTAAGTCCTTCATTCATCGCTGTTGAAAGCGGCAGATACTGAAGACTGCTGCTCAAAATATCGCCGGCAGTAACATAAAGCCATTTGTTATGCTCCTCATTTTTATGGGCTTTAAAATATGCGCGGATTTTCTTATATTGAGATGTCAAAAACTGTTCCAGCTCCTTATTTTTTGGGTTTATTTCATAAAGCGCATTGTATTTTTCCCACGTCAGAATATTGTTCGCAGAAAGAAGAATCTCCTCGTCCAGATTCGCAGAGATTTCAGGACTGTTCACATACGAACTGAATTCATCACAGGCGGCCGCAACTTTCTCAAAATCATCGAGCAATGCAAGACGCCATCTAAAATCTGTGATTTCCGTCATGATTTTTGACTCGAAATCCGTCAAATCAGCTTTTGCAAAACAAAATATACCGGCAAAAAAAAGCCATAAACTCAAAACAATTTTTTTCAT
>DLKK01000013.1:5298-5559 GCA_002478955.1 Treponema sp. UBA7590
AACGCAGTTTAAAATGGTTGACTACACATTTTTCTCTTCATTGTAACAACCAGAAGAATTTATTATAATAGAATATATTTTACTTGCAGATGAAATGCGGTTCACGCCGCCATTGAGAGGTCATAAAATGTCAAAATATCCTTTTAGCGAGATTGAGCCAAAATGGCAGAAATTTTGGGACGAAAACAAAACTTTCAAAGTTACAGAAGACGAAAAATATCCTAAAAACAAAAGAATGTATGTTCTTGATATGTTCCCATA
>DLKK01000013.1:5616-5787 GCA_002478955.1 Treponema sp. UBA7590
ACTGCCGATACCTTCGCATGAACGGCTACAACGTTCTTCACCCGATGGGATACGACGCTTTTGGGCTTCCGGCGGAAAACTACGCCATAAAGACTGGAACTCACCCAAAAATCACAACGAATGAAAATATCAAACATTTTACACAGCAGATAAAATCGCTTGGATTCAGCT
>DLKK01000044.1:0-3829 GCA_002478955.1 Treponema sp. UBA7590
GACTCTTGTTTTTGATGAGATTGATACAGGAATTGGCGGTGAAGTTGCTGTTGCTGTCGGCTCCCACATGAAGGCTCTTGCGAAAAATCGACAAATTTTCTGCATTACACATCTTGCCAGCATTGCAGTATATGCCGATAATCAGATTAAGATTGAAAAAGGTGTCGCTGATGGAAGGACAGTTTCCAATGTTCACCCGATTCAAGGAGAAGAGCGTGTTGCGGAAATTGCACGTATGCTTTCTGGTGATGCGGATTCGGCTGCTTCCATTGAACACGCAAGGGCAATGCTTGAAAAATATTCAGGGGGATTTTAATGGCAAAAATTTCAGAATCGACTCGGCTTGAATTTGCTGATACGATAAAGCCTTATCAGAGCAAAATTATAGCTATTCTTGCAAAAGAAAAAACTACTTTGAATAGTATAAACGGAAATGCACCGGATTCCTGCTATAAAAAGTTGATGCTTTGCGAAGATATGATTTATGTGGCTTCTCTTTATATGGCGCAGAACAGTCTTTCATTGAAAATTCTTGAAGTAAAAAATAATGATGCGCTAAATGAGGCAAGAAAAATTCTCTACAAGGCGATAATTTATCTTGAGGAACTTGTTACAAATATCATTGATGTTCCGTATTCAGAGCTTACAAAATACCATGAGGCGATAAAAGACAAATCTGTTCAGGAACGTTATTATCTTATCCGAAAACTCGGACTTTCTATAACGCTCCTGGAAGATGCTTTTGGTGACAACTCAAAGTGGAAATGGTCTTTTGTTGAACTGAAGGGGCGTTTTGCGGTTGTGGCTAAAAATCTTATAGACATGAAAAGCGCTGTGAAATCATATTTTAATCCAAACGACAATGATTATGAGACAACTGTTCTTTATATTCGTCTGATTGTTAAACTTCTGGATTCTTCTGCTGCAGGCTACCGCGATAAGTATGAACTTTCTACACGCCGGATTGACGATATGCGAAATGCCATAAAATTCCTGCTTGCGCGCCACAAGCTTGCACTTGCGCTCGGAGACAAAAATATTGCCGAAGAAATAAAAAAGAAAGCTATTGTATGGAAAGAAAAAATGGATTCTGATCAAAAGTCAGGTTCAAGCCGCTAACAGGAAAAAAAAATGTTCAGTCAGAAATTTGCTCTAAAACTTTTTGAAGGATTTTCAATTCAACGTTGGACAGATTTGGTTCGCCCTTTTGATATTGTTGAGATGGACAAAGCTGCTGAAAAAATGGTTTTGGGATACATCATAGGAAAATACGAAGAAAATAAAGGGAATTTCATTGACTGGACATGGATGATTTATGCGTCTTTGTTCGATTTGCTTTCAAAAATTGCTTTATGCGACATAAAAGCGCCTGTACTTGATATGTTGAAACGCGAATACACGCAGGAATATCTTCACCTGAATGAATGGGTGCTAAAACTATATAAGCCTCTGCTTTGTGACAAGGAACTTTTTTCAAGATTTACAATATATACTGGACAAAAAGCTGGGCAAATTCCAGTTCCTGAGAAATCTCGGCTTGCTTCCAGGGTTTTTTCCGCGGCGAACAAATTTGCGACTCTCCGTGAACTGCAGATGCTGAAAACTGTGAACGAACCTGAGCGGCTTGAACAGATAAACCGTGAGTTGCAGGAGCAGATTCAGCATTATCTGGATCTTGCCGGGATGCAAAATCTTGTGACGCATCAACGTTCGTATTCTTTGCTCCTGAAGATTGAACAGCTACGCTTTCAAATTCGTTGGAACCAGACACCTCGGGTTCCAAAAACTTCTGTGCTTGGGCATTGCTTTTTTGTCGCAGTTTTGACTCTTTTGCTTTGCCGTGAAAGTGGCGCAAAGATGTCAGAAAAGCGGATTATAAATAATTTTTTTACAGGGCTTTTTCATGATTTGCCGGAAGCTGTTACGCGTGATATAATTTCTCCTGTCAAGCAGGCAACGGATGAACTTCCGAATATTGTGAAGAAAATTGAAGATGAGATTGTGAACAAGGAACTGGTTCCGCTTATGGAGCCATTTTTCGTGGATGAGTTGATGTATTTCACAAGCAATGAATTTGCGAACCGGATAAAAAATTCAAAAGGGCAGACAGAAGTTGTCTCTTGGCAGGAATTGAACGAAAAATATAATGCTACGGAATTTTCGCCGGTTGACGGAAGGACTGTGCGCATCGCGGATCATATTTCTGCACTTATGGAAGCGGATATTTCAATAAAACATGGAATCACTTCTGAGCACTTGAAATTTGGAAGAAAAAATATGCTTGAGAATTATCCTGCAGGAAAAATCATAAATGGAATTGATGCAGGAAAAATTTTCAAGGAAATCGCAGAAAACTGAAATTTTTTAATTTTACCTTTTTTATCAGGTAATGATGTTCAAAAAATCTGCCGATAATTAAAGTATGAAAATTTCAAAGATGTTAAAATCAGTCAATATTGCATTTATTCTTTTTTCGTTGTGTTGTTTCAGTTTGTCTGCTGATTCATCTTACGTTGTGAAAAAAGGCGATACACTTTATTCAATAAGCAGAAAATATCAGATTACCGTTCCTGAGCTTAGGGCGGCGAATAATCTTTCGGAAAATGATGTCTTAAAGGTCGGAGTAAAACTTGTCATTCCTTCTGCGGATATAGAAAATGCGGCTGCCTTGTCTGCGTCAAAAACTCCAGAAACGAAAAAAAATGTCTCATCAAAAACGGCGGCTTCTTATGTTGTTCAAAAAGGTGATACTTTATACGGAATTGCAAGAAAATATAACATAAAACTGAATGAACTTCTTTCGCTGAATAATCTGGATAATTCCTCAACAATAAAAATCGGGCAGAAAATTCTTGTTCCTTCTGGAATTTCATCTTCGGCTCAGGCTTCTTCTGTAGCTTCAAGTTCTGTAACAGTTTCTTCAAAAAATCAGGCAGCAGGAAAGACTGAAAAAACTACATCTTCAAATTCAAATAAACCAGCTTCGGGAGCTAATTCTTCTTCTGGCTCAATTTCTTCACAGGGCATTTCTTGGCCACTTTCAAATCCGATTGTGAAAAATATAAATGGAAAAGTAAGTGGCGTTCAGCTTTCAGGAAAAGACAATGAATCTGTTGTTGCTGTTCGAGAGGGAACTGTAATGTATACAGGCGTTTACCGCGGTTTTGGAGAAGTTATTTTTGTTCAGTCAAAAACTGGACTGATTTATTCGTATTCAGGTTTGGGAAAAGTTTCTGTAAAAAAAGGTGATTATGTGATTGCCGGTGCAGAAATTGGAAAAACTGGCCGCGGAAATGATTCCAGCATAAAATTTATGGTTTTCCAGAATGGAATGCCAATAAATCCTGCTTCGGCTCCTCGTGGATAAATTATTTTTGTCTGTCTGCACTGATTTTTATAAGCTCAAGAAAAATATTTCCGCAGATTTTTGCGTCATCGTATGCGCGGTGGGCTGCCTTTATATCAATATTAAAATAATCCGCTAAAAATGGTTGATTATATTTTGAAAATTCTGGCAGTGCCCATCTGGCAAACCCCAGTGTGTCAACAACTTGATTTTTATTTTCTTCCATTCCGGCGCGTGCTAGCTCAGCTTGAAGAAAACGCATGTCAAAGTGTGCGTTATGTCCAATAATTATTGTGTCTTTTATAAAATCGCAAAATGAAGGTAAAATTTCTTTTATTACAGGTTGATTTTTTACCATTTCATCTGTTATATGGCTTATTTCAACGCATTCTTTAGGAATAGTTGTTTCTGGATTTATTAAAGTATTAAAAGTTGCGATACATCCATTGCAGTTAAATTTTACTGCTCCGATTTCAATTATTC
>DLKK01000044.1:3849-14654 GCA_002478955.1 Treponema sp. UBA7590
TATCAAAGGCGACAAATGTCTCGCCTGATTTAACAAGACGAAACATTTGCCGATAATCCTTTAGGATTTTATTTGCTAGCGGCATCAAGAAGCTCGTTTATGTCGGAAGTGATTTTGTCGCAGAGTGCGGATGCTTCTTTCTTTGCTTCAGCAAGTGCCTCATCAGTTGAATCTTTTACATCTGTTCGTGTATTGATGTAGAACTTGATTTTTGGTTCTGTTCCGGACGGACGTGCAGAAACTATTGTGCCACCCTCAAGGAAGAACTGAAGAACGTTGCTTTTAGGGAATGTAAGCGCAGTTTTTGCAGAAGGATTTGCCGGATCATATTCTATTGAAGTCTGGATATCCCGGATTTTAAGAACTGTTTTTCCAGCCAAAGTCTTAAGTCCTTCGTTTCGGAGCTTAGTCATTATTCCAGCCATAGTTGCAACTCCAGCTGAACCTGGGAAATTCTTTGAGATAGCGCGATCCTCAAAATATCCGAATTCTTTGTATAAATCATCCAGATGCTCAAGAATGCTCTTGCCTTTTGAACGCCAGTACATTGTCATTTCCGCACACATTGCAGCCGCAGAAACTCCATCTTTATCCATTACTTCTGTTTCAACTTTGTAACCGTAAGATTCTTCCAGACCGAATACATAGTGACCGATTCCTTTTGCTTCACGCTCAGCTTCAATTGCGGCAATCCATTTGAAACCTGTAAGACATTCAAGCATTTCAACGCCATATTTCTTGCAGATATAATCACCGAATGGAGAAGTTACAATTGAGCGGATGCAATAAGAATCAGCAGGAAGCTTTCCAAGTTCCTTTCGTGTAAGGAAAATGTAATCCATCAGAAGTCCGCCCATCTGGTTTCCAGAAAGAAGAACAAAATTTCCGTTTTTGTCCGGGAATGCTGTTCCGAATCTGTCTGAGTCTGGGTCTGTTGCCATGACGCAGTCGGCTTTTGTTGCCGTTCCAAGTTCAACAGCCATTTTCATAGCCGGCTTTTCTTCTGGGTTTGGTTTTTCTACAGTAGGGAAATTGCCGTCTGGATTTCTCTGCTCTGGAACTGTTTTTACAGTAAGTCCAAGGTCTCCAAGGACTTTTTCAACGTGCATTGCACCAGTTCCGTGAAGCGGTGTATATACAACGTTTACATTTTTTGCGTATTCCTTGATAAGTTCTGGACGGAAAAGCTGTTCCTTGCACATTGCCCAATATTTTTCATCAACTTCAGAATCAATCAGAACAAGTTTTCCTGATTTTATTGCTTCTTCCTTTGAGATTGTCTTTACGCTTGTTACTTTGTTTACTTCCTCAACAATTCCGACATCATGTGGCTCGATAACCTGTGCGCCGTCATTCCAGTAAGCCTTGTAGCCATTATAAATCTTCGGGTTGTGAGAAGCTGTAACAACAACGCCTGTATCAGCCTTGAAGTAGCGGATTGCGTAAGAAAGTTCTGGAGTAGGGCGAAGTCCTGTGAAAAGATATGCCTTGATTCCGTTTGCCGCAAAAATCAATGCGGTCGCCTCTGCAAAAACATCAGAATTTTTTCGGCTGTCGTAAGCTACAACTGCGCTCAATGTTCCTGCTTTTGCTTTTTCAGGGAAAGCCTTGATTACATAGTTTGAAAGACCTTGTGTCGCAAGATTGATTTCAAGTGTGTTCATGCGGTTTGTTCCGCCACCCATGATTCCACGGAGACCGCCTGTTCCGAATTCAAGTGTACGGTAAAAACGGTCTTCAAGTTCTGTAAAGTCCTCTTTTGCAATAAGATCTTCAACTTCTTTTCTGAAGCGTTCGTCTTTTTCTGCAGCAATATATTCTTTTGCTCTTTTAAGGATTTCTGCCTTGTCCATTATTAAAAATCTCCTGTAGAAAGTCAGTCAAAAAATTATTCAATAAAACTATACAGAATTTTCAATTATTGTAAAAGTCTTTTGAATGATTATTTTTCTCTTATGTGCTTTGGTTTGTGTTTTATTCATGTTATATTTTGTTGTTTTTACAGGAATTATCTGATAAAATATATGCAATGAATAGCAGCGCGTTTGATTATGGTTCATTTTCTGTGGTTCAAAAAACTGTTTGTAGTGAGAAAATTCCGTTTGAATTTCCTGGAGAATTTAAACCCGTAATTTTTACAGAAAAACAAAAAAGACAGTTCAGAAAATTTGCTTTAAAAGCTGAAAAACTGAATGAGAAAAAAGAACGCATTGCAGAAAAACAGGCTTTGCGCGCACAGATTCTTGCGGAAAAACAACGTAGAAAACAGGAGATTGCATCTTCACGCGTAAAACATCCGATTGGCATAAAACTTATCAGTATTATCTCCGCGATTGTAATTGTCTCTTTGAGCGGGCTTGCATGTCTTGTCGCGGGTTTTGTCAGCAAGGACACAATCCAGACAGCGCGGCAGAACAATTTTGTGATAAATTCAAGAATGGCTTCAGAGCTTCAGAACAGGATTGATAATGTCGTCTCGACGGTTTCGACTTTTGTTGAGCTTGTGAAAAATGCCGAGGATGAAGGAAATAAAACTGCCGCAAAGGAATTTTCTTCTGGCTTTTTCAAGAAAAATCCAGAAATTGTGGCGATTGTGCTCCCTGAGTCAGATTTAACATTTCTAAATTTCCAGTTTTTGGGCGAAAATGAGCTTGATGGGTCAATTGTCGGTTCCTACATTTTGTCAGAAGAGGAAAGTGTTTCTGGTTCTTCGCAGGGAAACTTTGTGATTCAGAATGCCTCACCGTTCTTCAATGTTCCAGTTCTTGCGCTTTTTTATCCTGTTTTTGACCAGGAAGACGAGAATTCAGTTGCGGTCTTGTTTTCTGCCGAAAAAATTGTGGATATTTTTTCTTCTGAAAGCATAAATAAATCTCTGTTTGTGAATGAAAACGGAGTTGTGCTTGTTTCTTCAGATGTCCAGGAAACCATGAATGCTGCTGATTTTTCAAGAAGCCAGGTTGTGCAGGAAATGCTGAAAAGCAAAGATTTTAATACTCAGCTTGGAAACCGCCAGCATGATTTTTCTGATTCAGAGACTTTTAAGAGTCCAAACAAAAAAAATGTAAAATATATCGGCGCATTCAATAAAATCGGAAAGGGAAATGCCGGTGTTGTTACGGTTGTGCCGACCTACAAAATTCTTGAGGAAACAAGAAAAATTACGGTTTTAATTGCTTTTCTTGCGGTTGCGATTCTTGCCGTTGTAATTATTATCATCTGGTTTTTTTCAAAGACGATGAGCGTTCCTTTGAAGCAGCTTACGGCGGTTGTGAATCAAATCAACAAAGGTGACTTTAACACAGAACTTTTTGGCGACTTAAAAACCCGTGGCCACGATGAAATCGGCGTTCTTATAAACAGCACAAAGAATGAGCGTGAGATTCTGAACACATTCACAAAACTTACAAACAAAGGCGTTACGCAGGCAATCATCCGGAAAGAGATTGATTTTGAGCCACATTTAAAGGATATTACAATTTTTTTCAGTGATATACGTGGATTCACCGCAATTTCCGATGGTTTCAAGAATAAATTCGGCGAACGCAGTGCGGCAGAAATCATAAATTTCCTGAACGATTACATGAGCCGCATGGTAAGTTGCATAAAACGTACCGGCGGAACTGTTGACAAATTTGAAGGTGACGCGATTATGGCTTGCTGGGGCGTTCTGCGTCAGGAACCGCTTGACTGGGAAAATCTTCCTGACAGCGATCCTAAAAAACTTGAGATGAAAAACAGGCACGATCAATATGTGAAAGAAGATGCCTTGTCCGCAATCAGGGCTAGCCTTGCGATGCGTTATTCGCTTATGGAATATAACAAAGAAGCTGCTCGGTTTACAGAGGCGCACTCAAAGGATTCAGATTCGGTCTACAAACCTCAGATAAAAATCGGGCGAGGAATAAATTCCGGGCGTGCGACTGTAGGATTCATGGGATCTTATGACAAGATGGAATTTACTTCTATCGGTGATGCTGTGAATTTTGCAAGCCGTACAGAATCTTCTAACAAACCGTGCGGAACGGATATGCTCATTACAGAAGATACTTACAATTTGTTGAAAAACGATTACATAAAATGTGAGGAAAATAATTTTTTCATAAAACCGGAAAATCAGATTAATGAAATTGTTGTTGAAAAAATTCCGGTCGGATTTGAAGTAAAAGGAAAAGGAATCCAGCATTTTTATGGCGTTGTGAATATGCCAAATTTTGATATTTCAGGATTTTTTGAGGAAATTCAGCCGGGATTTACAATTGATTCCGACTGCGAGAAAGTTCTTGGATCGAAAGGACCTAAAACTATTGCTGAAGTGCGTTCTTTGCTTGGAATTGCAACTCCAGATTTTGAAAAGGTGAACTTAAATGAGGAAGAAAACAAAATTCAAGTCGCATCTAAGTGATTTTTTTATAGTTTTTGTTTGCCTTTCAGTCTGTGCGGTAAGTCTGTATTTTTTCTGGCGCGTCCTGAACCATTCAACAGTGCGGAATGACAAGGAAAAAATTGCGACCATTTATTTCAAACAGAAAATTGCGCAACGTCAGTTTGATGACAGCGTTGTCTGGGAAAGGCTTTCCCAAAATTCTCCGCTTTACAACAAAGATACGATTTATACTTCTGATTTTTCTCAGGCAATCGTAAAATTTAACGATGGAACTCAGCTTGAACTGAATGAAAACACAATGCTGAGACTTTCGTATTCAGATAAGGGCGTTGAAATCAATGTCTCTGGCGGCGACATCCAGATTGATGGCTCAAAGTCAAAAAGCAAAAAAGAACTTTCTGTTTCGATGCAAAATGGAACAACCGTAAAACTTGATTCCGGAAGCAGCGTTGCCTTGAAATCTGACACTTCAAGCGGAGTGAATAATATTGAAATTCACGGTGGTTCGGCAAAAATAGAGACAAAAAACGGTGAGTCAGAAAAAATTTCATCCGGCGAAAGCATAAATATTGAAGAAACCGGAACGATTTCCAGAAATCCGATAACAGTGACTTCTGTCCCAAAAAATTTGAATCTTCTTAAATTTGATGAAAAGGAAATTCCTGTTAAGCTTCAATGGAAAATCTCTGAGCCGGAAAAAAATCAAAAAGTCATTGTTCAGACTTCATCCGCAAAAGATTTTTCTAAAATTGAAAAAACGTATACGCCATCCGGTGACAATATAGAAATTCCTGTGTCCGATGGAACTTTTTATTGGCGCGTTTTTGTGGAAAATGAAAAAGACAAACCTTCTGCCGGAAAAATCTCTGTGAAAAATGTTGCGCCTGTTGAAATTCTTTCGCCGGCAGCCGGTTCTGAATTCCACTACAGAAAAGATTTTCCCTCAATTTTTTTAAGCTGGAACGGAAACGATTACGCTGAGCATTACAAGATTGAAATTTCAACTTTGCGGGACATGAAAAATATTGTTCTAGCTGAAACTGTGAATGGAACTTCGCTCGCGGTAAGCAAACTTTCCGCCGGGGAATATTTTTGGCGCGTAACTCCATTTTATACGCTCAACGACATAGGTTACGTTTCTTCCAGTGCGGTAAAGTCATTTTCAGTAATAAAAAATGAACAGATAAAGCCACCCTTGCTTTCGATTCCTGCTGACGGCGCAAAAATAACATATACTGATTCTGTCTCTGCTTCAAATTCGTTTGCGTTGCAGCTTGCATGGAAATCTGAGATAAAAAATGCTGAATTTAACGTGGAAATTTCAAAAAACAAGGATTTTTCGGATATTTTTTATTCTGAAAAAATTGAAAATTCCACTTTTCTTAAGAAAAATATCGGAATTCTTTCGTCGTGGTCAATTCCAGACGGAACATATTTTTGGCGCGTTACCCGGATTTCTTCTGAGCCCGAAGATTTTACACCGCGTTCGAACATCCAGTCTTTTTCTGTGCAAAAAATTGCCGCAGATAAAAACCGGCTCGTTTATCCGCCTGAAAATTTTTCTGCAGAGAACGCACAGATTTTAAATACAAGATTTGTATGGAAACTTGCTGATGATTTTAAGGATGAATTTTCAACAAGCGTGCTCCAAATATCAAAATACAAGGATTTTTCAAAAATTGAAGTTGAAAAGACCGTTTCAGCGCAAGAAAGTCTTGACAATTTAAATGGCGTTGATTTGCCCGCTGGAATTTATTTCTGGCGTGTCGGCGTTGAATCTGAAAGCGGCGAAAAATTTGGTTTTTCAGATTTGCGGACATTGAATGTTCTAAAAAAACTTGCTGCACCGGAAATTCTTCTTCCTCTCCAAAATTCGGTTTCGCTGACTTACGCGGAAAAATCCTCGCACTTTGCCTGGAACAATTCTGAAGGCGCAGATTATTACAATATAAAAATTACAGACCGGACCGGAAAAACTGTGGCCGAAAAATTAGGAATCAAGGAAAATTCCGCAAATTTTGTTCTTCCTGCTGAAAAATACAATTTTTCTGTCCAGGCTTTTTCTGAAGAAAGCGCTGTGAGCCCGATGCGCGCAAGCCTTGCCACAAATATTTCGTTTGTGCTCAGAAATCCTGTTCCTGTCCAGCTTGTTTCTCCGGTTTCTTCTGCTCAAATTGATGGACTTGCCGCGGTGAAAGTTCCAACGGTTTTTTCATGGAAAAATGAAATCGACGTTCCTGCAAAATCAGAGTTTATCTTGTATAGAATTTCTCCCGACGGAACTGAAAAAAAAGTTCATTCTGTTTTAAATCCGAAAAGTGAAGTAGAAATTCCTCGCCTGACCGAAGGAAATTACCGTTGGCGTATTTTTGCAAGCACCGCGGATGGAATTCCCCTGGATTCTTCTGAAAATGCATTTTCTGTCTTGCAGATTCCGCTTCTTCAGAATGTTAATCTTCTTCAGCCAAAAAATAATTTTGTAATCGGAAATTCCTATCTTAAAAACAATAAATTTGTGACTTTCGCATGGGATAAGATTCCTGGGGCAACGGATTATAAGTTTGCTCTTTATCAGAAATTGCCCGACGGAAGCACAAAATTGATTTATTCTGAAAACACTGAAAAAACTGAAATTCAAATCAAAAAACAGAATTTTGACATTGGCGATTTTGAATGGTCGGTAATTGCATTTTCGCATGCAAAAGACGGTTTCGAGGAACAGCATAGTCGTGTTTCAAATGGAACTTTTAAAATCAGAGTTGGGCTTCCTGGAAAAATTCATTTAATAAAGCCGGGGAAAATGTATGCAAAATAGTCATTATTTTGTAAAAAAATTAAAATTTCTCCTGATTGCCGCTGCAATTTTTTCTCAGGCTATCTGTGTTTTTTCTCAGGCTGAAAAAAATCCGTTTGAACAGAAAATCCAGTGGGAAAAAGATGAAAATGCTTCTGGATACAATATTGAAATCCGCAATTTAAGGACCGGTGAAAATTATACTTTTGAGACTGAGGAAAATTTTATAAATCTGAATTTTCCTGCAGGCGTTTATGAATATCGTATTACCGTTTTGAATTCTTTTGGGCGCGCCCAGAATACAAGCGAATGGAATTCTTTTGAAATTCTTCAGGTAAAAACTCCAGAAATTGTAAAAACGCAGGAAAAATCTGTTGTGCCGTCTGCAAAAAATGAAAAACTTTCTATTGAAGTTGACATAAAAAATGTGAACGAAGATTCGCGCGTTTCTCTGGTGAATGAAAAAACAAATCAGGTTGTAAAAGGTGAGCTGGTTCTGCAAAAGTCTGCGGATGGAACAAAAGCTTTAAAGGCTGAATTTCCAAAAGTTGAAAGTGGCGAATGGAAACTTCGTATTGAAAATCCGCTTGGCCGGAAAACTGAATCAAATTCAATTGACATTGTTGATCAAAAGACAGAAGAGGCAAGAATCGCTGCGGAAAAAGCCGAGGCGGAGCGCAAAAAAGCGGAGCAGGAGCGCCTTGCAAAAATAGAAGAAGAAAAACGTATCGCCGAGGAAGCCAGAATCAAGGCGGAAGAGGAAGAAAAAGCTCGGCTTGCGGCAATCGCCAAGGCAGAGGAAGAGAAACGTCTTGCCGAAGAGCAGCGAATTCAAAAAGAAAAAGAAGAAATTGCCAAAAAACAGGAAGAAGAACGATTGGCTGCGGAAAAAGCCGAGGCGGAACGCAAAAAAGCGGAGCAGGAGCGCCTTGCAAGATGGAATGAAACTCCAGAAAAACATCTTGAATCGAAAAAAAATCCTTCAAAAACAAAACGGATTTTTGGATTTTATACGGCTGCGGAAGGCGGAATCTTTTTCAGTCCATTTTTTACAGAATTTTCAGATGGAAAAATTTTGCCGTTTGCCGGTGTAAAAATTGGTTTTGTTCCAGAATTAAAAAAATCCAACTGTTTTGGATTTGAATTTGACGCGCTTGTTTCAAAATATAGCTTAAAAACTTCAGACTATGATTACAGCGATAAATTTGGATTTTTACGGGCGAATATTTTGTTTCAACGCAAAATCCTAAAAAATATCTTGAAGCTTAATTTTCATTTGGGCGGAAATTTAATGCTCATCCAGAATTTTATGGATTATAAAGATTCTGAAAATATAAAAAAAGACGCGCTTTACGGATATGCTGGAGTTCAGGGCGGAACTTCGCTTGTTTTTACCGCAAAAAACGTCATTGCAGAAGTTGGTGCTGACTACAATTATGTGTTTATTGACGGAATGCCAACTGATTTTTTCTCGCCTTGCGTTTCGGTAGGATTCAGATGGTAAAAAGATTTTTCCGTGTTTTTATAATTCTACCATTTTTTCTTGCTTTTTCGTGCTCTGTAAACTGGTTCAATGATTTTAACGAGCTTCGTGAGGAAGAATTTTCTGTGAATTACAATTTTTATCAAAATGAAGAGTCAGATGCCTCTGAAAATCCTGCACATTTTTCCAGGCGCTACGAGATTGGCCGCACATTGACTTTATCAGATTTTCCGGACAAAACTTCTTCTGAAGTTCAAAAATTTGGTTCTGAAAAAATTTTTCTTGGATGGAAATTTTATAGGAAGTCACTCAATAAAAACACAGAACTTCCAAAATCAATCAGCCTTGACGAAAATGGCTATGTTTCTGCAATTTATGTTTCTTCCTCACCTTATGATTTTATTGCCGACTGGGGAAATCCTGCGAAATACACGGTAAAACATCTTCAGCAGAATATATCTGATGATGAATATACTGAATTTGAACAGGAAACAAAACAGGGGGCTATTGGCGCGGAAATAGAAGCCTCTTCCAAAGATTATGAAGGTTTTTCTGTTGTTCAACCGGTTTCGCAAAAAACAATCCTGGAAGATGGCTCTACAATTGTTGAAATAAAATACAACCGGAATAAATATACAATCAAATTTGATAAAAACGGCGGCTCAGGAGAAGAACTTTCTGAAATCACCTTGAAATATGGTGCTGAATATACATTGCCGGAAAATAATTTCACACCACCGGATGGTAAATATGCGACAAATACCTGGAACACAAAAAATGATGGAAGCGGTGAGTCATATAGCGCAAGAGAAACTGTGAAAAATCTTTCGTCTAAAAACGGCGACATTATAATTTTGTATGCACAATGGGAATATAACGGTCATGATTCTTCTGGTTCTGCCACGGACCCGATTGAAGATGCTGGAAAAATCTCTTTTACATTGAAATCTGGTTCGTCAAATATTTCAAAACCGGGTTATATTAGAATTTCTTCAGTTTTATCAAATGCGGCGGTAAAACTTTCCGGCTGGAAAATTTACAGGAATTATTTGAATGTAATTTCAGATGAATGCACTTTACTTCAATCCGAAAATGAAAAGGATTTATATTCTTCCGATGAAATTTCCGATGTTTACATTTATGTTGATGACACTTGGGCAAGCGGGGAATACACATTGGATATTTTTGCCGAATACAATGGAATTGGAGTTTCTAAGGAACTGACGATAAAAGTTGATTAATATTTTAATGCCAACGATTAATTCATTTAAGATAAAAAAAAAGAACATCAAAACGATGTTCTTTTTTTATCGGGATGACAGGATTTGAACCTGCGACATCCTGGTCCCAAACCAGACGCGCTACCAGCTGCGCTACATCCCGCTACGTGAATAATACTATATATGATTCATAAAAAAAAATCAATAGCCAAAAACAAGTTTTTTGAAAAAAAATATTTTATCGAAGAAATTATTCTACAAAATCAGCCAAAGTATCTATTTCTCCGGTTTTTCTTTCCCCGATTCCAACCGGACCTAAAATTTTTAATTTTATAGCTGTTCCAGGTTGAATTTTTATTTTTCCTGTTGGTGCAGAAATTTCACAGTGAAGGAAATTTTCTGAAACTGCGTGAAAAATTTCTCTTCCTTCGCCATTTGCAAATACAAAAGGCTTTTTTACAGTTTCTAGGACAGCATCAACAGTTTTTCCGCGGAAATTTTCAATATATCTGATTTTATTCTGTTTTGCCCACAACGCAAGTTCTGCGGCTCGTTTTCCGCTTGTTGACTGAGGAATTTTTGGTTTCATGTCAGCGGCTGCTGTTCCTGGGCGTGCGCTGAATGGAAATACATGAACCCATGCGAAATCACAGTCCTTACAAAGCTTCTGTGTTGCCCTAAAATCTTCGTCTGTTTCTCCAGGAAAACCTGTTATTATGTCACATGAAAGAAAAGGCATTTTTTTTGCGTTTTTAAGCATATTGCAGGCAGAAAGAACTTGGTCTGCGGTGTAGCTTCTTTTCATCAGTCTTAGGATTTTGTTGCTTCCACTTTGCACGGAAATATGAAAGTAGGGGCGGACCCTAGGATTTTCAATTACAGCACAAAATTCTGAGTCAACAGTTTCCGGATAGAGGCTTT
>DLKK01000044.1:14681-15496 GCA_002478955.1 Treponema sp. UBA7590
CAAGGCATAGTTTCAGAAGCTGGCTGAATTTTATGAAACCATCCTTGTATCTTCCTTTATATTGACCGATATTTACGGCCGTGAATACGACTTCAGCTTGTCCTGCATTTTCCAGTTTTTGGACACGATGTACAACTTCTTCCGCGTCCAATGAAATAGAGTGTCCGCGCGCGATATGGATTGTGCAGTAGCTGCACATACAGTTGCATCCGTCCTGAATTTTTATAGACGAACGGCTGTGCGCTATAAAAGAATCTGTTGCAAGCCGGAACGCATTTTCGCTTGTGCCAGGTTTTTCTGTTTCAGCATTAAAAAGTCCGTTGTTCAAAAAATCTGCAAAATTTTCAGGATTAAATTTTTTTTCTTTGAGCGTATTTTTTAAAAGTTCTGGAACATCAGCAAGCCTACTTTTTAGCTGTCCCTTTAAAAGCGCAATTCGTTTGTTGATTGATTTTATTTCATCCGGTGAAAGCTGGGCGTAGCATCCTGTGACGATAACTGTAGCGTTCGGGCACTTCTCAAGGACAAGACGGATTATCCTGCGGTCTTTTTGTTCTGCTTTTTGAGTAACGGCGCAAGTGTTTATAATGCAAAGAATTGTTTCTTCGTCAATTTCATTTTTTGCCTGTAGGGGCTTTATTATTACCTGAAAATTTGATTCCAAAAATGAACGGGCTGCACTTTCACTTTCAATTTGATTCAGGCGGCAGCCCATTGTTTCAAAACGTATGTTCAATTTTATTGAAGTTTTTCTGCGACTCTGTTTCTTCCTCTTTCAGCTTCAATGGAAGAAGAATTCAATCTTAACGCTTCGT
>DLKK01000044.1:15514-23015 GCA_002478955.1 Treponema sp. UBA7590
TAGGCATTTGCAGCTTCATAATAATTTTTTGCCATTTCGCGTGCGTAACCAAGCCGAACCCACCAGTTTGCAATCAAAGGTTCTTTTCTTACTGCGGCAGAAAGAGCTATATCTGCGTGCTGATAGCGTGCCTGCCGGATATAAATCTCGCCCATGTAATAATAAGCAGTTCCAACGCGACTGCTGTTTTCAGGTGCATTCGCAACATATTTCTGGAACTGTTCCATAGCGCCATTGTTTTTTCCAAGAAAATATCTAGCTTCTCCAAGAATTTCTGTCAGGCGCAGGTCGTATTGGCTAACTTTTAAACCTTGCAGCGCACGCTGTTCCGCCTCCAGATATTGCTTGTTTCTCACGAGCGCCCAGCACATTACAACATAAGATTCTACTCTGTTCGGATTTTGTGCAAGTTCCTGCTCGCAAACAGCAATTGATTCAGCATAATGTCCGTTATTATAAAGAATCAGCGCATCCTGTTTGATATTTTGCGCATGCATAGAAAACAAGATAGTAATCAAAAATAAGGCAGCTATAAATTTTTTCATTTTTTTACCTTTTTATTTAATCATTGTGCAACGACCGGTAAATGTGCTTCCCGGTTCAAGAACAATCTGCTTTGAGGTAATATCACCATCAACAGAACCGGTTGCGGTTATAAAAATCAAATCTTTGCCGGAAACATTTCCATGGACTTTGCCTTTTACAAGAATTCGCACAGCATTTATATCAGCATTGACTTCTGAACATTTGTCAATGACAAGATCGCTTGTGGCCTCGATTTTTCCATTTACTTTTCCACGGATCATAAATGGTTTTACAAATTTTATATTTCCTGTGAATTTGATTCCCGGTTCAATTATGGTATCAAATGCTTCGTCTTCAATATCAAAAAAATCAGATTCTTTTACGTCAAACATATTTCTATTTTACATTTGAAAATAATGATAGTCAACGCTTGCGGGTGCTGAATCAAAAAGTTATTCCTCGTCAGAATTTTCGTTTGTGTCATCAAAATTTCTGTCAGCTTTCCAATTTGCTTCTTTTTCCTGCAACATCTGGGCATCTTCGCGTCCCTGATGTGCATTCCATTGAGAATATTGAAAATTCTTATTTTTCTTTACTGTAAAACGATGAGAGTATTGATCTCTCATCATTTTATAATATTCGCTGTCTTCCATTGAAAATTAGATTCCAACAAAATGTCTTTCTGTCTTTTCGTGAACATAAGCTATGAATTCTTCAAGTTTCATAGTTTTTTGCTCAAGCCCGCTGGACTGACGGAAACGTACAGTTACAGATTTTTCGTTCTTTTCATTTTCACCGACAACAAGAATGTAAGGAGTTTTGTGCTCTTTTGTAATCATCTTGATTTTTTGTCTCATGTTGTCGTCAGAAATATATGCCGCAGAACGTATGTCAGCCTGAAGCAAAGCATCGTTAACTTCCTTCGCATAATCATCAAAAGCGTTTGATACAGGAACAACAGCTGCCTGCTCAAAAGCCAGCCAAGTAGGGAATGAACCTGCGAAATTTTCAATAAGAATTCCGATGAATCGTTCCAAAGAACCCAAAATCGCACGGTGAAGCATAACAGGATGATGTTTCTGGTTGTCTTTCCCGATGTAAGTTGCATCAAGCCGTTCTGCTGAAGGAAGCTGGAAATCCGCCTGGATTGTTCCGCATTGCCATTCACGACCAAGACAATCGTAAAGTTTGAATTCAAGTTTTGGACCATAGAATGCGCCCTCTCCAGGCTGAATCTCATAGTTCAATCCAGCTTCGTGGCAAGCATCAGACAAAGCTTTTTCAGCTCTTTCCCAAGTTGCTAAATCTCCAACATGGTCTTCTGGCATTGTAGAAAATTTTACAACTAAATCGTTGAATCCAAAATCTTTGTATACATTTTTCAAAAGTTTGCAGAATTTTGCAACTTCAGAAGCAACCTGATCTTCAGTGCAGATAATATGCGCATCATCCTGTACAAAACCTCGGACACGCATAATTCCATGCAAAGTTCCAGAAGGCTCGTTCCTCACATCATGACCAAATTCGGCAAGACGCATTGGAAGATCTTTGTATGAACGCAAGCGGCTCTTGAAAATCTCAAGGGCGCCAGGACAATTCATTGGTTTTATGGCAAAAAGCCGTTTTTCAGATTCAGTGATGAACATATTTTTCTGGTAATGTCCCCAGTGACCAGATTTTTCCCACAGAGAGCGCGGCATGATTGCCGGAGTGTTCACTTCAAGATAACCGTCACGGCGAACTTGTTTGCGCATGTAATCCTGAATTGTTGTGTAGATTGTCCATCCGTTCGGATGCCAGAAAATCTGACCAGGATCTTCCGGTTCAAGGTGGAACAAATCCATCTCAACGCCAAGTTTTCGGTGGTCGCGTTTTTCAGCCTCGGCAAGCATTGTAAGATATTCTTTCAGCTCATTCGGTTTTTCAAAACAAAGCGCATAGATGCGTGTGAGCATAGGTCTGTCGGAATCGCCACGCCAGTAAGCTCCGGCAATCTTGTGCAATTTAAAAGCTTGCCCATTGATTTCTTTTGTGTTGCTTACATGAGGACCCCGGCAAAGGTCAAGGAATCCATCCTGCTCATAGGTTGTGATTGTTTCGCCCTCAGGCAAGTCGTTTATAAGCTCAATCTTGTAATCCTGACCAGAAAAAAGTTTTAATGCCTCTTCCTTTGAAACTTCTCTGCGAACAAAATCATGGTTTCCTGCAATAATTTTTCGCATTTCTTTTTCTACAGCCGGAAAATTTTCTTCTGTAAATTTGGTGTTGGTTGGAAAATCGAAATCGTAATAAAATCCGTTATCGATAGCAGGACCAATAGCAATTTTTGTTCCCGGAAACAACTTTAAGATAGCTTCTGCCATTACGTGCGCACAGCTATGTCTAATCGTCTGCAATTTTTCGTCAGCCATTTAATTCACCTTGTTTGTATATTGATAATTTCTATTATTTTATCACTCTGCAATTTAATTTACAATAAGAAAACAAAAAGGGAAAAATCCCACAGCTCGGAAATCTGTTTCTAATAACAACAGCGGGGGAAAAGTCCCCCTCGGCTCAATTGTTTCGCAAGCTCAACATTTCGCCTGCCCCCATTACGTGGAGCTCCCCGTAACGCCCCCTTTTTTTAGCCAAAATACCAAACTTTTTTCTGAAAAAATAAATTGACGCGCTTTTTCTGGTAGCTGATTCAATTATTATCTAAATTTATAAACCTCGGTAAATAAAAAATTTGACTTTTATATTTTTCTAAGTTATATTCTAAGTGTCAAGTGTTATTTGGGGGTGCACCGGTTTCGACGGATGTGAGAGTCCGTTGGTTGCATGTAGGTGTGAAGGCGCCTTAAGCTGACAAAAAACTAACTGCAATCTTCAACAAAAAAGAAGAAGAAGATTCTTCTGAAGAACAGTTTGCTCTTGCTGCGTAAGCAGTGAGCACGGAACTCATGGGGTGCTGTTCCTAACTTTGTGATGTTCTGACGCCAACAGGAACTTGTTGTGCATTGCGTTCGGCCATTGCGCAAGACATTTAGCCGGAATACGGAAAAGACGCTTGTTATGCTGCTACCTTTTCCCGACAATTACCTCGCATAACTAAACATGTAGAAGCCTTCGTGCTGCATACCCGGACGCGGGTTCAATTCCCGCCATCTCCAAAAAGAAAAATGAGCTTCTTGTGAAGCTCATTTTTCTTTTTAACGAGTTTTCGTACCGAAAACTCGCAGGCAGAAGGATTTTTTTTCTAATGTCGAAAAACTTGCGGCTCTAAAAAACTTGGTGTATTTACTCATTTTCTTATAAATATTAAATTATAAATATGATAAAAGCTGAAATAAAAGATTTGGAATTACTTGAACATTTAAGGTCTTTGCCTAAAGATGAAATGGCAATTTTTGTAATGGCAGAAGGACGTATTCGCGGTGCTTTTTTTCATGGAACACGTTTTGTGAATCAGGCAAGGGCGCAGCATAATCTTGGAATTCTTGAGACAATGGTTTTCGGGCAGGCAACACTTTGCGGTGCGCTAATGCTTCCTTTGATGAAGGGTAAAGAGCACTCAACATTGCGGTATGAGGTTGACGGACCTGCGGAAGGTTTTTCTGTGGAAGTTGATTCAAAAGGAACTGTCCGCGGTTATCTTTTCAATGAGCATATTCCTGTTGAAAAGCCACTTGAAAACTGGGATTTAAAGCCGTTTTTGGGCAGCGGAACTTTGTCTGTTTCTACAATCCATGAAGGTGACAAGAATCCTTATACAAGTTCAGTTTCTGTTGATTCTGGAAATATTGCCATGGATTTGGCTTCTTACTATAACCAGTCTGAGCAACTTTCTTCTGCATTCAATACAGGAATCCAGCTTGATAAAAAAGGCAGGGTTATTGGCGCAGGTGGACTTTTCCTTCAAATCATGCCTGAAACAGGTGGAAAACGCGGAAGTGGAGCCGCAAAATCAAGCTCTGCAGACAAAAATGCTGATCAGGATTTGATTTCTCGTGCGGAAATGGCATTTAAGACAGCTCCGTCAATAGGGCAGTGGTTCAGTGAAAAAGGGACAATAGAAGATTTTGTATACGGACTTTTCAGAGAATTTAAACCAACAATTGCTGTCCGCCGGAATGTTACATTTGACTGTCCTTGTACAGAAGAATCTTATTTAAATTATATAAAACATCTTCCTGCTGACCAGCTTGCAGATATCAAAAAAAACGGTCCGGATCCGCTTGAGGTTGTCTGCAGAAATTGCGGAAGTGTGTATCATATTCCGCTCTCAAAACTTTAGAATTGGCAATAGACAATAAAAAAAAGACGGTTTAACCGTCTTTTTTTTACAGATTTTTCTTTATTATCGTGATTTCTGCTGGAATTTTTTCAGCATGGCAACTGCGTTTCGTTTTCCATTGTAGACAAATCCACCGTTCCAATACTCAAGGGCTGCAAACAAAGCGTTTCCTCCATCCTGCGCATCAGATTCCTTTGTTTTAAAAGAAACATAATTTGCCAGTTCTTCATAATTGTTAGCATGAAGACAAGAAATGCGTTTGCGGTTGAATTCATTCCATTTTTCAAGATCTTTAAAACCTTCGCCTTCGTCCTGGACAATAACATGAGCATGTGTAGGACTGAATGAATACCATACTGTTACTTTTTTGTTTATGTCGCAGTGATTTCCATGTTTTACAGCATTTTTGATTACTTCACTGATCTGCTGTTCAAGAAGGTTCAATTCCTTGATTTCAGATGGAGCTGACTGAACAATCAAAAGTGTAAAATATCTAATCTGTCTAAAGTCTGAAGGGAATTCCTTCTTAAGCATATTTGTTTTGTCGAACAATGGATCATTGTCGTCAGAACGTAATTCTTTTACTGTTGGTTCTTCCATAAAAATCTCCTTTTTACAAGAACAAAATAAGTTGGGAAATACTTTTTATTCTTTTACCATCAAAAGTGCTTCTTCAACACTGTTTGCAATAGGAAAATATCCCATAAGCTTTGTAAGTTCAATAACTTTTTTTACTGAACCATGAATGTTTGAAATAGAAAGCTTTAGGTTCATCTTTTTGATAGTAGAACAAATGTAAATCAATGCACCAATTCCAGACGAGTCGATATAGTCAACTTGCTCAAGGTTTATGATGAAGATTTTGACATTTTTTTCAATCATCTTCATAACAAGTTCCTTAAGTTTATAAGAATTGTAGAGATCCATTTCTCCGTTTACATCGATAATGTAAACATCTCCATTTTTTCGTATTTTAAGTTCCATAAGGTACTCCTTATCCCTGTATTTTTATGATCAGAAGGCTCTGGTCATCGTATTGCTGTGTGTTGCCACAGAATTTTTTGATATTATCTTTAACCTTTGCTGCAATATCTTTCCCATTCAAATTGCAGTTGGCTTGAATAACCTTTTGTAAATTATCTATTGAGTATTGTACACCTCTTTCGTCAAGACATTCAAGTAAACCATCGGTACAAGTTACAAGAATATCACCTGCATCAAGATTTAAGTCGATATTCTTATATTCCGTTGTTTTTTCAACACCGATAGGTTCGCAGTCTGTTGAAATTTTGCTGATTGTCTTGTCGCTCGTCTTGTAAAGTAATACAGGATTGATTCCCGATGTGGCAATCTGCGCAGTGTTGTCAATGCTGTTATAATTTATCAATGCAACGCTTGCAAAGTGATCCATGCTGTTTTTTTCAGAGCAGATTGTTCTGTTTACCCATTCAAGAAGGGTTGCGGAACTTTGGTTTGTGTTTGCCACAAGCCTGAGCATTGCTCTAATCATAATCATTATTGTAAGGGAGTTCATTCCTTTTCCAGCAACATCTGCCATTACAAATGTGATTCTATCTTTTCTTGAAGGAATTATATCGTAGTAGTCGCCACAGACATTTTCGTTTGTGATGGAATATTTTCCGATTGAAAGCTTGTTGATTACAGGAAGTTTTTCCGGTACGAGAGTTTTCTGGAATTTTGTTGCAATATCGCCTTCCTTTGTTAATTCTGTGTGTTCAGAATAAGCAAGGAAACTGTTCAATGGAATAAGCGCTGTGGCAAGACCGTCGCAAAGATTGCAGGCTGTCTCAAATCTTTTTTGCTGAATGGTTCAGAATCAGGCTTTCTAGCAAGAACTGCAAGCGCAACAGATTCGCCCATCTGTTTTACAGGAATGAACATGTATGGACCTACACGCAGGAAGTCCTCCGGACCATTCTGGAAAATCCGCTTATCCTTTGCTGAATTTGTAATATTTTCTGCGATTCCCCTTGTGAAGAAATCTCCAAAGACATTTCCTTCCAATGAATACTGTGAATATTTGAAATTTGTCTCAACACGTAGCTGCTTGTGCGGAATATCATCCGGAATTTTGTACGGCGGTGGAAAAACACCAGTTACAGCTTTTACGGCAAGAATATTGTCAAATTCGTCAAGGACAAGAACTGTTCCGCCATCTGCACCGGTTTTCTGAACAATCAGTTTATTGAAGAATTCAAGGAACTGGGAAAGTGAATTTTCCTCGTTGAAATAGCTTGAGGCTTTTACTGTAAGCTCCTTGTCATCTTCTATTATGGCTTTATATTTGTTTTCAAGGGCTGCAACAGCCTCTTTGCTTACTTCTTCAGAGTTTAGATTTTCCTCGGCTTCTTTTTCTTTTTTAGCTTTTTTTTCAGCACGTTTTGCCGGATCTGAAACTGCAAGCACAAATGCGTACGCAATAAGAAAAAATTCCAATATAAGAGTAATTATCGAAATATAGAAAAGCTTGTGGTCAAAATACGTGTAGAGCAGACCTGCGACAAGCACTCCGATACATGGGAAAAATATAAAACTAACTTTTGCCGCATTTCTTATTTTTGCAATCAAAAGCAAAATAAAAAGAACCAGACCTGCGCCAGCAGCTATGAGAAGCGGTAGATTTACAAATGAATCAATTGAGTCCAACAATATTCAGCTCCTGTTTACATTGATGAC
>DLKK01000081.1 GCA_002478955.1 Treponema sp. UBA7590
GGTTGCAATTTTTTTTAGGAAGAAAACTTCGATTCGCAAGGCTCATTTTCAGTTTTCTTTTATGCCATTCGGCAAAAAAATGGCAAATTACGCCAATTCTGCTTTTTCGCTTCCGTTCCGGCATTTTTTATTGATTTTTTCAAATGCGTTTGCATAGCGATAAATCGCCGGGACGCGGTGGATTTTCGCATTTTCAGGAGAATCTTAGCCCCGATTGCCACGGAAAGACCGGAGTGGAGCGACTAGCGGAACGAGGACTTGCAGTAAAAGCGGGTCGCGTACTGGTGGAATTTGCTGTGGTTACTTTTTATTCTATTGTGTGTTAAAATAATGTGATGAAGAAAAATATTTTTGTTTTTGGAATTTTGTTTTTTATTTTGGCGGTTGCTTTTTCTGAGTCTGAGGGCGAGAGGCTTTTTAAGACGAATAATCCCGGCGGGGCGGTTCCTTTGCTTGAAAAAGATATTTCAGGCGGAAATGTTTCGGCGGACACTTACAATTTTCTTGGACTTGCGTATTTTCAGCTTGGTCAGTATGACAAGGCGATTGATGCTTTTGAGCGCGGAATGGGCTCTTCTGTTGCGAACCGGAAGTTGCTTTCTTTTAATGAGGGAAATGTGGCTTATGCGGCTGGAAACTATTCTAAGGCGGAAAGCTGCTATTCGCTTGCGCTGGCTGCTTCACCGGATTTTTACAGTGCGCTTTTGAACAGGGCGAATGCTCGTCTTATGATGAAAAAGTATCAGGATTGTCTTGTTGATTACAAGCGTTTTGTGGCGGAGCAGCCTGATGACTCGCAGACTCCGGAGATTCAGCGGCTGATTGGTTATCTTGACCAGGAGATTCAGCGGCAGGAGGAAGAGGCTGTTCGGCTTGCTGAGGAGCAGAAACGTCTTGAAGAGGAGAACAAAAGGCTTCAGCAGGAGATGGCGCGGCAAAAAGCTGAGCAGGAAGCGCTTGAGGCTGAGCGCAAGGCTGCCGAAGAAGAAAGAAGGCGGAAACTTTTGGAGGATGTCGCAAATTCTCTCCAGCAGACTGACACAACAAACATGACTGCCGGCGCGGAGGATGTTCTTGACTACGACTACGAAAGTGAGCTTGAATAAGCGTTTTTTGCGGAATTTATAAATGGCGGGAAAAGCATAAAAAATAGTGCGAATATAAAAAAGGTGGAGAAAATGTATAATTTTGACGGAAATGGTTTTGGAAAATCAAAGCTTACAGGAAAACAGAAGATAATTATTGGCTGCGTTGTGGCAGTTGTTGTTGCGGCGTTGGTTTTGCTGTGCGTTCGTGGCTGCTCTGGTTCAGCCGGGGCTAAAAGCAAGCAGATTTCTCTTGCGAATTTTTATTATGACAACGGCGAGTTTGACCGGGCTTTGGACGCATTGCAGAAACTTTTTCTTAAAAATCCGGATGATAAGGAAATCCAGGATTTGATGAAAAAAATAATTGCGGCAAAAGGTGAGGATTCTTCTGGTGGCAATTCGAATCAGAATGTAAATGTAAATATTGACACGGATGGGCTTCAGTCTTCGCTTGATTCCATGAAGTCTGAGCTTGCGCGCACAAATGCTGAGAATGTACGCCAGCAGAAGGAAATGGCCGAGCTTATGCGTAAACAGCAGGAAAATGCTGCGCTTGAAAAAGAACGCCAGGAACAGCTGAAAGCCCAGCAGGAAGAACAGAAGGCAATCGCAAAAGCCGCGGAGGAGCAGCGCAAAAAAGATGAAGCTGCCCGAAAGGCGAAAGAAGAGGAACTTGCAAGAAAAAATGCGAAGCTTAAGGCGGAAATTGCTGCTGTGAACGATTTTATTCAGCAGGGAAAATCCGCATTGAACAGCGGAAACATTGATTCTGCGCTTAATAATTTTGCAAATGCACAGAAATCTCTTCCGGTTTCTGATGGAGAGCCGGCTTTTTCCGCGGGTAAAAATTCAGAGATGGCCGGAGCGCTTTACGACGCTTCTCTTAACGCTTCTAATACTGATGAAAAGAAAAAACTTCAGGATGCGGCTGTTGAGTACGCTTCAAAAGCTGTTGCCCTTGACCCCAAGAATGCTGAAAGCCAGTACATCTTGGGAATGGACGCGTTTGACAAGAAAAATTACCAGAAGGCGCTTGAGCATCTTACAAAGGCTGCCACGAACGACACTTCAAAAAATTACCTTTATTATTACAATCTTGGCCGTGTCCAATATATGATGAAAAAATTCACAGAGGCAAAATATTCTTTTACAACAACCTGCCAGCTGAACGGAAATTTTGCTCCGGCGCGATATAATCTTGGACTTACGGACAACAAACTGAATGATTCAAAATCGGCGCTGGCGGAATTCAGGCGGGCGCATGATATTGATCCGCGGCACGAGCGTTCTTATCTTGAGGAAGGAAGAATTCTTTCGGCTCAAAAAGATTATACCGGTGCAATCAGCGCATACCAGAATGTAATCAGGATAAACAATACAAACCGCGCCGCACTCAATGAGCTTGGCTCGGTTTATTACCAGTCGAAAAAATATGCGGATGCGGAGAGCACTTTCAAGCAGTCTTTGGCGATGCTTTCGGTTGGAACAGAAGATTCAATGACTTACTACAATCTTTCTACAGTTCTTTTTGAGGAAGATAAGATTGCGGATGCGCTTTCGTATGCGAAAAAGGCTTATGATTCATGCGGACAGATAAAAAATCTTACAAACCGCGCGAACGTAATCTATAACTATGCGC
>DLKK01000080.1:0-177 GCA_002478955.1 Treponema sp. UBA7590
GGATAATGCCAACGTAGGGAAATTTTACAATGCCAGTCCGGCAGCATTTTATTCAAAACAGGCAATCTTTTTAAAGAGGCTTGTTATGTTCTCAAAAATTTTTTCTAATGTGCGGGAAAAATCTCCGCTGATTCACAACATCACAAATTATGTTACCGTAAACGATGTGGCAAACAT
>DLKK01000080.1:194-6335 GCA_002478955.1 Treponema sp. UBA7590
AACATCATCCTTGCCTGCGGCGCAAGCCCGATTATGAGCGACGACGAATCTGAAGTTGAGGAAATCACCTCAATCTGCTGCGGCTTGAACATAAACATCGGAACTTTGAACAAAAACACAATTCCTTCAATGTTTCTTGCCGGAAAAAAAGCAAATTCGCTCGGACACAAAGTTCTTCTGGATCCAGTTGGAGCCGGTGCTTCAAAATTACGCACACAAACTGCCGTCAGTCTTATTTCAGAAATAAAATTTGATGTAATCCGGGGAAATATTTCCGAAATAAAAACGCTTGCGCTCGGAAGCGGAACAACAAAAGGTGTCGACGCAGATGTTTCAGACGCAGTAACAGATTCAAACCTTGAAAAATCTATTGAATTTGTAAAAGATTTCGCAAAAAAAATGGATTGCATCGTTGCAATAACAGGTGCCATAGATTTGGTTTCAGACGGAAAAAAATGCTTCGTAATCCGAAACGGAAAAGCAGAAATGGGAAAAATAACTGGAACTGGCTGCCAGCTTAGCGGAATGATGACCGCATTCATTGCTGCAAATCCGGAAAATGTCCTTGAAGCCTCAGCTGCCTCAGTCTGCGCAATGGGCCTCGCCGGTGAACTCGGCTGGAAAAAAATGCAAAACGGCGAAGGAAATTCAACCTACAGAAACAGAATCATTGACGCAATCTACAACATGAACGGCGAACAGCTGGAAACAGGAGCAAAATTTGAAATCAGATAATAATGAAATTCTCCGCAAGAATCTTTTGCTTTATGCTGTAACCGATCGGCACTGGACTGGTGAAAAAACACTGCTCCAGCAGACAGAGGAAGCAATAAAAGGAGGCGCAACATTTGTTCAAATCCGCGAAAAAAATCTTAACGAACAGGAATTTGAACAGGAAGCAATCCAACTGAAAAAACTTTGTGCTGGATACAAAATTCCTTTTGTTGTAAACGACAATGTCCAACTTGCAAAAAAAATTGATGCGGACGGAGTTCATATCGGCCAGGATGATATGAATCCTATGGCGGCGCGAAAAATTCTCGGCGAACAGAAAATCATCGGAGTAAGCGCGCAGACAGTGGAAGAAGCCATTCTTGCCGAAAATCAAGGCGCAGACTACCTTGGAGTTGGCACGCTTTTCCAGACAGGAAGCAAAGACGATGCGATTGAAGTTCCTTTAGAAACTCTGAAAGAAATCTGCAAAGCCGTAAAAATTCCAGTTGTCGCAATCGGTGGAATCACAAAAGATAATGTGAGCAAACTAAAAAACAGTGGAATCTGCGGAATTTCTGTGATAAGCGCAATTTTTGCCCAGAAAGACATAATTGTCGCCACAAAAGATTTAAGAAAACGCGTTGAAACTTTATTAGGATAAAATCAATTGAAAAAAATAAAAGCCGCAATATTCGACATGGACGGAACACTTTTGGACTCAATGCAATCCTGGACATTTTGCCCGGAACTCTACATTGAATCGCTTGGCCTAAAACCCGCAGAAGGGCTTGGAAAAAAACTTTTCACAATGAGCATGAAAGAAGGCGCCGAATTCCTAAAAAAGGAATACAAACTGAATTTTTCAACAGTTGAAATTTGCCGTGGCGTAAACAACATCTTAAAAGACGCTTACGCAAACAAAATCCAGTTCAAAGATGGCGCAGAAAATTTTCTGAAAGAACTAAAGGCAGATGGCACAAAAATCGCGCTCTGCACAAACACAGACCGGGAACTTTTTGAGCCCGCGCTAAAACGACTTCACGCAGAAAAATATTTTTCCAAGATTTTCACCGCAACAGAAATGGGAATGACAAAAGAAAAACCTGAAATTTTCAACGCAGTTTCAGATTTTCTAGAAACCATTCCCCAGGAAACATGGGTTTTTGAAGACGCACTTTACGCCATCAGAACCGCAAAAAACGCCGGCTACCAGACATGCGGAATATACGACAAATCTTTTGAAAAATACAAGGACGAAATAAAAAAATACAGCACAGTTTACTGCAAAAACTACAGAGAGGCAAAAAATTTCTTTTTCAACTAGCTCATTCAATTTTTATACTAAATTAATAATAAATCCTTCTTGAGGGCACCGCCTGAAGGTATTTTCATACGGAGGTCAAAAAAAATGAAAATCAAAACCGCACTTACAATCGCAGGAAGCGATTCTAGCGGAGGCGCCGGAATTCAAGCAGACATCAAGACAATGACATGCAATGGCGTCTACGCCATGAGCGCAATCACCGCCTTGACCGCACAGAACACAACCGGCGTTACAGCAATTCAGGAAGTTTCGCCAGATTTCCTGAAAGAGCAAATCAAGGATGTTGTAACAGACATTTTTCCGGATGCAGTAAAAACCGGAATGGTTTCATCATCTGCATTGATAAGGGTCATCGCCGAATCAATAAAAGAATTCAACCTAAAAAATATTGTTGTTGATCCGGTTATGATTGCAACCAGCGGAGCAAAACTCATCAGCGATGAAGCAATCGAAACTCTGGAAAAAGAACTTCTTCCACTTTCAACTGTGATTACACCAAACATTCCAGAAGCACAAGTTCTTAGTGGCTCAAAAATCACTTCAGAAAAACAAATGCAGGATGCCGCAAAACTCATCAGCAAAAAATTCAGCTGCGCAGTTCTCTTAAAAGGCGGACATAACTTGAATGATGCAAATGACTTTCTTTTTGACGGCTCTGAAGGAACCTGGTTCTACGGAAAACGCATAGACAATCAAAACACACACGGAACAGGATGCACACTTTCCAGCGCAATCGCAAGCAACCTTGCCAAAGGGTTTTCTTTGCCGCAATCCGTAAAAAATGCAAAAGACTACATAAGCGGAGCTTTGGAAGCAATGCTTGATTTAGGAAAAGGTTCCGGACCATTAATGCACAACTGGAATCTGAGCTCAAACTAACGAACTAATACCATAAGGAAATTCTAAAATGAACAATAAGACAAATGTTTTCAGCAATGCGCTGATTTGGTTTGGCGCGGCCGTATCAATCGCAGAAATTCTTACAGGAACCTATTTTGCGCCACTCGGCTTCTCAAAAGGAATCGCCGCAATCTTAATCGGACACCTAATCGGTTGCGTGCTTCTATTTTTTTCCGGCTATATCGGAGCAATATCAAAAAAATCTGCAATGGAATCAACCGCAACAAGTTTCGGAACATTCGGTGCAAAAATTTTTGCGCTTTTAAACGTAATTCAACTTACCGGGTGGACAGGAATCATGATTTACGACGGAGCACTTTCCATAAACGAAATTTTCTCAGCCAGCACAAAATTCCATTCAGCATGGCTCTGGTCAATTGTAATCGGAATTTTGATTCTTATCTGGATTTTTATCGGAATCACAAACCTTGGAAAATTCAACACAATCGCAATGGGCGCTCTTTTCATTCTAACCATCGTATTGTGCAAAGTAATCTTTTTTTCAAAAACCGAAAATGCTGAAATAAAAAATCCGCACCTGGACGCAATCTCTTTTGGCCAGGCAGTTGAACTCGCAGTTGCAATGCCGCTTTCCTGGCTTCCGCTAATAAGCGACTACACAAAATATGCAGAAAAACCGTTCAAAGCAACCTTTGTCTCTGCTCTTACATACGGAATAATTTCCTGCTGGATGTACATAATCGGAATGGGCGCGGCAATTCTCACCGGCGAAACCGACATCGCAAAAATAATGGTAAAAGCCAGACTTGGAATCGTAGCGCTTTTCATATTGATTCTTTCAACGGTAACAACAACATTCCTGGACGCATACAGCGCAGGCGTCTCCGCAAGGACAATCTGGGAAAAACTTCCAGAAAAATGGATCGCCGTGGCGGTAACAATAATCGGCACGGCAGCAGCAATAATCTTCCCGATGGACAACATAACAGGATTCCTCTATTTTATCGGCTCAGTATTTGCCCCGATGATTGCAATCCAGCTTGCAGATTTCTTTGTTGTAAAAGCAGATTCATCAAAATCAAAATTCAACACATTAAAACTGATAATCTGGTTCATCGGTTTCGTGCTCTACAGACTTCTGATGAAAACAGATTTCATCGCCGGAAACACGCTTCCTGACATGATAATAACATTCGCAATCACCATGATTGCCGGAAAAATCAGCGCAGAAAAACAGGCCAAAAAAGAAAATCCGCCTTCGGAATTCTTATCAGCCGGCAATTTCCAACCGCCAAAACAGAAGTAAAATCCAAAACTTAATTTCAGGAAGTTCATATTTTTGGGCGCTAAGATTTCTTTACGCTGCGCATAAAAAACGAATTCCTGGAATTTTTCCAGAAAACTGCACTTCCAGGGCCCGCTCACGCTCGGTCTTGCATAAAAAGTCCTGCGCCATCCGGCCCAAACTTTTTATGCAATCCTTTTCCGCTCTGCAGCAAAACCCTTCCAGCACAGCGCAAATTCCTCAACATTTTAAGCTTTCTTGAAAATCAAAATTTTTTCTGTCATTTTATTGACAAACGCAAAATTTTCAAGCGGTTTCAGAAACGGATGCAATGCAATCATTCCACGCGTAATATTATCATCCTTTATTTTGTCAAATTCCACCGCAATGTCTGCAATATCATCAAAACTATCCGCCCCAAAAATAAATTTCGCGCCAGTATTCTGGATAGATTTCTCAATTTTTTCCCGGTTCACCCATTTCTTTGCAAGACATTCAAGAAAAACCGTTGCATCCTTAAAATTTTTCCCAATAATTTCAAGCATCTTTGCATTCTGTTCCTTTGAAAAATACATGCTTAACCCTTCAATTATAAAAAGAGTTTTTCTATCCGCCGCAACTTTTTCTACCCACGTAGAATCAAGAACAGAACAACCAATATTCAAAATTCTTCCAGACTCATTAAAAATCTTATTTCGAATTTCAATTATTTCCGGCAAATCCAGATTGAACCAATGCAATTTTCCGTTATCAACCCTATAAAACCTCGTATCCAAACCGCAAGCAATATTTACAATCTGGCAATCAGGATACTTTTCAATAAAATCTTCAACAATCTCATCAAAAACAAGAGTCCGCGCAATAACACCATCGCTCATAGTTGCATCACCTTCCGCAAGTGAAAAATCATAATCAATTTGCTCTATAAGCTCTACCGCCTTTGAATCATAAAATTTATGACCTTTATTTCTAGAATACTTTGCCCTGGCATAAAAGCTCTGAAGCATGGTTTCAGCAGTTCCATTTAAATTTATCTTAATTTTTTCATTCATTCAAAAATTCTCCACAACACCAATTATAAAAAAGTTAGCCAAAACTAACAATATAAAGAGAATTTTTATCATTTATTTATAATCGCTAAAGCAACACTTGGATAGATTTATGCCATTCAGAAAGTTCTCTATTTATCAGGTAAGCAAATCCTAGCAGACCGCAACATAACATTAAGAAAAATATTCTTTATTCACAATATATTGTACTTGCAATCTCATTCTGTTATGTTTTAGACTTTCGTAGTTGGACATAACTGTGTTGCTTTGATCGGTCATACTGTGATTTTTATGTCTTATTTTTATTTACAATCCCGGAACTGTCAAACTTTCCCAGACCTCCTGCTATAGCTGGAGGATTTCCTTTACATTAAAGTTCTTTATACCGATGAGCATAGCCAAACGATTTTGACCCTTTCTTCGTCCCATAATTAATTTTGAATTTGCCTTTAGTCCAATCGGATTTTTCATTTGAAATTTATCCAATTTTATTGTTATGAGATTTTTCCACATCCGCGAATTGCACAATCACGCAATCGTTATCAGGATCATGAGCTTCCAAAACTTTCTGTCCTCTTTTTTTGCGTCTTAGGCTTTCATTCCCATAAAAAACCCTAGCTCACCAACAAAAGTCGTGAACATCACGACTCTGACCTCTATTGAACAGAATCTGTCTTTTCCTTAGTTTCAATAAACGGCTTATGTTCACAAATTTTTTACAAACATACTTTGACGCATATTAGGAGCAAACCTGCGTCCATTGCCCCCCCCAAAAAAAAGCATCCTAGAGACAAGGAGAGAGCGAAGACTGTCATGCCCACGGAAAATTCTAGGTGGCACCCGGCAGCTGGGAAAGCCCGTTCCCGGCCGCTGTTCCACGTACCCATAATGAAAAAGGGCCGGCAGAA
>DLKK01000116.1 GCA_002478955.1 Treponema sp. UBA7590
GCGGCTTCACCGCATGCACGCAATTCTTGTAAAAAAACAGCAGAGAAAAAGTAATTGACAGCCCAGTGGTTTAGCGAACAATGCCCGCTTTTGAAACAAAATCGCAGAATGTGCAGATATCCTCTGTTCTCCCAGGTAACTTACCTTCACTTTCAAGTTTTGTAATCAGCGAAGAAAGCCCTTTTTCAAAGCAAAGTTTTATCATCGGGTTTTTATCTGCATTCTTCATCACATTTTCAAAGCTGTCAGTTATCTTTCCAATAAAAAGCGAACAGTTCTCATTTGCAAAACCGCAGCAAGGCGCGATATTTCCATCCGGATGGACAAAAAGAATATTTCCCGGACCTTGGCAAAAATCTTCCTTGAACCATTCATCGCTTTGCCAGCCGCGTTTGTCCTCGCTTTGGAAAGTCTGCGGCAGAATAAAAATATCTGCGGAAAAGTCGTTTCCAAGCGCGTCAAGTTCTGACTCAAGCTTTTCGGTTTTCTCATCGTCCAGAAACGGATCCGCAACCGCCTGGACAGAAATGCTTCCTTCACCGAAAATTTTGTTCACAGCCGCACAGAAAGTCCGGGTTTTTCCGTAATTTTGCCCATGAAAGTTGTCATAGCTTATACCGATTTTTCCATCGTAGCCGGCATCGTATATTTTCTGCAGAGCCTTGTTCAGTTCATCCTCATTTTTCCACCATACGCCGTTTGTCATTATCTGGTCAAACATAAAGTCATTATTGCGCGAAAAATTTATGACTTTGCACAAAAAATCCATTGCCAGAAAAGGTTCTCCGCCTGAAAATCCTACTTTCTCAATTCTGCTGCTTTCTGAGTTTTTGCATGAAGCCAAAAAATCCACGGCTTCCTTTGCGCTGAGCGAAATATTATTGCGGTTTACAAAGCAATGCGCGCAGCGCAGGTTGCACAAAGTTGTGGAGGCAAAAATTATTTCTGTCGGAATGAACATGATAGCCGCCTTTTGTTGTGATATTATTAGCCTGAATGTCGGGTTTTATAGATTCGGCATACAAATTGAATCTGTCTTCATAAAAAACTCGATATTTTGACTGTTACAGATTTTTCAGTGTATTATAACAAAAAAGTTAGCGTGCTACGACAAAAAAAGTATCGTATTATTACAAAATTTGTAGCGTATTATTACAAAAAAAGTATCGTACTATTACAGAATTTGTAGCGTATTACTACAAAAAAAGTATCGTACTATTACAAAATTTGTAGCGTATTATTACAAAAAATATCATAATACATGAGATTTTTTATTTGTTGAATTTTAAGCCCAAACCTATTATATTTAAAATGATATTTCAATTTTAGAGGTCAAAATTATGATTAAAACTGTAAAAGACGTTGATCTTAAAGGTAAGCGCATTATCATGCGCGTTGATTTTAACGTTCCTATGAAGGATGGTGTTGTCCAGGATGACACACGCATTATGGCGGCTCTTCCTACAATTAAATATATTCTTGAGCAGAATCCGCGCTCGCTTGTTCTTATGAGCCACCTTGGTGACCCTAACAAAGATGTGAAAAAAGCAAAAGAGAAGGCTGAAAAAGCTGGAAAAACTTGGACAGATGCTGATTCAGAAAAATTTATCAACGGCAAAAACCGCATGAAGCCTGTTGTTGAATATTTTGCCGAAAAACTTGGAAAACCAGTTACTTTCCTTCCTGATGCGCTCGGACAGAAGGCTGCAATCGACGCTCTTCCGGACGGAGCTGTGGCTATGCTTGAGAATGTCCGCTTCCACAAGGAAGAGACTTCTAAAGATCCTGCAGAACGCGATGTTATGGCAAAGGAGCTTGCTACTTACGGCGACATCTTTGTAAACGACGCTTTCGGAACTGCTCACCGTGACCAGGCTTCTACAGCTTCAATCGCTAAATTCATGCCTGTTCCGTCTGTCGGCGGATTCCTTATGGAAAAAGAAGTAAAATATATCCAGCCAATGGTTGAAAATCCTCCAAAACCACAGGTTGCAATTATCGGCGGTGCAAAAGTTTCTTCAAAGATTGCTGTTCTTGAATCACTTCTTAAGAATGCAAGCGCACTTGTAATCGGCGGCGGTATGGCTTACACATTCCTTAAGGCTCAGGGACACAAGGTCGGAATCTCTTTGGTTGAGGATGACTTTATCGACACAGCTAAAAAACTTTTGAAGGATGCTGAGGCTAAAGGTGTAAAGATTGTTCTTCCTGTTGACCATGTTGCTGCAGATAAATTCGACGCTAATGCTACTCCAGTTGCTGTTGACGGTGTTGATATTCCGGACAATCTTATGGCTATGGATGTCGGTCCTAAGACTATCGCCCTTTACAAGGATGTTCTTTCAACAGCAAAATCTGTTGTATGGAACGGACCTGTAGGCGTATTTGAATTTGACGCATTCGCAAAAGGAACAGAAACTGTAGCAAACCTTGTTGCAGAGGCAACAGGACGCGGTGCAATGACTGTTGTTGGCGGTGGTGACTCTGTTGCCGCAGTTAACAAGTTCCACCTTGCAGATAAGATGAGCCATGTTTCTACAGGCGGTGGTGCTTCACTTGAATTCCTTGAAGGAAAAACATTGCCAGGTATAGCAATTTTAGCTACAAAATAGCTAAAATTGCGTGCGAGTTTCGCGTAGCGGAGCTCGGTAAGTAAACCGCTTGTCGGTTTACGACCAATTTTAACTACAAAATAGCTAAAATTACCTGTCTGATAAAAAAAACGTCATTTGAAAGAAGTTCGCTTCTTTTGAATGACGTTTTTTTGTCTTATAAGGATTATTTAAAATAAAAAAAGCGGATGACGGGAGTCGGACCCGCACGCCAACCTTGGGAAGGTCGTATACTACCGCTATATTACATCCGCATTGCTTTACTGTATCACAAATAACGGTTTATGTAAAATACAGAAAGAATCTGAATGTCGGATTTTTTAAGAATATGAATAAAAGCGTAAGCGGATTTTTAATTTGCTCCAGATGGTTGTGACCGCGCTTCGCTTGTAGGAATTTGGCTTTCCCTTTCAAAATGTTTCTTGTTGTAAAAACGCGCGCATTTCATTAATATTTTTATAGAAAACTAAAATCGGATTTTTCCGACAACAATATTAGGAGAATATATGGCACGTACTCATTACATTGCCGGCAACTGGAAAATGAACACTTCAAAGGCTGAAGCTGTTGCCCTTGCAAAAGACCTTGTTGAACAATTGAAAGGAAAGACAAACAAATTTATGATTGGCGTTCCTTTTGTATATCTTGACGCTGTTGCGCAGGTTGTAAAAGGTTCCAACATCATTCTTGCGGCTCAGGACTGCGCCGCTACTTCAAACGGTGCGCATACCGGTGAAATTTCTACAACAATGCTCAAGGATGTTGGCTGCCAGTGCGTTATTCTTGGACACTCTGAGCGCCGCCACGAAATCGGTGAGTCGGACGAGCTTATCAACAAGAAGGTTCGCAAGGCTTTGAACGACGGTCTTGAAGTTGACCTTTGCATCGGTGAGCTTCTTGCAGAGCGCGAGGCAGGGGAAGCAGAGCAGGTTTGCGCTTTCCAGCTTTCCGCTGATTTGGCTGGCGTAACAGAAGAGCAGATGAAGAATGTTACAATCGCCTACGAGCCGGTATGGGCTATC
>DLKK01000040.1:0-5190 GCA_002478955.1 Treponema sp. UBA7590
CATATCATCGAGAGGTTCATCGCCAATGTAAACTTCTATAAGATGCTTCATTGTGTTGATGATGTCTTCCTTTGTAAGAGTTACATCTTCAACTGGCTCTTTATAGTCAAATTTTTTATTAAGCTTGTAGCGTCCAACACGTCCCAAGTCGTAGCGGCGGACACTAAAGAACATAGTTGTAAGGTCGCGTTCTGCAGCCTCAACAGTAATCGGCTCGCCCGGCATCAATACAGCGTAAACTTTTGAAAGGCACTCTTCCTTTGTAGGCTCATCCGCTGTAGAAGAACCTTCCTTGGAGAATACAATTTCTTCACGCTCAAAGCAGTTCACAATCATTTCGCTGTCCAAAGAGGGATTTTTTTCCTCTTTGTCGTCAGGGCGTTTTTTCATGTTGAACTTTATTACATTTATTTCCTTGATTCCGTTTGCAACAAGGTCATCAATATCATGCGGATGAAGCTTGTCTCCTGCTCGGAACAACTTTTTTTCTTCACCGGTTTCTTCATCTTTTATGATTACTGGTTTTCCAAGAACTCTTCCTGAAAGCTCGTCACGTTTTTCTGCATCTGAAGGAATTTTTACATCTTCCGTAACATAGAAGCAATTTATAATTTCTTCACGTGTCGAATATCCAAGCGCGCGGAGAAAAATTGTTCCCAAGATTTTTTTCTTGCGGTCAATTTTTGCGTAAATAAGTTCTTTTTTCTGGTCGATTTCAAATTCAAGCCAAGAACCACGGTAAGGAATAATACGGCTTCCATAAACATCTTTGTCATGTGTAAAAATAACACCAGGCGAACGATGAATCTGAGAAACAACAACGCGTTCCGCACCGTTAATAATGAATGTACCACGATCTGTCATGAGCGGAATATCGCCCATATAAATATCCTTCTGGATAATATGACCGTCATTCAAGAAAACAAGGTCAATTCTTGCTTTCAAAGGAACAGAATAAGTCGCTCCTTTCTGTTTACATTCAAGTTCTGAAAATTTAATGTTAGCGTAGTCGAGCTCATAGTATTCGAACTCAAGAGACATGTCACCATTTGGACTTTCAATCGGGAATGTAGTGTTAAAAGCTTCCTGCAACCCCTGATTAAGCAATGGTTCCCCTTTCTTCAGCCGTTCTGCCTGAAGAAAACTTTCATAAGAAGAAGTCTGAATGGCAATAAGATTAGGAATATCGATAAAACTTTTAATATCCTTACCAATATACTGCCGATTGATTGTTCGTGTCTTTGCGAACATCATTGCCCCCATAATTTTAAGTTCAGTTAGAAACTGCTACATGCTAGAAACTCTGCACAGCACAGAAACAACTGATTTTCGCCTTGGGTAAAGGCAATTTATTTTAATTTTAAAAGATCTAAATAATATTTTTAAATGCGCAAAAAGGGATGTCTAAAAAAAACATTAGACACCCCTTCTGATGTATCAAGCTATTTTAGAAAATAACTTATTTCTTAGAAGCCTTACCACCGGCTTCTTCGATCTTCTTGATCATTTCATCAGCATCAGCCTTGCTTACACCTTCCTTAAGAGTTTTTGGTGCGCCTTCAACAAGAGCTTTAGCTTCGCCAAGTCCAAGACCAGTAATTTCACGAACAACTTTGATAACTGGAATCTTTTTAGCTGCATCGAATGAATCCAAAGATACAGTAAATTCAGTCTGTTCTTCTGCTGCTGCACCACCAGCTGCTGCTCCAGGAGCTGCTGCTACTGCTACTGCTGCTGTTACACCGAATTTTTCTTCCATTGCTTTTACGAGTTCTGAACATTCAAGAACTGTCATTCCAGAAATTGCATCAAGAATCTGATCTGTTGTTAATGCTGCCATATTGTCTTCCTCACAAATATGTTTTTAATATATTCAACCCTAAGGTTGTGCAGTAGCCATCCATACGAATGTTTCTGCATCTTAATCACGGACAGTCGACAGCTATGAAGCCTGACCGTGTATAGATTCATAAGAATCCATCCTGAAAAAAGCCGGGCTTTTAGTTTGCGCCTTCCGCTTCTTTCTTTTCTGCGTATGCTTTGATTGTTGCCGCCAACTGACGAGCAGGTCCGTTGATTGCAGACATAAGCATTGCAATAAGTTCTTTCTTTCCAGGAACTTTTGAGAATGCTTCAATCTTTTCAGCATCGTAAACTTCTTTTTCTACACAAGCACCTTTTACAGAAAGAACTGGTGTATCTTTTGCAAAATCAAAAAGTGTTTTTGCAACTACGTTTGCATCCTCGTTAGCCATTGCAACAACTGTAGGACCTTTAAGAAGATCAGCCACATTGTTGATGTCCATTTCTTCAAATGCAATGCGAGCGAAATTATTTTTTACAACTTTAAGAACTGCATTCTGCTCACGAAGCTTTTTGCGAAGATTTGTAATCTGTTCAACAGTCATTCCACGATAATCCGCAAAAATAAAACTGTTATAATCAGCAAATACTTTCTTTGCTTCTTCAATAGCTGCTGTTTTAGCAGACTGAACTTTATGTGCTAACATTGCCATAATTATTCACCTACCTTCATGTCAACCCAAACGCCTGGGCCCATAGTTGAACTGAGGGATACAGATGTAATGAAGTTCTGAACAACTCCGTTCGGAGCTTTTTTAGCAACTTCAGACAAAAGTACATTAACATTTTCTGCAACTTTAGCCGGTTCCATAGAAAGTTTACCTACAGCAATATGGATAACTCCACCCTTGTCTGCACGGTATTCTGTACGACCCTTTTTAAGTTCGCTGATTGCAGCAACTACATCGTTTGTTACAGTTCCAGTTTTCGGGTTAGGCATAAGACCTTTGCGACCCAATACCATACCAAGACGACCTACATCTTTCATCATATCAGGAGTAGCAACAGCAACATCAAAGTCAAGCCAGCCACCCTTTACTTTTTCAATGTATTCATCTGAACCTGCATAAGCTGCGCCAGCCTTAAGAGCTTCGTCAACCTTGTCTCCCTTACAGAAAACAAGAACACGCTTTTCACCCTTAAACTGATTAGGGAATACAAGTGTATCACGTACTGATGTAGATTTATCCATCTTAAGGTTTACATGAACTTCAACAGTCTCATCAAAGTTTGCAACCTTCATGTCTTTTACCATCTGACAAGCAGCAGCAACATCGTATTTTTTTGTAAGATCGTATTTTGCGGCAGATGCGCGATATTTCTTTCCGTGTTTCATATTACTGCTCCACCTCTACGCCCATACTGCGTGCAGTACCAGCGATGATTTTTTTAGCTGCTTCGAGATCGTTTGCGTTTACATCTGGAAGCTTCTGCTTTGCAATTTCTTCAAGGTCTTTCTTTGAAAGAGTTCCAACTTTATTAAGAAGTGGATTTCCAGAACCTTTCTGAATTTTAAGAGCTTTCTTAATAAGAACTGCTGCTGGAGGAGTCTTAAGAATGAAAGTGAATGTTTTGTCCGCATAGGCAGTAAGAACTACAGGAATAATAAGTCCTTTTTCCATAGTCTTAGTTCTGTCGTTGAATTCCTGGACAAACTTTGGTGCAGAAACACCATGAGGTCCAAGAGCTGGACCAATCGGAGGAGCCGGAGTAGCTGCGCCAGCTGGGCACTGCAATTTAATTACGGCTGTTACCTTCTTTGTTGCCATTTTGATTCTCCTAAATTGGTGTGAGCTGTGATTAAACTAGCTCTAACGAAATACCTTTGTCCAACGGACGTGTATTTCTCCCAAAAACAGGTAATGTCTGCATTGGCATGCAGACACCTGAAATTTTGTTCTAATTAACTCGTTCCACCTGAAGCATATTTACTTCAACTGGAGTTGCACGACCAAAAATCTGTACATTCACGCGCAACTTTTCTTTTTCATCGCTGACTTCTTCAATATTTCCCTGGAATGAAGCAAAAGGTCCATCTGTGATTTTTACAATATCACCAACAGCAAAATTCTGCTGAATACGAACACTTTTCTCTGATTTTATTACACCTATTTTCTGAAGAAGATTTTTTGCTTCCGCTGTAGAAATCGGGCGTGGTCTTACATTTGCATCTGTTCCAACAAAACCCATAATTCCCTGAACTTTTCTGAGCTTTGAACAAGTATCTTTCCAGCCCATTTCAGGAAGATCCAGTTCTATCATAAGATAGCCAGGCATAAAATTAACATGCTTTGCCTTTTTCTTGCCATCTTTTATTTCTATCACTTCTTCAACTGGAACTTTTACATCTGTTACAACTGCTGAATCAAGCTCTTTTTTTTCAAGAAGAGTTCTTACAATCCGTTCAATCTTTGCTTCATGTCCGACAAAAACCTGAAGCATATACCAACTTCTAGACATCTTTTGTTTTACCCTATTTCATTATTGCGCGGAATGCTTCTGTAAAAGCAAAATCCAACAAACCGAGGATAACAGCAACAACAATCGTGGAGATAATTACAACCTTGATTGATGAAACAACATCGTCACGTGATGGCCAAACAACCTTTTTCAATTCTGCTTTGCTTTCACGGAAAAACTGACCGATTTTTGACATAATTCCTCCAACATTGTAGTAAAAAACAGGGCAGGCAGGATTTGAACCCACGACAGGCGGTTTTGGAGACCGCTGCTCTACCAGCTGAACTACTGCCCTATATAAAAACTGCCCGAGCAAACAGACAGTCAATATACAAAATCAATTCAAAGCTTATTTAGCTTTTGTTTCTTTGTGCAAAGTGTGCTTGCGATCAAATGGACAATACTTTTTCAATTCGAGTTTGCCAGTGATATTTTTACGGTTCTTGTAAGTTGTATAGTTCTTACGTTTACATTCTGAACACTGCAAAGCGATAATCTCAACTGCACCCTTCTTCTTGCTACCCATATCTATACTCCTAAATAAATTTTAAATTCGTTTGAATTATGAAGAACTTTAGCCCCCGTGCGGATTCGAACCGCAGACCTCAGCCTTACCATGGCTGCGCTCTACCGGCTGAGCTACAAGGGCGTTCAGGCGCACCTTTTTAGTCTTCAAAATATGCGTTCTATTACTATAAAGAAGAGTAATTTTTATGTCAATTGGAATTCATTTGAATTTAAGAATATTACGAATTAAATCGATTTTTTTACGGATTTATCAACAAAATCAATTACTTAAAATGCCGAGTTTTTTTTTCTGAAGAAACAAATTGAATAAGCGGGAAGAAAAAGAAAGCGACAACCGAG
>DLKK01000040.1:5315-17495 GCA_002478955.1 Treponema sp. UBA7590
AGCTTATTCAATTTTTATGTTGAATTCTTAAAACTCAACATTTGGGATAATTAAAATTTTTACTTGAACTTTGGAATTATGGTTTTTAAAGCGGATTTGTGGTATAAGTATTTGTGGTTTCGACTGGCTCAACCACCGCGAAGCGGATTGTTTGCTGGCATTCTCACGCTGGGATTTGCTTGCAGCCACGATGCTTGCCTGCGAGCGGACTTTTTCTGTAAAGAAGAAATAAACGCGAGTTTTGCGGAGCAAAACTCGGTAGCCGGCTGAGATGACTTGCAGGCAAATAACTTTTTAGCCGGCGTACGTTAGGGTCTGCTTGCAGCCCCGGTACCCACTTGCGAGCTTACAGCGTGAGGGATTGCAAGGGTGAGCGCATTTTGAAAAAATGCGCGAAAACAAACGCCTGCGTTTGGTCGGAGGCGAAAGCCGTAGCCCTGAAAAGCCCGACCCGGCGGTTTCCGCAAGGAAACCGCCGGGGAACGCCCAGAATATAAAAATTAAGAAAAAGAGGATTTTTTTATGAATATAGATATGCTTATCGATGGAATTCTTGATTCTTATGACAGATATGGCGGAATCAACAGAACTGGCTCGGAGAATTTTCCTAACCGTGAAAACGTGATTACTGTCCTGAACGAGCTGCAGACGCTTGTTTTTCCAGGTTTTAAGAATGCAGAGGATATTACGCCGACAAACATCCGGTATGTGACTGGACAAAAAGTGAATCACATTATCACGGTGCTGACAAAAGAAATTCAGAAAGCGCTTGCGTATACGGTCTGCAAAAATATTGAAGATGACAAAAAATTCAGGGAGTCGCATTGTTTTAAGCTTGCGGAAGAAACGACTTTTGCGCTGATTGAGGAAATTCCTGAAATAAGGCGGCTTCTGATGCTGGATGTGGCTGCGGCTTTCAGGGGCGATCCAGCGGCAAAGAGCAACGAGGATGTTATTATTTCTTATCCGGGAGTTCAGGCGATTGCGGTTTATAGGATTGCGCATTTTCTTTGCAAGAATGGAATTCCGATTATTCCAAGGATTATGAGCGAGCATATTCACGGACGTACGGGAATTGATATTAATCCGGGTGCGACAATCGGCGAGTCATTTTTTATTGATCATGGAACTGGTGTTGTAATCGGAGAATCAACGGTTATCGGGAACAACGTAAAGCTTTATCAGGGTGTAACTTTGGGCGCGCTGAGCGTAAAAAAAGAACTTATGAACAAGAAACGTCACCCTACTATAGAAGATGATGTTACAATTTATGCAAATGCAACGATTTTGGGCGGAAACACGATTATTGGAAAAGGCTGTGTAATCGGCGGTAACACTTGGGTTACAGAATCGATTGCGCCTGGAACAACGCTGACAAACAAGGATTAACGTTTTTTTGCGGAAAAATTTGTGATTTATTTCCGTTTTTGAAATTTCTTTGCAATATAAAGTTGTGCGGAAGATTTTTTCGTGCATTTGATTCTTTTTTTTCCAAAATGCCAAAATGCCGAGTTTTAAAGATTCTCAAAAACTCGGCATTTTGGTTCCCTTGATTAATATTTATTTTGTTTTAAATATATTTTGACTGAAAGAATTGACCGCATAGACTAAAAGCAAGGAGCAAATATGAAAAATTTGCATGGAAAATTCAGGGAGCTTACTTACTCTGAACTTTTGAAAATGAATGGCGGATATGGTGGTTCTAGCGGAGGAGGTTCTAGAGGTTATTCAGGATCTAGCAGCGGTGGAAATTCTTGTTCTTCCAGAACAAATGCATATGCAACACCAGTTGGAAGAACATCTTTTGTAAGAAGAGACAACGATACGTTGACAACAAGCAGAAAGAATTCCGACGGTTCTGAAACTGTTACAACGGTAAACAAAAAAACAGGTGCTATAATTTCTTCTTACACAACAGGAATAAGAAAAGGCGGAAGCAAGAACAATTCAACAACAGGCGGCGGAAGTTATTCTACTTCTTCAAGTGGCTGGAATGGCGGAGGATACTCGGGAACTTCAAGCGGTTCTGGCACAGGACGTTCTGGATATGGTTACTCAGGGACAAGCAGCGGCTCTAGCTCAGGAACAAGTTCGGGAAGCTCACAACCTAAAAGCAATCCGACAAATGAACCAACAACGCCGGGAAACAGTTCTTCGGATTTTAAACATCAGGTTTGCGCTGACCCAAACCAAGTTCACTGCGACATTATCGCATGGAATCATGCAGTAGATGCTGGATTAAATCCAGCTGGAAAAGGAAATGGCTCTTGGGATGGAAACAAACTGACTGTAGACGCAATTTTTAACAATTATTACGCTGATGAAGCTGTTGAATTCAATGCGGATTTGGCTGGAAAAAAAGGATATATTTTCTATGATTGGGAAGGAGACGGAACATTTGACCATGTTGAATATTGCGAAGTTGACAATAATGGCGCCGGATATTCTTTTTACAATAACAAAGGATATGAAAAAGGAGAAAATTATACCCACAGATTTTTTGCAGACGACAATAACGCAGGTGCAAGACATGATAGTAAAGGAACTTTAAAGTTTATCGTGTTAAATTAAGAATCTTGCCACAAACAGAACCACAAGCTGTTTGTGGCATTGCATAAAAATTTTTATTATAAAAGGATGTCAAAATTGAAGAAAAAAATAAGTATTTTACTATTGATATTTATTTCGTTTCATATATTTTCAGAACCAATTGAGTTAAGTTTCAAGATGGATGACGGAACTTATGAAAAACGACAAATAGACAGTTCTGATGATACATACATTTTTGTCTGGACAAAGTTTCCATTACACAAGCAAATAACCGAAATTTCCGGGTTTGAAAAATGCAAAAACTTAAAAACCATGAATTTCTATTTTCCTAATTACAATGGAAACTGGAATTTTCTTGCTTCAGTTCCAAATTTAGCAGTATTCGGAGCAGACATCAGAAGCCCATCATTAACTTTTCTTGAAAATTTAGAAAATCTAGAAGAAGTTGAAATAGCAGTTCGTGTAGATAAAAAACATCATGAAACTTTAAAAAATACAAAAGTCGATTTAAAAAAACTGAAAAAATTAAAAAAAATCTGCTTAACAATCTTATTTGATAATGAAGAAAATAAAGATGATAGACTAGACTTCATTCCTCCGTTTATAAATGTTCAGAACAAGCCGGAACTTTTGATTTATGACAATCGGATAGAAAAAATTTCAAAAGAAGAACTGAGATTTTTGAAGCAATATTCAAAAGTTCACTTGGATTTTAATCCGATTGCAAATAATGAGGCGGAACTGGCAAAATTGAGAAAGGCGAAAATCAATTTTTCGGCCGCACCAAATAATTAAATAGACTGAATGTCGAGTTTTTTTCTGAATCAACAAAACCCGACATTCAGGATAAATATATAAAATTGCAGAAAATCCGGAAAATCAAAAAAAAGAAAATTTTCCTGTAATTCAACGAATCTGAAAAATGTTTTAATATTATGCGAAGGATTTTTTATGGCTAAAAAAAATGGTTCAATCGTTTATAAATGTTCAAACTGTGGCTACAGCCAACCTAAATGGCTCGGACGTTGCCCAGAATGTGGTGAATGGAATTCGCTTGAGGAATGTATAATTGACTCAAATGCTCAAAAATCCGCAAAAAATGGTTCAGCAATAAGCGAAAAAGCAAAACCTATTCCACTAGAATCAATAAAAGCCAAGGATAACTCGCGTTTTGTCATAGGAATCGGGGAATTTGACAGAGTTCTAGGCGGAGGCGCAACAAAGCGTTCTGCAATCCTTTTGGGCGGTGAACCAGGAATCGGAAAATCAACTTTGCTGATTCAAACTGCAGCGGCAGCAGCAAAAACTGGTTGCGGAAGAGTTCTGTACGTTTCCGGAGAAGAATCCGGCGCGCAAATAAAGGAACGCGCAGAACGGCTCGAACTCGACTGTAAAGGAATTGAAATTCTCTGCACAATGAGGCTCGAAGATATTCTGGATGCGCTCGACAAAATAAATCCGGCAATTGCAATAATTGACTCAATACAGACAGTTTATTCAGCAGAAGCAGGAATTATTCCCGGAACAATAAACCAACTGAAATATTGCTCAAACGAACTTATCAGTTGGGTAAAAGAACGCGACTCAGTTCTGGTGATGACCGCACATGTCACAAAAGAAGGAACGATTGCCGGACCAAAAACACTGGAGCATATGGTCGACACGGTGATTTCTTTTGAACGAAACAATGATGATGTAAGATTCCTTCACGCGCAAAAAAACAGATTTGGTTCTGTTGACGAGCTTGGAATTTTCAACATGACAGAAAAAGGACTTTTTCCAGTACTGAATCCAGCGACAATGTTTCTTTCCGAAGCAAGAGAAAACCAGCCGGCCGGTGTTGCCTGCTGCGCTGTTTTTGAAGGAAACCGAGTTTTTCTTGTTGAAATCCAAGCGCTTGTGGCACCAGCAAAAGCCGCAATTTCTAGAGTTTTCACAGACAAAATTGAATCCGCAAGAGTCTCAAGAATTGCGGCAATCCTTGAAAAGCGCGTTGGAATAAAATTCCTTGGCCAGGATATTTACATAAATGTCGCAGGAGGAATTCGGCTTAGCGAAAGCGCTGTTGATGCGGCTCTTGCGGTTGCAATGTATTCCGCACGGACGGACAAACCTGTTGCGGCAGGAACTGCAATTTTTGGTGAATTAAGCCTTGCTGGAGAAATCCGAGCAGTCTCAAAAATCAGGCAAAGGGCAAAAACCGCAGAAGGGCTCGGATTCAAGCACATTTTTGCGGCAGAAAAAACTGAAAGTGTCGAAGTTGTGAAGGATATCGCAAGTCTTATCAAAAAGATTTTTTAAGGCAAAATTGAACACAAAATTTCAGCAAGTATGAATCCATGTCAACTCATGCTTGTTGTAATTCAAATGAACAATACGGCTGCCAGGAATTTCCGCGAACTGATTTATCGTGTTCCAGTCAGGCTCGCCCTGCATTTTTATCGTGCAAATCATGTTCCGGCAAAGTCCGCTTTCAAGCCATTCTCGAACCCATTTCAGGAGTCTCTCCGGATAACAGATAACATCGCTGAATACCCAGTCACAAAAACCAATTTCCTGAGGTTTTAACGTAAAAGCATCGTGCGCCTGGAATTTTACCAGAGGATTTTCCATAAGTTCCTGGGAAAGTTCCGCCCGGTCAACAGCATGAACAGAAGCCCCCAGCCCGACCAGAACCCATGTCCAGCCACCAGGACAAGCCCCGGCCTCAAAACAATGCTCGCCTGCTTTTGGAAATTCCGTGCCATTCAACAAATTTGCCATTGTAAGGCTTTCCTGAATTTTCAGATATGCCCGGCTAGGAGGATTTTCGTGATCTTCCTGAAAAACAATTTTTCCGGCCGGAAGAAAACTTGAAGTCTCCGCGCTGAAAATCATCTGCTTTTCAGAAATCAAAGTATACAAACCAATCGGTTTATTCGGAATCTTCACCGGAAAAGTCCTAGGTTTTAAATTCACATAAGGCAATTTTTCTTGAATAAGATTTGCGCGGCGAAAAAACTGATATTGATAAGGAGCCCAGCTTCTCTGGATGTTTTTTAATGAAGCCGCAGCTTCGCCAATTGACTCAAAATTCAAAATCTGCGGATTCAACATTGTGGAACGCGCCCAATACGGCAAATCATCCTGTTTTTTTATGGAATCAACTGGAAAATCTTTGTAATAAAGAAGTTCGCCATAAACCGCATCGGGTTTTGAGTCAAAATGTAAACGTCCTGCAAGTTCCGTCTGAAGCATTCCAACCATTTCTGGAAAGGCAAGAAACGCGACGCCTGGAAGTTTTTGTGTTTTTTCTAAATTATCTGGCATGTTGAATCGCTTATTTCATCAGAAAGACTGTCATCCGAATCGCTGTCCAATTTTTGTATATATTTTGACAAGCGCATAAAATCAGTAGAAGGAAGAATCTGAAATCCAATATCCGTGCCGTTTCCTTCAGTTTTTGCCCAGCAAGGATGACAAAGCAATGAAAAACTTTCGTTTGCCGCACGGGAAAAAGTAATTTTCGCCTCGTAGTCGTTGTTCAAATCTACGGCAACAGGAAAAGAATAATGAATTTTGCAACCTTCACGGCTTATATTTTCAAGAGTTCCTGGAAGAGCACACAATTCCGGCGACAAAAATCTTCCAATATCTTCAAAACGATGCGAAAGCCTTTCTTCTGAATTCATAATTATATGAGTATAGAGAATTGGTCAGTTCTTTACAACCATTATTTTTCTCGTTTCATCAATTCCGTTTCCAAAAACACGGACAAAATAAAGTCCACGCGCGACTTTTTTGCCGGATTTAGTAGTTCCATTCCAAGAATAATTGTGTTCGCCGGCAGAAGCCGTTCCGTGCTGAAGATAACGGATAACATTTCCGTCAAGGGTCATCACAATTACATCAAGTTTTCCTTCTGAAGGCATATTCACACGGACAACAGACATTTCACCCTGATTTGCGTCAATAACATTATTAAAAATAGTTACATTTCCGCGCTGCAAAGCCACATCCTTCAACTTGAACGACCATAAATCAAGCGATGCAGGATTGTCTGAATTTTTTAGACGCAGAGCAAAAAGCGGCTGTTTTTCAAGCTTATAAATGCCTGAGATTTCATCGTAAACTGGCGCATGGCAAATTTTTGTCGCGGAACCATCAGAATCAGCCAGCCCAAAGAGGAAAGAGACTTGATTTCCAGACGAATAACCATTTTTGCTCAAAGTTTCCCAATCGATGGCAAATTTCGCAACACTTTTGTCAATTTCGCCGGAAACAAAAAGGTTTCTGGAATTTGTTGAAGGAGCAAGCGCCAAAAATGGAGAAACTTTTTCCATCGAAGAATTTGAATCCTCGCCACAAGGAACAAAAGATGGAATCCAGACGCGAATATTTTCCTCAAGGTTTTTATTGTATTCAGAAGAAACAGAATCCGAATCAGGCTCATTGTCGTAATACATTATTATTTTTTCAGGCAAAGTTTCTGCTGATTCAGAACTTCCAGAATCCTGCGATGTCACAACAAAAATATCGTGTTCGGTAAGCAAAGTTCCATCATTTTGCTGCTCTTTGTTCCAGTCATGGACAGAAAGATTGCTTTGCTTCGCGTCAGAAGGTGAAAATCCAAAATTTTCATCCACGAATCTGTCATCATAAGCGTAAACTGGATTCACCACATTCACCGCAAAATCGCTCAATGCATGAGCCTCGCCGTGCGTCATATAAATTCCATTTATGTCTGTGACAGAAGTAACCTTCACATCTTTTATGCCTGTAAAAGGATCAACAAATTTTCCGGCAGCGGGCGAAAAGCATTGAATATAATAATTCTTTACATCATCAAGAGTTACATTTCGGTTCAATGTAAAAATCAGTCCGGTGAATGTGTCCGAGGAATAAGTTTCCTGCGGTGGGATTTCTTTTTCAATCCAAAGATCGGAAACCACATCCTCTGCATCGTCGAATTTGTGCGGATTTTCCGGGATTTTTATAAAGCGCAAGGAATCTGCAATTCCAAAAAATTCTGTTGTGCCATCTGAATTTTCAAGTTCAACTGTCTCAAGGCTTATTTTTTTGTTAAAAACGACATAAAGCTTGTTCCCTAAAATTTTAGCGGAAGTCATATTAAAGCGCGGCGGAACCAAGTCCACTGATTTTACAACTGTGGATTTCATAAGATTTCCGGCAAGGTCAGTCACACAGGCTTTTTCATCAAATTTGATTGAGAAATTCGTTTTAAGCGGCAAATTTGTTCCGTCGTTCAAGAAAATTGAAAAATAAAGAGAATCATTTGAAGAAATTTCACGCGGTTTTCTGATTTGCGACAAAAACAAAGAGCTTGAAGCTCCGGATTTTATTATTGAATCTTTAAATTCAGTTTCTAGAGAATCCGAATCAACTCCATATTTAAAATAAGAAGATTTATTGTAAATAGTTGAATATCTTATTCCTCCTGAAGTTCTTACCAAATCACCGGCAGAATTTCCGAACGGACGTGAGCCGCCGAATATATCAGAGGCATAAGAATCTTCCGAAAAAAGTGTTGACTTATTTTTTCCCCATCCAAACTGAGAATACCATTCCGCGCCTAGTTTGCTGAAAGATTCCTCCGAATTGTCAAAAACATGAAATTCGACTCGGTTCAAAACTGTGTCAGAAGACTCGCATGCACCTAAAATCTCGCAGGTTTCATAATTTTGCCTAGAATTAGAACGCAAAGAATGATAAAGCGCAAAAACTGGCGCAGACAAATCCCACGAGCCGTAAACTGAATCGCTCCAGTCAGGTTCCAAGAAATCTTCCTTCTGAGCCGAAATTACAGAAAGAGTTTTCAATTTATGTTTTTCCCTTGATTTTACAAGCAAGCTGTTGCCTTCTGAATCTTTTATAAAATCATTGAAGTCCGATTCTGTACCATTTTCGTTGTCTGTGCCGCCCGTAGAAAGTTGAATAATTTTTCCAGAAGGAATTTGTGTATTTTCTGAATCAATATAGCCAGGCCAATACGGAAACCCCGAAGGATTTTCTGTGGCAGACTGACTTTGGTAACCGGCAAGAGCAATTCTAAAGCGGTGCGTCTGTTTTTGCGGTGAATCGACTTCGGAGGCTGAAATTGCAAAGATGCGGTAGAGCGAGTTCAGTTTTTCAGGAGCGGCTCCAGATTCAGATCCTAAAGAAATTTTTCCATTCTCAAATCGAACAAGCCCCGTCACAACAAATCCGCTTCCAGAAGAATTATTTTTCATTCCTCCGAAATTTTCTGAACTTTGTACGTTCAAAGCTGAAGAATCGATTTTTCCGTCAAGAATTTTTATCTCCTCGGAATACTGGAACTCCAAGAAATTATGCGAATCGTAAGGCTTTTGATTTTCCGGCAAATCCTCGTGCAACTCCTGGCCGGTGCGAACCGCAACCAAAACTGGCGGACACGAATCCGTCACATCAATAAAACGTTTTTCACCATCATAATTTGCAACACGATTTTTATGCTCATCCAAAAGCCCCGCGAAATCACCGGAAACCGCACGAACGATATTCAAATACGGAATTGCCGCACGATGATTTCCGCTCATATCAGTGCTTTGCTCCGCACCCAAAGATTTTCCAGTCGCGTCAGTATTCCAAGTTTTAGGTGCTTTTAAATAGAATTTTTCAAGGTTGCCATGATTTTCTGTGGTTTCTGTACATTCAGCGTCAATAAAAGTTCCAGAAAAACTGATTTTTTCACCATCATTTTCATAAGTCAGAAATTTTGAAGAATTTGCAATATTTTTCCAGATTTCATTGTTTGAATTTTCAATTTTTAACGTTTTTCCAGAAACTGAATCCTTGAAAGAAACCTCAACAACATCATCGTATATTGTCCGCGCAAAAGAAATTTCCGGGTGCCCAAAACAGACATTTTCATTGTTTCCGCCATTATCCGTTGCCTCTGCAGCCGCAAAATACGAATTTCCACTTCCAGAAGATGAATATGCGCAATTTTCTATTGAAGAATTGTAAACAACCGCAAAATTCTCGGAGTTTTCATTGTCGCCAGCCTTCAAGTTCCATTCTGAATCACCTTCAAGATTCGCGCCGTTGCAGTAAAAATTTTGTCCGGCAGAAATTGTATTTCCGCCAAGTCCGCTTAAGGATGAAATAAATTTTTCAGAGCTGATTTCTGTTCCATCAGGAAATTTTCCTGGGAAAACCGCATCACCGCAATATTTGAAAATATTTTTTGCGCCGCTTCGCCAATAAAATTTATCAGAAATCTCGTCGTCGTACATTGAAGAAGAATCGCCGTTCAATAAAACAATATCTTTTCCTGCTGAAATATCCGGTTCTTTTCCAGAAGAATTTTTAAGGAGCGTTAAATTTCCATTCAATAAAACAAAATTTCCGCTAACATCAACAGGACTTTTCCAGTTTATATTTTTTGCAGAATTGCCATCTTCTGAGAGTACCGAAATATATAGATTTTTTTCAACTGTTTCCGAGCCTACGGAAATTTTTTCCGCACTGATTTCAACATTATTCTTTTCATCCGCAGAAAAATACACATCGGCATCAAAAAAAGAAATTCCAGAACTTACAAAATCCGAATCAAATTGAACCGTAGCCTTTAAACCTGAGATATTTACATTTCCAGAAACTTCTACAGACGAACAGAAAAAAGATTCTTTTGCCTTTATAGAAAGTGCCTCGTTTACTTTAATCGCTTTTTCAAACCTTACCGCTCCAGATGAAGCAAAAATTGCAATTTTTGAAGAAAAATTCGCAATTTTGTAAAAAGTAACTGCCAACGACTTGGCTGTGATTTCAGTTTCTGACAAAGTTTCAACGGTTCCATTAAAAGTTACTTCAGAGCCACTAACAGAAATCGGTGCATTTTCACTGTTTTTTAAACTTTCAGAAAAAGTTACAGCTCCTGCCGCAGAAATATAAGTTTCTGCCCCGAACATCGCAAGTTCACCGAATGTTACAGCGCCACCTGCATTGATTTCTGTCTTTGCAGCACCTGAAATTGTAACTGATGATAAATAATTTTGTCCGTTCGTTGTTGTTATTTCTGAGGAAGAAATTTGCGCCGCGCCTTTCGCTTCCATTGAATCAGCATAAACATCTGACTTGAAAGAAATTTCCGGTGCCGAAGAGATTTTTCCAAGCGGTGATGTCGCACTTCCAAGCGATGAATAAAAAATCGTTTTACCGCCAGAAGCAGAATCCAAAATCACAAAATTTCTTTTATCAACAGAAATTATTGAAGAACCGGCATTTTCTGAGCCAAAAACAAGATTTTTTCCATCAACATCAAATGTCGTATCCTTCAAAAGACTAACAGAAGTTGCGTGAATTGTTGCATTTTCATCCAAAACGATTGTTTTTTCTGTGTTTATTTCGATTGAATCGGAATTTATTTCACCTTGAATATTAAGTTTTTCAGTTTCAACCTGAATATCCTTTGCGGTCAAATCTCCGCCAACTGTCAGATTTCCACGCAAAATTAAAATATTATAAGAGATTTTTTCGCGGACAACTGTTCCACCGGAATTTCCGCCAGTGTAAATCCAAGCTCCAGAATCATCAGCATCCTTAGTAAAAGCAACAGCGCAAAGTCCTGACGAATTAATGGTTCCCGAATTACTAAACGCTCCTGAAAAACAAACTGAAGAACCAGAATTATCCGGCAGTGTCAGTGTTCCAGTTTCTTCATTTGTAAAACCAGCCTGAAATTTTATCTCCGCATCAGAACATTCCTCAAAATCCGCAGTTCCGGCATTTGTAAAATTACCCTGAAAATTGCCTGTCGAAATATTCTTAAATTTCACATTTTTCTCAGCGGCAATAGTCGTGCTGTTTTCCGAATTCGAATTTCCAACTGAAAAAGTTCCTGGCGAAACAGAAACTGTACAATTGGCAGAAAAAATTGTGTCCGCAAGAAGCAAAACGTTCCCCGCAGAAGCTGTCAAATCAGAATAAAAAGTCGCCTGCGACGCAGACACTGAAAAATCTTCTGCAAGCGTTATAGAGGAGTGAAAAAAAGCGTTTTGTGCATTTATAGAAACTTTTGCTCCTGAAAAACTGTTAAGTGTTGAATAAAAATGAACATCACTAGCAGAAATATAAGTTTCTGCCCCGAACGTCGCAAGTTCACCGAATGTTACAGCGCCACCTGCATTGATTTCTGTCTTTAAAGCACCTGAAATTGTAACTGCAGAATATTCCTGCCCTTTCGAAGTAACAATTTTTCCAGAATGAATTTCCACGTTGTTTTTGGCAACAAGAGTATTTGCATAAACATCACAATTAAACTCAACAGGTGAGGTAGAATAAAAATCACCGATAGAACTAGTTCCTTGAGCAAAAACTGCTGAACAAAAATTAACTTTTGAGCCGGATTCATTGCCCTCAAATGTAAGATTTTTTGTATTGGGCGAACTGACAGAACAAAATCGCCCATCCGTTCCGAAAACAAGATTTTTGCCATTCAGCTTAAATTTTGAATTTGTTAAAAGCAAAATGCTCACGGAATTTATTGTGGTCTCCGAATCCAATGTAATTGTTTTTTCTGTGTTTATTTCTATTGAATCCGAAGTCGTTTTACCTTTAATGCCCAATGATTCCGTTTCAATTTTTATTTCCTTTGCGGTCAAATCTCCG